>JBIKNC010000004.1:0-53619 GCA_044358925.1 Planctomycetota bacterium | reverse complement strand
CGAAGGGCCGGGTCCCGACGGCCATCGCGTGCGCGTGTTCCGCAATTCGCGCCCCGACTCGGTGCGGCGCGAGTGCGAGCTCAGCCTGCGTCGCCTGCGCGTGGAGCGCATCGATCTGTACCAGGTGCACTGGCGCGACTCGACGACTCCGGTCGCCGAGACGATGGGGGAGCTCGCTCGTCTGCGCGCGGAGGGCAAGATCGCGCACGTCGGCGTGTCGAACTTCTCCGCCGCCGAACTCGAGGAGGCGCGCATCGCACTCGCAGACACACCTCTCGCGAGCGACCAACCCAAGTACAGCCTCGTGCAGCGCGACGCCGAGCGCGACGTGTTCCCGTGGTGCATCGCCCACGGGGTCGGGACGCTCGTGTACTCGCCGCTCGAACAGGGACTGCTCAGCGGACGCGTCGGGGCGGAGCGCACCTTCCCGGCCGACGACGCGCGCAACAAGCGCCCGAGCTTCCGCGCGGACAACCGCGCGCGCGTCAACGCCGCCCTCGCCGCCAGTGTCGGCCCGATCGCCGCGCGGCTCGGTGCGACCTGGTCGCAGGTCGTGCTCGCGTGGACGCTCGCGCGCCCCGGTGTGACCGCCGTCCTCGCGGGTTGCCGCGACGCGGCTCAGGTGCACGAGAACGCCGGCGCCGCCGACCTCGACCTGACGCCGGACGACGTCGCGGCCATCGACGCCGCCTTCGCGCGGCCGCTGGTCGAGGTTTGAGCGCGACCCCCTGCAACTTCGCCCGCCCGGCTGCCGATGAGCAGGCAGCCGGAGGCCTCGCCCCGCCCCCCCCCGACGAGACGATGACCACCTTCGAACACAGCGCGCAACAGGCCTACACCGTCCAGGACTACTCGGCTCGCCCGGGCATCGGCGGCCTCGAGATCGTCGAGCTGGCGCGCTTCAACGACGACGGTGGTTCGATGACCGAGCTCGGACGCTTCGACGGCGGACGGCACGCGGGGCTCGCGGGCTTCGAGGCGCGTCAGATCAACTTCTCGACGATGGAGCCGCTGGCCGTGAAGGCCTTCCATCTCCACAAGCGGCAGACGGACGTGTGGTTCGTTCCGCCGACCGACAAGATGTTGCTCGTCGTCGGCGACGTGCGCGCAGGTTCGCCGTCGTGCGGCGTCGTGCGCCGCATCGTGCTCGGAGACTCACGTTCGCGCTTGGTGCGCATCCCGCCCGGCGTCGCCCACGGCGTGAAGAACCTCATGCCGCAGCGCGCGGGAACGATCGTCTACTTCGTCGACGTGCAGTTCAGCACCGACGCCGCGTGTGACGAGGGGCGATTGCCCTGGGATCACTTCGGCGCACACGTGTGGGACGTCGAGCGCGGCTGATTCGCATCGTTGCTGTGACGCGGCCGCGAGTCGCGGACAGCGAAGTGCCCGGCCGTCGCTCGCGCTTCAGCGCGCCGCTTCGACGATCGCGATCATGCGTTCGAGACTGGTGCGCGCTTCGCTGATCAGTTGGGCGCGTTCCGCTGCGCCCAAGCGATCGCGGCGCATCGTGTGCTCGTCGACGGCGTCTCCGGCGAGCACGCGATTGATCGACGGCGCCTTGCCCATTCGCAAGAGATCGACCAGGCCGACGAGGTGCGGCGGGTCGTTGCGACTCATCGTCGCGCAACCGCACCCGCCGACTCCCAGACCCATGACGGGGATCTCGGCCAGGTGCACGACCTCGACGCCGCGCAGTTGCGCCTGCTCGCGTGCGTTGCGCACGAAGTGCCCTTCGGTGCCGATGGCGAGCTTCGATCCACGCGGCGCGTCCATGACCGCCTTCCACAGGTAGTTCGTGCTGCCGGAGCCATCGGCGGCTTGCACCACTTCGAGCGGGCTCTCGGGATGCACGAGCACGCGGTAGCCGCGCTCGCGCCACCACGCGACCATCTGCGGGCGGAAGATCGTGTGCACGCCGCAGGCCGAGCCCCACAGGATCACACGCGCGCGGTCGATGTCGGCCCACGAGCGCGACAGATCGATCGCACCGCGCGACGGATCCGGCAGCACGTACAGGTCGCTCTCGGTGAGACCGAGTTTCACGGCCGTGTTGCGCCCGAGGTGTTGGTCGGGCACGAACAGGACGCGTTTGCCGGTCGCCAGCGCGTCCTTCACGACGAGGTGTGCGTTCGAACTCGTGCACGTCGCGCCGCCCGTACGACCGCTGAGCGCCTTGAGGCGCCCCGACGTGTTCATGTAGGCCACGACGACGAGGTCGTCGCCGTAGCGCTCGAGCAGTCGATCGGCGACCGGCAGGACCATGAAGTCCTTGGCCAGCATCTCCATCGTGCACCCGGCCTTCGGGTTCGTGATCCAGACCGATTGGTGCTCGTGGGCCAGGATCGCGATCGACTCCGCCATGAAGTGCACGGCCGACTCGACGATGACGCTCTTGTTCGGGTTGTCGCGAGCGGCGAGCGCGAGCTGGTAGGAGTCGGAGACCGCGCCGCCGTAGTGCTCGACGAGTTTCACGATCTCGCCGCCCATGTAGAAGTGGGCGAGCAACAGGAGCTGGTCCCCGAAATGGTCGCGAGCGCGCGCGAGATAGGGATCCATCCAGGCCAGCACGCTGCCGACGTCGCGCTTCTCGAGCGCCAGGAACTCCTCCGCGTACGGCTTGAACTCCTCCTGATACCAGTCGAGCGGCAGCGCGGTCTGGCAGATCGGGATCTGCGGTGCGAGCACGAGGCCCGTCGGTTCGGGCTGCGACGAGGTGGGGCGCGGATCGGCGTTCACTTCGCGAGCAGCATAGGACGTGGCGCCGTCGAGCGCGCCGCGGCGGCGAGCATCGCGACCTGAATGCAACTGCGGGGCGCCGTCGGCGCGGCTCGCGGCGACCGCGCGCGGCTCGTACCATGCGCCGCCCCGCAGCCATGACGTTCAAGATCCTCAGCGACTTCGACGGCGTCTGGACGGATCCCGAGCACGAAGCGCGCGCCGTGCTGGTGCGCTTCGCCGAGGAACTCGCCGAGCGGACGGCGCGGGCGCTCCACGACGTGCTCGAGGATTTCGAGTTCTTCCGCGCCCACAGCGAGAGCGAGCCGCACGAACACGGCTGGACTCCCGGCGGCCGGCTGACCGCGTACGCGGACGAGGACCCGTTCCTCGCGGTGAGCGGGATCGCGAGCGCCCTCAGCCGTTCCGGTGACGAGCGCGCAACTCCGTACGTGCGCGCACTCGCGCGAGAGTCGGGCGTCGACTTCATGACGCTCGCCGATCGAGCTTTCCGCGCCGTCGGCGCCGTGCCGGGCGTCGGAGCGTTGTTGCCGGAGGCGCTCGACGTCCTCGAAGCGCTCGAGGCGCGCGGTTGCGACCTCGTGATCGTCTCGAACTCCGACACGAGCAAACTCGTGCAGTTCTTCGCGGCGCGCGGCGTCCACGCGAGCCCCGACCGCGGCGCGCGCGTGCGCGTGCGCGGCCTGGCGCGCAAGTGGGCGCTCGGGCCCAGCGACGAACACATCGTCGTGCGCGGTCGACGCGTTCTCGTCGACCGCCCCGACTACCGCCGCATCCTCGACGAGGAGCGACCGGATCTGGTCGTCGGCGACGTGTTCTCGCTGGACCTCGCGCTGCCGTTCCACATGCGCGCCACGGGCGCCTCCGGTGCGCCTGCGACCCTCGTGCACCGACCGCCGCAGCGCCCGTCGGCGTGGGTCGCCGGTCACCTCGAACACGGACACGTCGACGCGGTCGCGCCGCACCTCCGCGACCTCGTCGACATCGTCGACGAAGCCCGCCGAGTCCGCCCGCTCGCCTCGCGCTGATTCGAAACGATGCCGACTCTCACGACGCTCCTCGCTCAAGTCGACACCGCGACGCGTGTGCAACAGGAGCTGGTCGCCATCCTGATCCTGCTCGCCGTCGTCGGCTTCGTCTTCGCGCGCCTGCCGCGCATCGAGGTCGGACACAGCGCGGCGTTCAAACGTCGCCGGCTCTTCAACTGGCTGCCGCTCGGCCTGACGTACGCGTTCCTCTACATGGGGCGCTACAACCTGACCGTCAGCAAGAACGCCTTCTCGGGCGTTCGCGACGTGAGTGGCGGCGCGCTCATGTCGAACGCCGACTTCGCGACGATCTTCCTCGTCGGCACGGTCGTGTACGGGGCGTCGTTCCTGATCAACGGGCCGCTCACGGACCGACTCGGCGGCAAGTTCTCGATCCTGATGGGGGCCGGCGGCTCCGCCCTGTTCAACGCAGTGATGGCCTGGGCGACGCATGCCGTCGTCACCGGCGGCGCGGGCGGTGAGTGGATCATCGAGAACTTCGTGCTCGTGTTCTCGCTGCTCTACGGCGCGAACATGTACTTCCAGAGCTTCGGTGCGGTCGCGATCGTCAAGGTCAATGCGCCCTGGTTCCACGTGCGCGAACGCGGCGTCTTCGGCGCCATCTTCGGCATCCTGATCTCACTCGGGATCTACATCGCGTTCGACGTCGGTCGCCTCGTGCTCGAGAGCCTGGGCGACACGGTTCGTGCCGACGGTTCGAACGTCAAGAACGGTCTCGGCATGGTCTGGCTGTTCGCGGCGCCGGCAGCGCTGCTCGTCGTCTTCCTGATCGTCAACGTCTTCACGCTGCGCAACTCGCCCGCCGAGGCGGGGCACGGCGACTTCGACACGGCCGACGCGAGTTCCGGCGACAGCGGTGAGCGACTCGGCGCGGCCGAGGTCTTCGCGCGCATGCTCAGGAACCCCGTGATCATGACGATCGCGGCGATCGAGTTCTGTTCGGGCTTCCTGCGTCAGGCGATCATGCAGTGGTACCAGACGTTCGCGAAGCAGACCGACGCGGTGCTCGGCCTCAAGTCGTCGTTCGTCAATCAGCACTGGGGCGTGATGCTGTGCTGCGCCGGCATCCTGGGCGGCATGTTCGCGGGCGCGATCTCCGACCACGTCTTCCATTCGCGGCGCGGGCCGGTCGCGGTCGTGCTCTACGCGATCATGCTCGTGGGCGCGCTCGTGTTGTGCGTCGGCTACGAAGCGACGTGGCTGGTCGGGCCGCTCGTCGTCTTCATGTCGCTGGCCGTCATCGGCGTGCACGGCATGCTGTCGGGCACGGCGAGCATGGACTTCGGCGGCCGCAAGAACGTCGGCGTGGCCGTCGGCATCATCGACGGCTTCGTGTACATGGGCACCGGTTGCATGGCGGCCGTGTACGGCTTCGTCCTTCCGCGTGAGCAGTTCGACGCGGCCGGCAACCTCGTCGGGCCGGCCACCGATCCTGCGAAGTGGCTGGCCTGGCCGATCGCGATGGTGCCGATGGCGGCGATCGGGCTCGTGCTCGCGACGCGTGTCTGGAACGCGAAGCCGAAAGCGAGCGGCGGGCACTGACGCGAGCGACGCCAGCGCGGCGCCGCATCCAGGGGATGCGGCGCTCGTCTCGCGCTGCACGTCAGCCCATGAACGGATAGCGCCAGTCCTTCGGCGGCGCGAAGGTCTCCTTGATCGTGCGGTGGCTGATCCAGCGCTCGAGGTTGATGCGCGAGCCGGCCTTGTCGTTCGTGCCCGACGCGCGCGAGCCGCCGAAGGGCTGCTGACCGACGACGGCGCCGGTCGGTTTGTCGTTCACGTAGAAGTTGCCAGCGGCGTAGCGCAGGCGGCGCGTGAGGTCGTCGATCACACCGCGCTCCTCTGCGAAGATCGCACCCGTCAGTGCATAGACCGAGTCGTTCGCGCAGCGTTCGACGGTCTGGTCGAGCGCTCCGTCGGCGTACGGGTACACGGTCAGCACGGGCCCGAAGAGTTCGCGCAGCATCGTGTCGTAGCGCGGGTCGTCGGTCTCGATCACGGTGGGGCGAACGAACCAACCGCGTTCGTTGTCGCATTCGCCGCCGATGACGACGCGCGCCTTCGAGCTGGCGCGTGCCGCGCCGATCGCGACGGCCTGCGTCTCGAACGACTTCTTGTCGATCACGGCGCCCATGAAGTTCTTCATGTCGCGCACGTCGCCCATGCCGATCTGGTCGACGAAGGCCGCCAGGCGCTCCTTCACGCGCGGCCAGAGGCTCTTCGGCACGTAGGCGCGGCTCGCGGCCGAACACTTCTGGCCCTGGTACTCGAATGCGCCGCGCAGGAGCGCGACGGCGAGCGCGTCGACGTCCGCACTCGGGTGCGCGAAGACGAAGTCCTTGCCGCCCGTCTCACCGACGAGGCGCGGATAGCAGACGTAGTTCGAGAGGTTCTCCGCGATCTGGCGGTAGAGCAGGTTGAACGTGGCCGTGCTGCCCGTGAAGTGCAGGCCGGCGAACAGCCGGTGCGACAGCGCGACCTTGCCGATGACCGGACCGGAGGCCGGGAGGAAGTTGAGCACGCCCGGCGGCAGCCCCGCTTCGCGCAGGAGTTCGAGCAGGTACCAGTTCGAGAGCGTCGACGTGTCGGACGGCTTCCAGATGCACGTGTTGCCCATCAACGCGGGCGCCGTCGGCAGGTTGCCCGCGATCGAGGTGAAGTTGAACGGCGTCAGCGCGAAGACGAAGCCGTCGAGGGGCCGGTGCTCGACGCGGTTCCAGCATCCCGGCGAAGAGATCGGCTGTTCGGCGTGGATCGACTGCGCGAAGGCGCAGTTGAAGCGCCAGAAGTCGATCAGCTCGCAAGCCGAGTCGATCTCGGCCTGGTGGACGGTCTTGCTCTGGCCGAGCATCGTCGACGCGTTCACGCGGTCGCGCCACGGACCGGCCAACAGGTCGGCGGCTTTCAGGAAGACCGCCGCGCGTGCCGCGAACGGCAGCGCCTGCCAGTCGTGTTTGGCGCGCTCGGCCGCTTCGATGGCGCGTGTGATCTCGTCGGGCCCGGCGCGGTGCACCTTCGCGAGCACGTGCCCGTGGTCGTGCGGCGCGACGACGTCGAACGTCTGCCCGGTGCGCACTTCCTCACCGCCGATCACGACGGGGATCTCGACCACCGTCGACCACTGGCGCGCGAGTTCGCGCTCGATCGCGGCGCGCTCGGGACTGCCCGGGGCGTAGCCCTTGACCGGTTCGTTGACGGGATGGGGGACCTGGAATGTGCCGTGGGTCATGGTGCGAGTGGCCGCGGACCCTCGTGTGGCCCGCGTTCGGCGGACGAGGGTAGCGGGTGCGCTCGCGATTGCGACCCGCCCGTGCCCGGGCTTCCGCCCGTCTCGAAGACCGCGCATCATGCACGGCGCACGAGCCGCAGCCACGGCTCGCGAACGTCCCCTCCACAACGACATGCGCCCCACGATCGCCGCCCTCCTGCTCCTCCTCACCGCAGCCTGCTCGTCGACCGATGCCGCCCGTTCCGGAGGCGAACCGCGCGGCGACGGAGGGCGCGCTGAGAAGTCGGACGACGGCGACGAGGCGTACGAGATCGCCAAGCTCGAAACGGAATTGCGCATCGCGACGCTCGAGGCCGAAGCGAAGCTCTCGCGCGGCGAGCGCGAAGTCGCTGACGCCCAACTTGCCGTTGCGCACGCGGAACGCGACCTCGCGACGTTCGAGGTCGAACGCGCCATCCGCGTCGCGGACGAGGAACTCGGCATGGATCGCGCGCGCCAGAGCGTCGCCGAGGACCAGATGGAACTCGACGAACTGATCGCGATGTACGACGCCGATCAGTTCGCGACGACGACCAAGGAACTCGTCGTGTCGCGCAGCCGCGCGCGTCTCGAGTTCAGCCGCCGCGGACTCGAGATCGCCGAACGCGAGATGCGCCAGGTGTTCGAGGTCGAACTGCCGCGCGAGAGCGAGGAGCTGACCCTGAAGCTCGACGCCGCGCGCTTCGAACTCCAGATGGCGCGCCACGATCTCGAAGTTGCTCGCCTCGAGACGAAACTCGACCTCGAAGGCAAACAGCGCGAACTCGACGAGAAGCGCGCCGAAGGCGGAGTCGACGCATGAACATCCGCGCCCACACCGCACTCGCACTCGCCGCCGTTCTGTGCGGCCCGGTCGTGATCGCCGCAGGTGCGTCCGCGCAGGAAGCGCGACCGCTGCCGGCGATCCCCGACGTCCCGAAGACGATGTCGATCGCGGAGGCCGAGGCCGCACGCGACCGCGCCATCGACTTCCTCGTGCGCACGCAGCGCGAGGACGGCGGCTGGGGCAGTTCGTCGCTCGAGTTGTTCGCCGAAGCGGGCTTCTCGGTCGAGACGTACCTCGCTTGGCAGGGCGCGAGCCACGCGCTGGCGATCATGGCGCTCCAGCTCGTTCCGGAGACGCCGGAGCGCCGCGCCGCGCTCGATCGCGCCGTCGAGTACTACCTCACGGTGCGCATTCCGCAGCGCGGCAGCGACTGGGACGTCGACTACTCGTGGACGGCGCTCTACGCCTTCGTCGCGGCCACGCGCCTCGCGGAAGACCAGCGCTTCAACCAGGGCGAACTGGGTGAGCGCATCGCCGCGCGCGGTCGCGAGCACTGGGCCATCCTCGAACGCAACGAAGTGCCGTCGGGCGGTTGGGCCTACTACGACGACCGGCCGTACACCATGCGCCCGAAGTGGGCGACGAGCTTCTGCACGGCGCTCGTCGCACCGGCCGTCGCGGCCGGTGGGCGGCTCGGCTGGATCACGGATCCGGGCCACCTCGAACGCACCAAACGCGCGCTCGAACGGGCCGCGCTCCCGAACGGCGCGTACCAGTACAACGCCTCCGATCCGATCCCGCGGCCGCCGGTCGGCGAGAGCATCGACACCGTCAAAGGCAGCCTCGGCCGCATCCAGGTCTGCCACTGGGCGCGCTTCGTGCTCGGCGACCCGGTCATCACGGTCGATCGACTCGAATGGGGCCTCGATCAGCTCTTCGAGCACCACGCCTTTCTCGACGTGGCGCGCATGCGGCCCGTTCCGCACGAGGGGTACTACGCCAACGCGGGCTACTTCTACCTGTTCGCGCACTACTACGCGGCCGAGGTGATCCAGCTCCTGCCGGCGGATCGACGCGAGGAGTACCACGCCAAGCTGCGGCCGCACCTCGTCAAATGCCAGCGCGAGGACGGCAGCGTGTGCGACTTCCTCGGCAGCAGTTACACGGTCACCGCGGGAACGGCGTACGCCGCGCTGGCACTCGAGCTCGGCATCGACCGTCAATGACGGCCGAGGCCGGCTGACGATTCCGCCGGCGCACCGGCGCCGCGGACCCTGCGGCCGCACGTCGTGTGTGAACACGGCGCGCGGCCGTCGCTATTCTTGTCGCCCCCATGTCCGCCAACGGCGCCGCCTCCGACTTCCTCGACCGAGTGCTCGCGCCACGGTTGGACGAGCGCGGACGCGCGTTCACGGCCAAGGCCGCCGACGAGCTCGGCGTCGGCGTTTCTTCGGCACGCTTCGGCGAACTCCTGGCGCTCGCCTCGCGCCACGCGGCACGTGCGGCGATCGTGTGGGCGGGCGACGAACTGGTGCGCGGTCGAGCGATCACGAGCGATCTCGATCCGGAGCGTTGGACCCTCCTCGACGCGCTGCGCGTGCGACTGATCCTCGCGCTGTTCGGTTTGGCCGGGCCGAGCGGCGAGGAGGCGTTGCTCGCGGCGTTCAAGTACGCCGACGAGGGCGAGACGTGCGCTCTCCTGCGCGCGCTGCCGCTCGTACCGGCCCCGCAGCGCTTCCTGTGGCGCTTGACCGAAGGTTGCCGCTCGAACATGCGCAGCGTCTTCGAGGCCGCCGCCACGGATTCGCCGCTGCCGGTGCGCGCGTTCGACGACGTCGCGTGGCGCCAGGCCGTCGTGAAAGCACTGTTCGTCGGAGCACCGCTGTCGCGCATTCGAGGCGTGGATGCGCGCCTCGACGCAGAAACGGCGCGCATGGCTCTCGACTACGCCGACGAGCGCCGCAGCGCCGGTCGCACGGTTCCGCCGACCACGTGGTTGCTGCTCGGCTCCACGCTCGACGCACGCGCTGTGCACTCGCTCGAAGCGGAGATCGTCGCCGGTCCCGAGAGCGGTCGCGCCGGTGCGTACCTGGCCCTTGCTCGCGGCCGCCGCGCCGACCTGCTCGACGCGCACTTGGCGGGCGAGACGGGCACCCTCGCTCTCGAGGTCGGGCGAGCCGCGCTCGCCGGCCGACACGACCAGACCGCGTTCGCACGTCTCGAGGCGAACTGACACCAACTTCGACCGACGTCGCTCGTCACTCAGCACCACTCGCCATGCGCTTCTTCGATCCGCACATCCACATGACGAGCCGCACGACGGACGACTACGACGCGATGGCGAAAGCCGGCATTCGCGCCGTGATCGAGCCCGCGTTCTGGCTCGGCCAACCGCGCACGAGCGTCGGTAGCTTCGTCGACTACTTCTCTGCGCTGCTGGGCTGGGAACGCTTCCGCGCCGCGCAGTTCGGCATCGCGCACTACTGCGCGATCGGGCTCAACAGCAAGGAGGCCAACGACGAAGGTCTCGCGCGCGAAGTGCTCGAGATCCTGCCGCGCTTCGCGCTCAAGGAAGGCGTCGTCGCGATCGGTGAGATCGGCTACGACGAGATCACGCCGGCCGAGGAGAAGGCCTACCAACACCAACTGGCGTTCGCCGTCGAACACGACATGGTCGTGATGGTGCACTCGCCGCACCGCGACAAGAAGCGCGGCATCATCCGCTCGCTCGACGTCGCGGCCGAAGCCGGGGTGCCGATGCACAAGCTCGTCATCGACCACAACAACGAGGAGACGGTGCAGGACGTGCTGTCGCGCGGCGCGTGGGCCGCCTTCACGATCTATCCGCACACGAAGATGGGCAGCCTGCGGATGTGCGAGATCGTCAAGCGCTACGGTCCGAAGCAGATCATCGTCGACAGCTCGGCCGACTGGGGCATCAGCGATCCGTTGAGCGTGCCGCGCACGGCGGCGCTCATGCTCGAACAGGGCATCGCTGCAGCGACCGTCGAAGCGGTCACGTGGTCGAACGCCATGACCGCGTATGCGCAGTCCGGACAGATCGACCGGGCGCGCTTCGAGAGGACGCCCGCGGTCGACCAGCGCCAACTGTTCGGCGAGAGTTCCGTCCTGCGCGGTCAGTCGCCGCGCGTCGACGCGCCCGTGCCGAACTGACCTGTCGGAGATGCGCGCGCGACTCGCGTGTCCGAACGAGCGACGCGCGCGGCTCTCGACTCAGTGTTTCAAGCCGAGCTTCTTCAGCTTCGGTGTGATCACCGCGCGGCAGTACGGGTTGCGCTCCTTGTTCGCGAAGTAGTAGCCCTGGTGGTACTCCTCCGCCGCGTAGAAGGTCGATGCGGCCGTGATCTCGGTCACGATCGGATCTTCGAAGTTCGGAGCGGCGGCGGCCTTCGCGCGGGTCGCGATCTCCCGTTGTGTCTCGTCGTGGAAGAAGATCGCCGAGCGGTACTGCGTGCCGCGATCCGCTCCTTGCCGATTGAGCGTCGTCGGATCGTGCAGGTCCCAGAAGACGTCGACGAGGCTCTCGAACGAGAGTCGCGCGGGATCGAAGCGCACCTGCACGACTTCGGCGTGACCGGTGGTTCCGGTGCAGATCTGCTCGTACGTGGGATTCGCGAGAGCGCCGCCCATGTAGCCGGAGGTGACGTCGATCACGCCTTCGATCTGTTCGAGCACGGCCTCGACGCACCAGAAGCAGCCGGCGCCGAAGGTCGCGATCTCCAGGCCGTCGGCGGGGCTCGGGTCGGCGGGTGTGGGAGCGGAGGGCGTCGGATTCATCGGAGTGTGCGCCGCGTTCGTCTCGCTCGTCGCCTGTGGCACGGCGTTCACCGGCGTCGCGGTCTGCGAACACGAACACACGAACGTGGAGGCGAGGAGAGCGAGCGGCAGAATGGAGCGCAGCATGGAAAGGTCTTCGCCGGAGTGTGCGCGGCGGACGCGTCGAGGATACGGGGGGCGCGGCCGATGGATGAAGTGAACGACGACCCGGCGCTCCCGCCCGAATTGGGCGCGGTGCGCACGGGCGACGGGAGCTTCACACTCGTCGGCCCCGGCCACGGGCAGAACTGCCACAGCACGTTCGGTGCGCGCTCGGAGGCCCGGCGGCGCTACGCGGACGTGTGCATCGATGGGCCGGTGCCTGTGCTGGACGTGCGCGGAACCGCGGGGCGGCCCCTGCGGCTGCTCGACATCGGTCTCGGACTCGGCCTCAACACGACGGCGGCGTGGGAGCGCCTCGTCCTGCGCCGCGGCTCGGGCGCGGAGTTGCGCGTGCTGGCACTCGAGCACGATCGCGAGATCGTCGCGCGCAGCCTGCGCCTGCCGCCTGACGGCGACCCCGCGTTCGAGAGCCACCACGTGCTCGTGCGCGCCGCACTCGCGCGCGCGCTCGCGAGCGGCGAGCCCCGCTGGTGCGGCGAAGTGACGCAGGGCTTCACGCTCGAAGTGCGCTTCGGCGACGCGCGGCGCACACTGCTCGATGCGCCGCCGACCGGCCCGTTCGACGCCGTCTTCCTCGACCCGTTCTCGCCGGACGTCGACGCGCCGCTCTGGGAGTCCGCCTTCCTGGGCGCTGTCGCGCACCGCATGTCGAGCGGGGCCGTGCTGTCGACCTACAGCGCGGCGACGCGCGTGCGTGTGCATCTGCGAGCCGTGGGGCTCGCGGTCGGTGTCGGGCCGCGTGTCGGCCCGAAGGCGGAGGGCACGCTCGCGGCCCGCGGCGCCGACGTACCGCCGCTCCATCCGCGTGTGCAGCGACGCATCGATCGGCGCGCCGCCGATGTGGCTCACGAGGGCGAATCGGCTCGCGATCCTCTATGATCCGCGCCGCCGAGAGCTGCGTTCCGCGGGTGTGTGCGGAGCGGCTCGAGGCGCGGGTTGCGTCGGACTCGCCCATCGTGGGTCGGCGCGCGTGCACACGGACAGGCCCGGCGGGCCTCGACGCAGAGGACGACATGACGACCTTGGCGATGATCGGTTGGACCGAGATCCTCGTGATCGGCGGTCTCCTCGTGCTGCTGTTCGGCGCGCGCAAGTTGCCCGAGCTCGCGCGGGCGGCCGGCTCCTCCATCAGCCAGTTCAAGAAGGGCCTCAAGGACGAGGAACGACTCGAAGCGGGCGCTGACGAGAAGGGAGCGAAGAAGGAGCTGCCCTGATGACCGCCGAGCGCGGTGAGCGCAACGGGCGCGGCGAAGCCCCTCGAACGACCTCGGGTCTCGTGTGCGGCGTCGTCGTGTGCGGCGGCGAGAGTCGGCGCTTCGGGAGCGACAAAGCCCTGGCCGTCGTGGGCGGGACGACGTTGCTCGAACGCACACTCGACGTGCTCGAGCGTCGCTGTGCCCGCGTGTTCGCCGCCACCGGCGCCGCGCCGCGGTACGCGGGACTCCTCGCCGGACGTGCTCAGGTCGTCCTCGATCGCGCCGCGGGTATCGGACCGCTCGCCGGCCTCGAAGCGGCACTCGCCGCGGCGGCGCGCGTCGACGGCGCCACGCATCTCGTCGCCGTCGCGTGCGATCTGCCCAACCTGGACGTGGCCACGCTCGATCGACTGATCGAACGCGCGCGGTCGACCGGCGCCCATGTCGTGCTCTGGCGCGACGCCGGCGGTGAACATCCGTTGCTCGCGTGTCATCGCATCGACGTGCTGCCCGCGGTGACGGCGGCGATCGAGCGTGGAGAGCGTCGCCTCGTCGCCTTCCACGGCGCGCCTTTGCGCACTCATGGAACACACGCGGCGGCCGCCCGCGCTGACGGTGACGGGGCGCTCGATTCACACGTGTGTGTGGCCCATGTCGATCGGGAGAGCTCGTCCGCCTCCGCCCACGACCCCGCTGCGAACGCCAATTCGCCGCAGGAACTCGCGTGTGCGAGTCCTGCACCGCGCCCCGGAGCATCCCGCCCATGAGCCAACCCTCCATCGACCTCGCCGCCCTGTTCGAGCCGGTCGAGAGTGAACTCGAGGCGATGCGCGCCGTGCTCGCCGAACAGCTCGAAGACGCGTCCGACTCCGTCCGCGACATGACCGGGCACGTGGCGCGCTTCCGCGGCAAGCAACTGCGCGCGTCGCTCGTGCTGCTGTCGGCCAAGGCCTGCGGCACGTACACGGCCGAACACCCGTCCGTCGCGGCGGTCGTGGAGATGATCCACCTCGCGACGCTCGTGCACGACGACATCCTCGACGGCGCGCAAGTGCGTCGGCGGGTCGCGTGTGTCAATCAGCGCTGGGACAACCAGATCGCGGTGCTGCTCGGCGATTTCCTGTACGCGCGGGCGTTCGCGCTGAGCACGACCCTCAGCTCGCGTCTGTGCAGTCGGCTGCTGGCCGACACGACGCGCACGTTGTGCGTGGGGGAGATCGAGCAGAGCTCGCGCCGCTACGACTTCGACGTCACGCGCGAGGCGCTGCTGTCGATCGCGTCGGCGAAGACCGCCAGTCTGTATTCGGCGGCCTGTGAACTCGGAGCGCGCTACCCGGGCGGCGCGGTCGAACTCGGCGAGACGATGGCGAGCTTCGGCCGGGAGCTCGGACTCGCCTTCCAACTCGTCGACGACTGTCTCGACATCGTCGGCGACGAGGCGGTGCTCGGCAAATCGGTCGGCACCGACGTCCAGGACGGCAAGATCACGCTGCCGGTCTGGTTCGTCTACCAACGTGCGGACGCTGCGTCGCGCGCGCGCATCCGCGACGCGTTCACGCTGCCGAACGTCGACGATCGCGCGACGGCGCTGAAGAGCATCGTCGACGTGCAACCGGGTGTCGATGCGACGCTCGAGTTGGCGCGTGAGCTGCTGGCCCACGCGCGCGCGCGACTCGCGGCGCTCCAACCGTCCGCCGCTCGCCAGGCGTTGCATGACGTGACGACCTTCGTGCTGAAGCGCACGTCCTGACGACGGCGATCGCGCGTCGCCACGGGCCGCCGGACTCCCCACACGACCGAAGCGAGAGATGGCGACGAACACCGAACTGCGCCAGCCGCCGCCGACCGACGAGGCGCGCCGCGGCGCTCCGGCAACAATGCGTCGACCGCTGGCCGTCGGCTTCGGCACGGCCGCACTGTGTGTCCTTCTGCTCGTCGGCTGCGGGCAGCTCGGGCTCGTCGTCGCTGCCGACCACTGGCACGTGTACCGCGATCTGCGGGAGACGCGTGGAGTGTTCGATGCGTTGCTGGCGCTTCCCGGCGCGACGCTCGAGACGACCTGGGCCGGCGGGCGGAACGTCCTGCGCGACGGCGCCTACTTCGTCTTCGTGGCCGCGTTCGCGGTGTTCGCGTGGTTGCGCCGAACGCAGTTCGTGCAGTTCTTCCGCTCGATGACCGTCGGAGTGTCGCTGGTCGCACTCTCGATCCTCGCGGTCGCGATCGGCGTGGTCGTGCCGCAGATCGATCCGCCCGACGATCCACTCGTGCGCGTGGACGCGCCGGGTGTCCCGGACTCGAACCACCAGGAGCACTTCGAGTCGTTCCAGTGGGCGGTCTCGTACTTCCTCTTCCACCTCGACCACCTGTACGGCGTCGGCCTGCCGGAACCGGAACTGCCGCCGCAGGCGCTCGCGGGTCTCGACGCCTTCGGACGCCGCTACGGCTTCGAGGAGAGCGAGAACCGTCGCAAGCAGATGTCCGCGACGTTCTCCGGACAAGCCAAGACGGACGCGATCGTGGCCTTCGGAGCGCGACACGAGGCCGCGCTGCGAAGCGCGTTCGACTTCTGCACGCGGCTCCATCTCAACCGCATCTATCGCTCGTTCTGGTTCGCGAGTCTGATGGGCGTACTCGCGGTCGCGATCGCGGCGAACACGTTCCACGGCGGACCGAAGCGCTGGTTCACGCGCGGCAAGTTCGGCTTCTTCCTCGTGCACGTCGGGATGCTCGTGATGCTCACGGGCGGCGGGCTGTCGCGGCTCTCGACGATGCGCGGCATCCTGCACCTGCACACGGACGGACTCGATCGCGACGGCGACGGTGTGTACGAGCGCGAACGCGGCGAGATCCCGCCGGTCGAGGACGCGTTCTACAAGAGCTACATGCAGGGGCCGGAGCACCTGCGCTTCATGCCCTTCGGTCTGTCGCTCGAACGCTTCGCGCGCCGCGACTGGCCCGCCGTCCGGGTCGTGTTCTTCGAGCCCGACGGCCGACCCGTGGAGTTCACGTCGCGACTGCCGATCCACACGCTGTGGAACGGCCGCACGATCGACCTCGACTTCACGGAGAACGAGAACGGCGCTCTCGAGCCGCGCCTGCGACTCGTCGCGAAGCGCCTCCACGAACGCGCGCGCGCCGATGAAGTCGTCGCGCGGGAACGTTCGGCGGCCGAACGCGGCGACGCGCCGGCGCGGCCGGCCGCGCGCATCGTCCTGCCGGACTTTCGCGCGATGATCGCGCGCGGTCGGCCCGCACCGGGCGAGGACTTCCCACGCCGCACGGAGTTCCTGACGGCGGCGCCTCCGGGCGCCGAACAGGTGCCTTGTCTGACGGACGTGTTCGGCACGTTCCGCCTCGTCGCACAGCGCGGCGGCGATCCGCGCGCGTGGTTCCCGGCGAACGAAGGTCTGCTCGGGCGCGTCTTCGTGCGCGCCATCGAGAACGGCCGCGAAGTCGACGTCGTCGTGCCGGTGCGTCTGGGTGAGTTCGTCGATCTGCCGGGCGGGCGGCGCGTGGTCTTCCAGCGGGCGACGAAGGACTACGCCGTCGATCCGCAGACCGGAGTCGAAGTGCCGCAGTCGCGCCCGCTGTCCGAGCAGTACCCGGTGCGACCGGCCGTGTTCGCGCACATCGTCGCGGCGAACGGAGAGAGCGAGGATCGGGTGCTCGAGAGCGGCGTGGATCCGCTCGCTCGCGGACTCACCGCCGGTTACGCGTTCGAGGACCTCGTGCTCGAACTGGAGTGGAACGACTGGACCTGCCCGGGGCCGCCGCGGCACGTGCTGTGGTTCGACGACGGCGCGGCGCCGCGCCTCGTCTCACAGGACGGTGTGGAGCGCCCGTTCGTGCTCGGTCAGCCGCTGCCCTTCGAGGGCGGGATGCCGGTGGTCGTCGAAGGTGTGTTCACGGACCTCGTCGCCGAACCGAAGGTCGAGTTCCTGCCGCCCACCGAGCGGGCCGACGGTTGGCATGCGGACTTCTATGCACGCGATCCGCGCGGCGTGGAACTGGAGGTGATCGACTGGCCGCTGGACGAGGCGCGGCGTAGGTCCACGACCGTGAAGCTCGCGACCAGCGCTGATCGAGGTGCGAGCCTCCACGTGCCGAATGACGGGCGCTACGTCGTCGAGTTCTTCGAGAACCGTTCCGGTTTCCCGTTCGAGTGGCGCAGCATCCTGCGTGTGCACGAACGCGACGCGACCGGCGCTTGGCGCGAGGTGCCGCGCGGCAACGAACGGGCACGTGAGATCCGCGTGAACGACTACTTCACGCACGCGGGCTACCGCATGTTCCAGTCGAACGCGCTCGACAGCGATCCGGAGTACTCCGGCATCGGCATCGTGTACGACCCCGGCATTCCGCTGGCGATGGCCGGCATGTGGATCGTGATCGCGGGCGCCGCGTTCGCCTTCCTCGTGCGACCGGTTCTGATCGCTCGCGACAAGACCCGCGCGACGAGCGCGTCGATCGGAGGCGCCCACACGTGAACCTCTTCCTCGCAACTTCGCTGCTGGACAGTCTGAACCCGTTCGAGCCGCTGCTGCTCGACTCGATGCGCGCGTTGCGCTGGGTCAACGTGCTGTGCCTCGTCGGGGTCGCGCTGGCACTGTGGAGCGCACTCGACCATCGCCGCGCGGCGCTCGACGGACGCGATTCGGCGCGTGAGGTGCGTGCGGCACGTGTGCTGCGCGCTGCACTGTGGAGCGCGACGCTCATCGGGCTCGTTTCCGTCGGTCGGCGCTGGGTGGAGGTCAACCACTTCCCGAGCCAGACGATGAGCGAGGTGCTGGTCATGTTCTCGACCTCGCTCCTGTTCGCGATGGTCGTGCTGCAGCTCGCACTCGGGCTGCGGCGCGCGCACGGACACGCGTGGGCGACGGTCGACGACGCGCTCGTCGCCCTCGTGTTCGGCGGCGCGTGGATGACGAACCACTACAGCTCGACGCTGTCGACGGCGCAGCGCGACTTGCCGCCGGCGTTGCAGAGTTACTGGTTCGCGCCGCACCTCGTCTCGCTGATCTTCAGCTACGCGACGCTCGCGATCGCGGCGCTGCTCGCGACGGTGTTCTTCGCCTTGCGCTTCTGGACGCTCCTGCGCACGACCTCGTTCGGCCGCACGCGCTTCGGCGAGCCGCTCGTCTGGACCGGACTCCTGGCCGTGGCTGCCACGTTGTTCGGTGTGCGCTCGGGTGCCGCCTGGCTGCCCGACCCGCGCTGGTTCTGGATCCTGCTCTTCGTCGGGCTCGTGCTCGCGTGGGCGCTGCGCGCCGGCCGCGTGCAGTGGCGCACGGCCGCGACGCTCGTCCTCACCGTCGCTTGGATGGCGTTCCTGCCGTTCGGGCACTTCGTCACGCTGCCGGTGTTGCTCGTGGTCGGCGTCGTCGTCGGTTGGCTCGGACTGAAGGGTCGCGTGCCGACCGAACAACGCATGCGCGAGTTCGAGAGCACACTCGACGCGGTCAGCTTCCGCGCCTTCGCCGTCGGCTTCCCGTTCCTCACGGCGGGTCTGTTCCAGGGCGCGTTCTGGGCGCAGGAAGCCTGGGCGAACTACTGGGGCTGGGACAGCAAGGAGAACACCGCGCTGATCAGTTGGCTCGTCTACGTGCTGTACGTGCACGTGCGCCTCCTGGGCGGCTACCGCGGAGCGAAGTCGATGGGAGTGCTCGTGGCCGGCGCGCTCTCGATCTTCATCACGTTCCAGATCTTCGGTTACCTGCCCGACAGTCAGAAGAGCATGCACCGCTACACCGACGACGGCGTCGCGCCGCGCGAGGGCATGCAAGGCAGTGCACCGACGGAATCGGCGCGCGTCGACGAAGGTGCGAGCACCGCGACCGACGCAGACGTGAACAGCGCACGCGACGCGGGCGACACCAAGTGATGAACACGACCACACAGCGGACGAGCGGCGCACGGATCGTCGACGGCAAGGCCATCGCGGCGACCGTACGTGCGGAGGTCGCGCGCACCGTCGCGCGCCTCGTCGAGGCGGGTGTGCAACCCGGGCTCGACGTCGTTCTCGTGGGCGAGGACCCGGCCAGCCAGGTCTACGTGCGCAACAAGGACCGCGCTGCGAGCGATGCGGGCTTCGCGGTGCGCACCCACCGCCTGCCCGCGAGCACGACGCAACGCGAACTGGTCGAACTCGTCGAGCGTTTGAACGACGACGACGCCTGCGACGGCATCCTCGTGCAGCTGCCGTTGCCGAAGGGCCTCGACAGCGACGCGGTGGTGCGTGCGCTCGATCCGAAGAAGGACGTCGACGGTCTCCACCCCGCGAACGTCGCCAACCTGTGGATGGACCGACCGGGGCTCGTGCCGTGCACACCGGCGGGTTGCATCGAGCTGCTCGATCGCGCCGGTGTGCCTCTCGCAGGCGCGCGCGCGGTCGTCGTCGGGCGCTCGTTGCTCGTCGGCAAACCGATCGCGGCGCTGCTGCTCGCGCGCAACGCGACCGTGACGATCGCCCACAGCCGCACGCAGGACCTCGCCGAGGTCTGTCGCACGGCCGACGTGCTGATCGCGGCCGTCGGCCGCCCCGAACTCGTGCGCGGCGACTGGGTGCGGCCGGGCGCGGCCGTGATCGACGTCGGCATCAACCGCGTCGAGACGGGCGGCACGGCCAAACTCGTCGGCGACGTGTGTTTCGACGAGGTCGTGAAGGTCGCGGGCTGGATCACGCCGGTCCCGGGCGGCGTGGGTCCCATGACGATCGCGCTGCTGCTCGCCAACACGGCGCGCGCGGCCGCGCGGCGGCGGGGACTCGTCGAACTCCTGGAGCCACGCCGGTGAGTGCCGCCGCTGGTTCACGGATCGCCGCGGGCGCTCGACAGGCGGCGCGCCGCATGTCGATGATCCCTGCCGGAATGGGAACGCATCGACGCTGCGCGCCGGACATGCTCCGCCAGGGGCGCGTGGCCCGTCCGCCGGCGCGGTTGGCGCCCATTCGTGAGCAGCGCTGCTCATCCATCCTGTGAACACGGTTCGCGCACAACACTCGGGCGGCATGGGCTTCCCGCCGCTCACTCCGGTCGTGCGAGTGCTGCTCTTCGCACTCGTCGGGGCGCACCTCGTCCTGTGGACCATCGGACTCGCGGCGCCGACCGTGGGCAACGCGTTGACGCTGTTCCTCGCGCTGGATCACTCGGCGTGGTTCGACGCGCCGCTGTTCCTGCCGGTCTGGCAACTCGTCACCGTCGCGCTCGTGCACGGCGGACTGTGGCACCTGTTCGGGAACTGTCTGTTCCTGTACTTCTTCGGCACGATGGTGGAGAGCATCATCGGCTCGAAGCGCTTCGGCTTCCTGTTCGGCCTCGGGACGATCGCCGCGAGCGTCGCCTCGTTGATCCTGATGGGTCTCGTGTCGCCGAACGCGGTGACGGTCGGTGCATCCGGCGGGGTGATGGCGATCGTCCTCGCGGCGGCGACGTTCCAGCCCTACACGTCGGTCCTCTTCATCTTCATTCCCATGCCGCTGTGGGCGCTGGCGGGCGGCTACGTGCTGCTCGATCTCCTGCCGGCGATCGAAGCGCTCGCGGGAGTCGACAAGAGTCGCGTCGACCACTTCGCGCACCTCGGCGGGGCGCTCTTCGGCTTCCTGGCCGTCAAGCGCGGCTTCGTGTGGATCGACTGGCAGAAGCGGGTCGAGCAGGCGACCGCGGCGCGCCGCGAGCGTTCGGCGGCCGACGACGAGGCCGAGCTCGACCGCATCCTCGAGCGCGTCGGCAAGGAGGGCATCCAGGCCCTCGACTCGCGCGAGCGCGCCTTCTTGAAGCGCATGAGCGAGCGCAAGGCGAAGGGCTCGCGCTGATGCGCGCCCCGCGCGCCGCGTACGGCGCCTCGCCAGCGGGTACTCGAACGTCGTGCAGGGATAGACTCGCCCGCGCCGACACCGACCGTCCGATCGCCCCTCGATCCGAGGCCCGACCATGAAGTGGAAGTTCCGCCCGCTCGTTCTGCTCCCGTTGGCCGTCTTCGCCGTCGCGGTCGAGAGTGCTCCGGGTGGCACGGAGACGCAGGCGCATGGGGCGCTCGCGGCGGCGGCACGCGACTTCAAGGGCGACTTCGAGCGCTCCTACAAGGTCGGCGACCGCGCCGGCATGACCAAGCTCGTGCGCGACAACTCCGCGGACGCGGCGAGCTGGCTGTACGAGATGGCCTCGGCACTCGTGCAACAGCCGGACGAAGAGCGCGAGAAGCTCTACGAGGCTGTCGGACGCGCGTGGTCCGAGGCCTTCACGTCGGGCTTCTCGGACCGGGTGCGCGGATTCGTCGAGCGACTCGAAGCCACTGAACGCACGAAGTACGCCGAACTCAAAGCGACCTACTACACGCTGACGACTTCGTACTTCGCACGGCGCGGCGAGCCGGTCACGGCGGAGCGCGCGACGGCGCTGCAGTCCGTGGCTGAGCAGCTCGAGACGCTCGCGCAGTCGCTGTGGGATCTCGGTGACGGCTACTTCGCCTCGCGCGCCTGGATGTACGTCGGCGACGCGTACAACGCGGCGACGGTCGGCGCCGAGTTCGGCAAACCCGCGCGCGAACTCGAGGCGCAGAAGAAAGCACTCGCCGCGTGCGACTCGATGGACATCGGCGACCGTTCGCACCGCGAGTGCAAGACGCGTGTCACGCACCTGGAAGGAGTCGTCGCGCGTGGAGAGGGCGGCGGGGGCGACGCGACGGGGGCGGCTTCGAGCAAGCTGCCGTTCGAGTTCGGCGCCGGTGTTGCGACGAAGGGCGAGGCGCTCGAACTGCCGGATCTCAAGAAGTCCCCGCGCCTCTCGTTCGGCTGGGACGACGTGCACCCGACGTGGGCGCAGGCTCAGATCGCCGACGTCGGTCAGTCGACCACTCTGCCGGGCATGGTGGACGGTCCGACACTCGAGCGGCAAGGTTTGCACGAGATCGTCGTGACGGACGCCGAGGGCAACGTCACGAGTGTCAAGCTCTCGATCGAAACGACACTCGTCACGACGCGCGTCGGGCGCGGAGCAGCCGCCGTCCCTTACGCGTTCACGATCAAGCTCGGAAACACGAACGACGAGTTCCAAGGCTTCGCGGCGAACCTCGAGACGACGCCCGCGAACATGACGATGTACCTGCGGCCGGCGGCGGCCGTGGTGATCGACGTGGCGGGCACTCCGGTCCACGTGCTGGACGACAACTTCGACGGGATCTTCGGCGGCCCGCCGACCACGACGGCATTCGCCGGCCTGCCTTCCGGAGCGTCGCAACCGACGATCGACACCGTGATCGTCGGCAAGAGCAAGACGCCGCTGCCGTTCAGCGAGCTGTTGCCGGTCGGCAAGCAGTGGTACCGCTTCACGAGCACCGACAACGGCCGCACGTTCGAGGTGGCGCCCGCGACGACGATGGCGCTCGGCTCGGCCAAGCTCGACTTCGGAGGCGCGGAACTCGACTGGCTCGTCGTGCGCGGCAAGGGCGCGCTCGAGAAGGTGTTCGTGCGACTCGAGCCGGGCAAGCCCGTCGAACTGCCTGTCGGTGAGTACGAGCTCTACACGGGCGTCGTCCGCGACGGCGACGCCAAGGCGCTCGTGCTGAAGGGGGACGCCAAGGCGTTCGCAGTGGTGGCCGGTGTGCGCACCGACGTGGCCTTCGGCGCGCCGTTCAGCTTCGAGTTCAGCTCTGCTGACACGACCGAAGGCATCAAGGTGAAGGGCGGCAGCGTCGCCGTCGTGGGAGTCGGCGGCGAACAGTACGGTCGCTTCTGGCGCTGTCAGCCGCGGCCCGAAGTGCACCTGCGCAAGGCCGGCTCGTCGGCCTGGGGCAAGGTCGGTCAGCTCGCCGTCATCGACGACATCGACGAACTCGGCGACCACGGCGGCGAAGGCTGGAACATGGTCTGGTGGCCGCTCGACGGACAGTTCGAGAACAAGCTGGGAGACGGAGTCGAGGTGCGGCTCTTCGAGAAGAAGAACCCCCTGTTCGGAAAGATAGACTCCGCGCCCGTGCAGTGAACGGACGCGGCCGCGTGTGGACGGCGGCGACGGACCTGCGACGTCGCCCAACAGGTCCGCCGTGCTCGACATCAAACGCATCCGTCGCGAACCCGACGTCGTCCTCGCAGGTGCGCGCAAGAAGCGCATCGCGATCGACCTCGACCGCATCCTGGCTCTCGACGAGGATCTGAGAGCGCGCCAGCAGCGCCTCGACGCGCTGCGCAGCGAGCAGAAAGCCGCGAGCAAGCGCATCGGTGATGCCAAGCCCGAGGAGCGTCCGGCGCTCGCGGCCGAACAGAAGCGGGCGAAGGCCGAGCTCAAGGAACTCGAGGAGGCGGAGGCCAAACTGCGCGCCGATCTCGATCAGCTGCTGCTGCGCGTGCCGAACCCGCCGGCCGACGAAGTGCCCGAGGGGCGCGACGACGGTGACAACGTCGAGATCAAGCGCGTCGGCGAACCGACGAAGTTCGACTTCGAGCCTCTCGACCACGTGGCGCTCGCCACGGCGCAAGGCTGGCTCGAGGTCGAAGCCGCGGGCCGCATCTCGGGCAGCCGCAACTACATCCTGTTCGGCGACCTGTCGCTGCTCGAAGGCGCGGTGATGCGCTTCGCGCTCGAACACATGGTCGCGAAGGGCTTCGTGCCGGTCTCGGTGCCGACGCTCGTGCGTTCCGCCACGATGGTCGGCACGGGCTACTTCCCCGGCGGCGAGGAACAGGCCTACCGCTGCGACGAGCGCGACGACCTGTGCCTCGTCGGCACGGCCGAGGTGCCGGTCACGGCGCTGCACGCCGGTGAGATCCTCGACCTTGCGGCGCTGCCGAAGCGCTACGTCGCGCTCTCGTCGTGTTATCGCCGCGAGGCGGGCACGTACGGCAAGGACACTCGCGGTCTGTACCGCGTGCACCAGTTCCTGAAGGTCGAGCAGGTCGTCGTCGACATCGCGGACGCGGCACGCAGCGTCGAACACCACCACCGCATTCTGGGCAACGCGGAAGAGGTGCTCCAGGCGCTGAGCCTGCCGTACCGCGTGGTCAACGTGTGTGGCGGCGACCTCGGCGCGGGGCAGGTGCAGAAATTCGACATCGAGACCTGGATGCCGTCACGCGGCACGTGGGGCGAGACGCACAGCGCATCGCGCTTCCACGACTACCAGGCGCGCCGTCTCGACATGCGCTATCGCGATGCCGAGGGCAAGGTGCACCACTGCCACACCCTCAACAACACGGTTGCGGCGAGCACGCGCATGCTCATCGCGCTGCTCGAGAACCATCAGACGAAGGACGGCCGGGTCTGGGTACCTCCCGCGCTGCGGCCGTATCTCGGCGGTCGCGAGTACCTCGGGCGAGCGCTCGCGGGGCGTTGACCACAGGCGACCGCGGTCCGGTCACGGCTGTCATGCGGTCGAGCAGCCGGTCGAGCCGCCGGTCGCTCAGCCGTGCGCCGAAGTCGTCCGCGAGCGAGTTCCGTCCGGAACTCGCGCTTGGTCGTCGGGTGCCCGGCAGCGCACGTCCCCTGCGCGGCGTCGGCTTCCGTGACTCGGTCAGCCGCCGCCCGTCGGCACGGTGCCGCCGGCCTGGTTGAAGAGGTCGATCAGGTTCGTGCCGGCGTCGATCTGGATGTCGGTTCCGCTGCCGCCCAGATTCTCGAACGGATTGCCGGAGTTGTTGCCGCCGAAAGCGTCGGTGGGGACGCCGCCTTCGAACGGGTTCTGACCGCCGCCGGACAGCGGATCGGCGAGGCCGCCACCGCTCGTCTGTTCACGCGGCTTGGGCACGTCGGGGATCTTGGCGACCGGCTCGGTGTTGAACGAGAGATGCGCCGGAGTGCCGATGCGGAAGATGCGGCGGTACTCGAGCTTCTTCGCTTGGTCGCGCGCCAGTTCGTGTTTGGCTGGATCGAGGATGCGCGACGAGACCTCGAGTTCGAGAGTGATCTCGATGCGCAGCGGCAGACGGTTGTCGGGCTCGTTGGACGTGTTCCACTCCTCGAGCGGTTCGGCATCCGGCCCGTCCTCCTCGTACACCAGGATCTCGAACTTGCGGACCTGGTCGTGGAGGAACGTGTACTTGCCGCCTTGGAAGGGGTCCTCGTCGACGCCGAAGTCCTCGCGTCGATACATCTCGAGGAAGTCCGCAGAACCTTCGCGCTCGCGCAAGACGTAGCCGACTTCGTTGTAGTCCGCGCGCAGCGCACGTGCCGTGCCGAGCTCGAACAGGCGGCTGTTCGTCGTCGTGACGAAGTCGATGCGATCTGCCGGCTCGCCGGACAGCTCGCGCGACGTCACACGGATGATCTTCGTCGGACGCATCGAGTAGGTGAGCAGTCCGCGCAGATCCGCTTCGACGAGATCGAGGATCGCGGGGCCCGCGAGCTGTGTCTCGTTCATGTTGTGGATCGTGTCACGCGTCTCGCGCGCCGTTGCGAGCACGGTCGAGATCGTCATCAGGATCCCCGACATGATCACGATGACGACGAGGACTTCGACGAGCGTGAAGCCGCGCTGCGCTGCCCGCACCGCCCTTGCCGTTCGTGAGTTCCTTCGTGTGTGCGTTCGCATGTCGACCTCCTCGTTCCGTCCGTCGTGTTCGATTCTCAACGCTGTCGTGCTCCACCGCCACCCGCACCCGAGCGGTTCCCTCCGGATCCGCCGCCGCCCTAGTCGACCGCATCACCTTCGGAACCCGGCGCCGAAGCGTCTTCTTCCTCTTCTTCGACTCCGTAGACCTGGTCCCACGGGATCCACTCGGTCAGGACGAGGAAGTCGTCGTACTTGCCGATGACCGGGAAGGTCACGCGGATGCGCACCTTCTCGAACGGTTCGCGATCCTCGTCGTCGTCCTCATCGGAGCCGGGCTCCTGCGAACCGTTGCGCTCGTCGTCTTCTTCGAGTTCGCGTTCCCGCTCGCGTTGGTGCTCCCAGGAGTCGAAGCCGTCGCGCTCGTCGGCCCCGTCGTTCGGGAACTCGTCCTCGCCGAACCAGACTTCGTAGCGGAACTCGGGGAAGCCGCCGTCGGCGTACGTCCCTTCGAGACCGAACTCGGCATCGTCCTGGTAGAGCGCTGCCGAGACCTCGCCCAGCGTCTGCCGCGCGAGCTGGTTCGCGATCTTGAGGTTGCGCGTGTAGAACGCCTGAGCCTTCGAGCCGCCCAGTCCCTGCAACAGCAGCACGAGGGCGATGCCGACGATCACGAGCGTGACCGCGACTTCGGCCAACGTGAAACCACCGCGCCGGCTCGCAGCTCTGTCAGTCGAAGTCCGCATCGCTGGCCTCCTCACGTTCGAAGATGCCTTCGTGGAAGCGGATCTGTCCCGTCAGGGACAGGACTTCGATCGTGAACCAGCGTTCGCTCTCGCCCGTCTGCTTCAGGACGACGGTGTGGGCGTTGGACGAACCGACGGCGTCGAAGCGCACGAAGAGCTGTTCGTCCTGGGTGAACTGCTCGCCGTCGATCGTGACGCTCTCGAACGTGATCTCCGGCGTGAAGCGGTGCTTCAGGATCGGCGTGCGCTTCTCGGGCTCCGCCTCGAAACGTCCGTCCTCGCCGAACGGCGGCAGCAGCCAGTACTCGTTCGTCGCGAGGTCGTAGACGATCTGGTACTCGGCGGAGCGCGAGATCGCCTCCGAGCGCGCCGTCTGCACGAGGTTCGAGAGGCGGCGCACTTCGGCGTTGAGCTCTTCGTACGGGAGGATCGCGCGCCACGACACGGTGACGATGCTCGCGATCACTCCGATCAACGCGATCACGAGCATCAGCTCGATGATGGTGAAGCCTGCGCGGGCGGCAACACGTGCGCGGCCCGGTGCTCCAGCGGCTGCTTCGGCGACCACACGGGCGGCCGCACGAACGGCGACGCCGCGGCGAGAGTGCCGCGGCGTCGTGTTCGAGAGCGTTGCCGCTGCGTGCGGTTGTCGCTCGGTCCTCGTGGTGCAAGCGCTCATCGTTCGTCGCCGCCGGCCGCGTTGCGACCGCCGACGCTCACTCGTCGGTGCCTTCGAACAGGGTGATGTTGTCGACGTCGGCGTCCTCGCCCTCGCCGCCCGGCGAGTTGTCCGCGCCCAGCGTGTACACACGCATCGGCGACGAGCCGTTCTTCGGTTCGAACTGGTACGTGTTGCCCCAGGGGTCCTTGGGCATGCTCTTGAGGAAGCCCTGGCCGCCGCCCGGCGGGTTGACGACCTCTTCGAGCGA
Source organism: Planctomycetota bacterium (assembly GCA_044358925.1). GTDB lineage: Bacteria > Planctomycetota > UBA1135 > UBA1135 > Rohdeia. The sequence goes on along the minus strand of JBIKNC010000004.1, from coordinate 26,489 downwards.
TTCGGGATACTTGCCCGCGTTGACCATGCGGTGCGACTCGATCGCATCGACGATGCTCTTGATGTCGGCCTTCACCTTGGTGCTCTGTGCCTGGCCGAAGAAGGCCCCGAGGTTCGGGACGATCATCGCGGCGATGAGGCCGATGATCACGATCACGACCATCATCTCGGCGATGGTGAAGCCGGCGCGGCGCCGCGTGCCCGTGGGGCTCGCGGCGGGGTTCGATTCAACGGCGCTGTTCTCGGCAGTGTGGAACTTCATGTTCTTGAGGCGGGTGGCTCGCTCGTTCGCGGTCGGTGACGACCGCGAACTGGTTCTCCTCCCGGCATTCTCGCATGCCTCGGCGGAGTCGGCAGTGCGCAGCGGCCGTCCGTGCAGCGGACGTCACTTGATGGCGCCGACCTGGAGGATGGGCTGGATGATCGAGAGCACGATGAAGCCGACCACGACCGCCAGGGCGACGATCATCACGGGCTCCATGATGGACAGGACGCGCTCGGAGACGACTTCGACCTCTTCGTCGTAGGCGTCGGCGATGCGGTCGAGCATGGTCTCGAGCTCGCCCGACTGTTCGCCGACCGCGACCATGTAGCCCACCACGGCGGGGAAGACCCCCGACTGTTGGAGCGGCGTCGCGATGTCCGTGCCCTCGAGGATGCGGATGCGGATGTTGTCCGTCGCGTCGGCGATCACGCGGTTGCCGACGACGTTGGTCGTGATCTCGAGGGCCTGCACGGCCGCCACGCCCGACGTCAGCAGTGTCGAGAGCGTGCGTGTGAAACGCGACACCGCGCGTTTGCGCAGGAGTTCGCCGAAGACCGGCGCGTTGAGGAGCATGCGGTCGATGGCCAAGCGACCGGACTTCGTGCGGTAGAGGCGCCCGAAGATCGAGGACACCGCCGCGATTCCGAGGAGGCCGAGCCACCAGTAGTTCTGGAACAGCTCGCTGGCCGCCATGAGCGTGCGCGTCGTGGCCGGCAACTCCTGGCCGGAGTCCTCGAGCATGGCCGTGATCTTGGGCACGACCACGGTCATGAGGATGGCCACGACGACGGCGCCGAGGCCCATCATCATGACGGGGTACAGGAGCGCCGACACGACCTTGCGCTGCATGGCGCGCTGCGCCTGCAGGAAGTCGGCGAGGCGCGACAGCACGGTGTCGACCTGGCCGGTCGCTTCACCCGCGCGCACCATGTTCACGTACAGCTCGCTGAACAGGTCCGGGTGCTCGTTGAGTGCGTCAGCGAGTGAAGCGCCCTGCGTGATGCGCTCGCGCATCTCGCGGAAGAGCGATTCGATGCGCCGCGACTCGGCCTGGTCGATGACCGCCTTCAGTGCATCCGACAGCGGAATGCCTGCGCCGAGCAACGTGCCCAGTTGACGCGTGATCGCACTCACCAACTCGACGTCGCGACCCTGGGCGCCGTTCTGATTGCGCCGCCGCTGATCGAGGTAGCGTTGGAGGACGTTCGGGCGCGAGGGCTTGCGGCCGGAGCCGGTCTCGGCGCCGGGAGCGACACGTCCGCGTTTGGCGACTTCGCGGATCTGGCTGACGAGCAGCTTCTCACGCCGCAGTCGGTTGCGCGCCTCCTTCGCGGAGTCGGCGTCGATGACACCGGACTTCGTCGCGCCGCCCTCGGCGTAGGCCTTGTACTCGTAGATCGGCATCGCGTTGGTGGCTCGACGTCACTCCGTCGAGAGTGCGATGTCGGAGTGGGTGACGCGCAGAACTTCGTCCGGCGTCGTCTTGCGGTCGAGGACCTTCTGGATGCCGTCCATGCGCAGCGTGACCATGCCGCGCTGGAGAGCACTCGACTGCATCTGGCTGGCGGTCGCGCCCTCCATGATCTGCGTGCGCAGCACTTCGTCGACCGGCAGGAACTCGTAGATGGCCGTTCGGCCCGAGTAGCCCGTGTGGTAGCAGTCGTCGCAGCCCGCGCCCACGGCGATCTTGCCTTCGACCTGCTCGACCTTGATGCCGCACTTCTTCAACTTCGCCGCCCATTCCGGCGTCAGGTCGACGAGTTGGCGGCAGTTCGAACAGATCGTGCGCACGAGGCGCTGAGCGACGACGAGCACGAGTGACGAAGCGACGAGGTACGGCTCGACGCCTTGGTCGACCATGCGCGCGATCGTGCTCGCGGCGTCGTTCGTGTGCACGGTCGAGAACACGAGGTGACCCGTGAGCGCCGCGCGGATCGCGACCTCGGCCGTCTCGAGGTCGCGGATCTCACCGACCATCATCACGTCCGGGTCCTGACGCAGGAAGGAACGCAGTCCCGATGCGAACGTCAGGCCCTTCTTCGTCGAGACCTGCACCTGGCTGATGCCGGGCAACGAGTACTCGACCGGGTCCTCGATCGTCAGCACGTTGAGCTTCGTGGTGTCGATCTGCGTGAGCGCCGCGTACAGCGTGGTCGTCTTGCCCGAACCCGTCGGACCCGTGACGAGCACGATGCCCGACGTGTACTCGCAGAACTCTTCCAGCATGCGCTGGTTCTTCGGTTCGAGCCCGATCTCGCCGAGCGTGTAGAGCTTGGCCGTCTTGTCGAGCAGACGCATGACGATGCGCTCTCCGCCCGACGTCGGCACCGTGCTGATACGCACGTCGACCTCACCTTCGCCGAGACGGATCGACGCGCGACCGTCCTGCGGCAGGCGCCGCTCGGCGATGTCCATCTTGCCCATCACCTTGACGCGGCTGACGATCGCCTCGTGCGCCTTCTTCGGGATGGAATCCATGTCGTACAGGATTCCGTCGATGCGCAACCGGACCTGTGTGCGGTCCGGGAATGGGTGGAAGTGGATGTCCGAGGCGCGCATCTTCAGCGCCTGGAACATGATCGTGTTGACCAGTTTGATGATGGGGGCCTTGTTGGAGACGTCGAGGACGTCCTCGACGTCCTCGATCTCCTTGGCCATCCCAGCGATGTCGGCGTCGCTCTCGACGTCCTCCAACGCTTCGTCGACACCGTCCGCCTTGTGCCGGTAGGCGCGTGCGATCAACGTGTTGATCGCCTGCGCCGGTACGAGCACCGGCTCGACCTCCACCCCGAGCATCGCCGACAGTTCGTCGAGCGGGTTCGGGTCGAGCGGGTTGCACGTCGCGACGCGCACCGCGCCATCGGCGTTCGTGTCGAGCGCGATCAGGCTGTAGTTGCGCGAGAACTGCACCGGCACTTCGTTCACGAACGACGCCGGCGGGCGCACGCCTTCGAGATCGGCGCGGAACTCGTAGCCGAGCATGCGCGCGTACGCCTCGAGCACGTCCTCCTCGGGGAGGTAGGACTTCGAAACGATCACGCGGTCGAGCGACTCGCCGCTCGACGCGGAGATGCGTCGACACTCCTCCAGGCGCTCGCGCGAGAGGCCCTTCTCGATCAACAGGTCGGCGACGTTGCTCATGCTGGGGACGACCTGAGGATCAACCGTTGGACTTGGCGCCGCCGACTTCGACCGGCACGGATTCGGCTTCGTTCGACTCGAGCAGAGCTTCGCGTTCGTCCGGCGTGAGGCCGATCTCCTGCATCGAAGCCTCGCCGCCGCGCGTCGTGCGGTAGAGCGGGATGTCGAAGGCCTGGAGTTCGTCGCCGGTCTCGCCGGTCGAGAAGTCCGGGTCGACGAGGCGCAGCTTGTCGGAACCGATGACGTCCGCTGCCTTCATCTTGATCCCGTACGAGAACTCGGCCAGGTCGGCGAAGTCCTTGTCCGCGAGGATGTGCGGCGTGACGAAGAAGTAGAGCGTGCGGCGGTCCTCGGTGTCCGCGTCGCGGCGGAACAGCGCTCCGATGATCGGCAGGTCACCGAGCCACGGCGTGGAGCGGCGCGTCTGCGACTGGTTGCTCGTGATCACACCGCCGATGACCATCGTGTCGCCGTCCGGCACGTTGATGGTCGTCTTCAGGGTGCGCGTGACACGCGGCGGGGGAATGTTGCTGCCCGTCACCGCACCGACGAAGTTCGAGACTTCGAGTTCGATGCCGAGGCGCAGGTAGCGCGACGCCGAGATGGACGGCGAGATCGTGAGAGCGATACCGGCCTCTTCGTATCCTGCGAAGTTCTCCTGCGTCTGACCGCCCGCACCCGGTGCGGTGATCTGCGTGAAGGGCACCTCGTCGACGATCGTGATCTCGGCCTCGCCGTTGTTGTTGACGAGGATCGACGGCACGGAGAGCACGTTCGCGTTCGTGCGACGGCGCAGCAGGCGCAGCAGGAACGGCAGCGAGAAGTCGTCGCCGTCGATGATGCCGGCCGTGATGCCGTCCGCCTGGATCGGAACGCGCGAGTCGAAGATGCCGTCGTCATCGAGGTCCTCGAGCGTCGACAGGCCGAAGCTCGTCACGCCGAAACCGCCGGTCTCGTCGGCACCGGGCAGGTTCGCGAGGCCGAGTTCCACACCGATGTCGATGAAGTCGTTGCTCGACAGTTCGACGAGTGCCGTCTCGATCAGCACCTGGTCCTGACGGCGGTCGAGCGAGCGGATGAGCTCCACGACCTCGGCGTAGCGCGTCTTGTTCGCCGCGATGATGAGGCTGTTGGAGACCTTCTCGGGCACCACGACGACGTCCTCGGAGGAACCGCCGGAGGCTTCGCGACTCGTGCCGCCGGTCGCGCCCGGCAACGCGGTCACGTCGCGCGCGTCTTCGAGGAAGCTCTCGAGCGTCTCGGCCATGTCTTCGGCCGCGACGTTCTCGAGTTGGTAGATGTGGTAGTTGCGCTCGGGTTCGAGGACGTCCGTGTCGAGCCGCGCGACGAGGTCCTTGATGCGCGGCATGTCCTCGGTCATGGCCATGATCACGAGCGAGTTCGTGCGTGCCTCGATCAAGATCTTGGCCGTGGTCGTCTGGCGCGGGCGCGGAGCCTGCGCCTGACCTTCGGCGGCGCGCAGCGCCTCCTCCTGGATCTGCTGGCTGGCCTGCAGCAGCTCTTCGACGATCTTCTGCACGTCCGCGGCCACGGCGAACTGCAGCGGGATGCGGTCGAACACCGGCGGTATCGGTTCGACGATCGCCGAACTCTCGTCGATCAGGGTGAGGAGCTGCGCGAGCTCGTAGACGCTGCTGCCGAAGCCCGTGAGGATCAGGCTGTTGATCCCCGCCGGCAGCATGTTCTGGTTCGGGTTCGTCCCGGCCAGCGCGCGCAGCGAGTTGGCCAGAGCGCGTGCATCGGAGTTGGGCAGGTTGACGACCGTCGTGATGAGGGTGGCCGGTCGGTCCTTCCAGTCCTCGAGGTCGTCCGGGGCGACGTAGGTCGCCTTCTGCGAGATGCCCGTCGTGGCGCCGCGCCCCTGCGCGAGGCTCTGGATCACGATCACCCGCAGCGGCGGCGGGCCGACTTCGACGCAGGCGAAGTCGTTGATGAACATCACGATCTGGAAGAACGAGTAGAAGTCGGCCTTGCGGATCCGCTTCGTCCCGTACATCCGGACGTTGGAGGTCTTGAGGAGCTGGACCGTGTCCTTCGTGACGACGAAGTTGAGGCCCGTGGCGCGCTCGCAGTTCTTGACGAAGTCGAGGAGCGACAGCCCCGTGGTCTCGTCCTCCGAGAAACTGACGATGTAGAAGTCACCGTCCTGTTGGATCGGCGGCTGTCCGTCCTGCCGATTCGCTCCCCCCGCATTGTTGGGCGCTGCGTTCGGGGCCGGGCTCGGCGCCGGGTTCCCGCTCTCGTCGCCTTGCGCGAACGCGACGGTTCCGAGGAGCGCGACGGCTGCCAACGCTCGGGCCGCCTTCGCGGCGCTTCCGCCCACGGTCCTCGAGCCGCTGAGCAGCCGGGCGAGCTGCCGGCGAAGAGGTCGCACGTGTCGAGCGGAGGCGGCGGCCGGCAGCGGCGGGGGCGGGACGGTCATGGGCTCGTGCGTAGGTCGTGGTGGGACGGACGGCGCACCCGACGCGGCGGCCGGGAGGCCCGCAGCGGGTGCGCGCGGGGGGGGACGCCGCCGCGTGGTCGATCTTCCTGCAAGTGGACCGAGGCGCGCTCGAGGTCGTCCCGCAGGTCGCGTGAGCAGCAGAGGCTAGCGCCGCGGGTGCCACAAAGAAGGGGGAGTCCGCGGGCCTTCCCGTCGCTGGAGGAGCGGAGCGTGTCGCGCTCGCACGAGTCGCGTGCGGCTGCCGTCACTCGGCGCTCGTCGCGACGTGTCGGCACGAAACCGACCTCGTGTCCTTTCCATGGGCACGCGCACAGGTCACCCTCAGGGCCGAGCCGCGACACGAACCATGCCCACGCGCTTCACCGATCTCGTCGGCCCCGAGGACTTGCTCCTGCCCCTCGAGGCGGCGGACAAGTGGGAGGCCATCGACGCACTCCTGCACCACGCCGAGAAGCGCGGGCACTTCGAGAAGTCCTCGTTCGGTCGCTACCGCGAGGCGGTGCTCGCGCGCGAGCGCTCGATGTCGACCGGCATGGAACGCGGCATCGCGATTCCCCACGCGGCGGTCGACGGACTGTCGAAACTCGTCGGAGTGATGGGGGTGGCGAAGCGCCCCGGCGGGCTGGCGTTCGACTCGATCGACGCCCAGCCGACCACACTGGTCGTGCTCCTGCTCGTGCCGCGCGACCAGAAGTTGGCGCACATCCGCACGCTGGCCGACATCGCGCGCCTGCTCTCGCGCGACGAGGTGCGCACGGCCCTGCTCGAGTGCAACAGCGCCGATGGAGCGTGGCGCGTGCTGCGCAGCGCCGACGTCTGAACGTCGCGTTCGACACCTCGACGGCGCCGCGGCGAACCTGCGCGGCCGCACCTGCGATTTCAGGCCCAGTCCGGTAGGCGCAGCAGCAGCGCCTCTTCGATGGCCGCGGCACAGGCCTGGTAGTCGGCGAGCGAGCCGCCGATCGGATCGGGAACGTCGCGGCCGCTCGGATCGAGCAGGTGCACGCGCTCCGCGAGGCGCGGAGGCAGCGAGCCCGTGACGGCCGCCACGTGGCCCTTGGTGAGGCCCAAGATCTCGTCGAAGCGTGCCAGCTCTTCCGGAATGGCCAGCTGCGAGCGGTGGCTCGACAGGTCGAGGCCGCGTTCCTTCATGGCGACGACGGCGTGCGCCGATGCGCGCGCTCCGGGCTGCGCGGCGACGCCGAACGAAGCGACCTCGAAGCCGACCTGCTCCAGGCCGGCGCCGTCGCGCGACGGCAGTCCGAGTCGTTCCGCCAGCAGGCGCCGAGCGATGGCGAGCGCCATCGGACTGCGGCACGTGTTGCCCGTGCACACGAAGGCGATGCGGCGCCCCGACGTCGCCGCCAGGTCCGCGCGGCTGAGGATGCCGGTGTGCAGCACTTCGAAGCGGCCGGGCCCGAGCGCGAGCACGGACGACGCCTCTCCGAGTCGGCAACGACCGCCGTCGCCCAGCGCCGCGAGGTCGGAGCCGAAGCGCCGCGCGACGTCGGAAGCTTCGAGCAGAGGCTCGCCCTCCGCGCTCTTCGCGTCGAGCGCGATCACGGGGAAGTTGCAGGCCGCGAGCACCGCACGCGCCCCTTCGTGTGCCGGTGAACGCACCATCGTCCAGCCGTCGTGCGCGAGTTCGTCGTGTCCGGGCGGCGCGCCGGGCAGGAGGAGTGCGAGCGGTCCGGGCCAGTAGCGCCGCGCGAGTCGCTGGGCGCGCACACCGAAGCCCGACCAACCCGCGAGCGCGTTCGCATCCGCCACTTGCCACGTCGGTCGTGCGTGCCGATCCGTGCTCAGACTCACGAGCCGCACGCGCGCTGCCGGGTCGTCGCCGCGCGCAGCGAGCGCGTAGACCGTCTCGCGCGGCAGTCCGACGACGCCCCCGCTCGCGAGTGCGGCCGCGATTGCGGCGGCGTGTGTGCTCGCGATCGAGCCCTCGTGCAGCGGTGTGGTCGGTGCGGTGTGCGGCATGGAACGGTTCCGGATCGGGCGTAGAGTACGCGCGCTGTGTCCGTGCGACGCGCACCACGTCCTCGTGTGGTCCCGCGTACGCCCGCGAGAGCGCCGCCGATGGACCGACCGAGCAACACCGGCCCCGAGGAGGGCTCGCCCGAGCAGATCGCCTTCCTCGCGCGCCTCGCGGGCGGCCTGGCCCACGAGATCAAGAACCCGCTCTCGACGATGGCGATCACGCTCACCTTGCTCGAAGAGGACTGGGGGCGCGCTGCGGCCGCGCGCGAAGGCGAGCCGAGCCCGCGCGAGGCGCGCTCCATCAAGCGCGTCCAGACCCTCAAACGCGAGGTGCAACGCCTCGAAGGCATCGTGCGCGAGTTCCTGGCCTTCGCGCGCCGCAGCCACGTCAATCGCAGCCCGCACGACCTCGCGCAGATCGTGCGCGAGACGCTCGAGTTCGTCGAGCCGCAGGACCAGGCCGTCGCCATCCGCCACCACGTCGACCTGCAGGGCGGCATGCCGCTCGTGCTCGTCGACGAAGGGCAGATCCGGCAAGCGCTCCTCAATCTGCTGGTCAACGCGCGCGAGGCGATGCCGGACGGCGGTGAGTTGCTCGTGCGTGTGCAGCGCGTCGGCAACGACGCCCATGTCTCCGTCACGGACACCGGTGTCGGCATGACACCCGAGACGATCGCCCACTGCTTCGACGTGTACTGGTCGAACAAGAAGGGCGGTACCGGCCTCGGACTGGCCACGACGCGGCACATCGTCGAGGAGCACGGCGGTGCCATCGACGTCGTGTCGGAGCCGGGTCGCGGGACGTCGTTCGAGTTCACGCTGCCGCTCGCCGTCGAACTCGCGGGCGGCGCGCGCGCGAACGAAGTCGACGACGCGGCCGGGAAGATCGTCACCGGGCGCGCGCGGCGAACGGGCGGGGAGGCGACGGCGTGAGCACGACTCGCGGAACGAGCGCGGCGCGTGTGTTGGTCGTCGACGACGACGAAGCGCACGCACAGGCGTTGGCGGACGGACTCGAACTCGACGGGCTCGTGTGTGAACTCGTGCACGACGGTCGCGCGGCGATCGAACGCATGGAACGCACGAGTTTCGACGCGATCCTGACCGACCTCGTGATGAAGGGGCAGGGCGGCCTCGAGGTGCTCGCTGCGGCGCAGCGCTTGCAACCCGAAGCGGCGGTGCTGCTCGTCACGGGCCACGGTTCGGTCGAGACGGCCGTCGACGCGATGCGCCAGGGCGCGGCCGACTACATCGAGAAGCCGGTGCGCCTCGCCGAACTGCGCACGCGCCTCGAACGCGCTCTGGAGACGCGTCGGTTGCGGCGCGACAACCGCGAACTGCGCGCGCAACTCGACGAGCGTTACGGCCTCGAAGGCATCATCGGCAACGCACCGCCGATGCAGCGTGTGTTCGACGTGCTGCGCCAGGTCAGCCCCACGACGGCGACCGTGCTCGTGCTCGGCGAGAGCGGCACCGGCAAGGAACTCGTCGCGCGCGCGATCCACAACAACAGCCCGCGCAAGGACCGGCGTTTCGTCGCGATGAACTGCGCGGCGCTGTCGGAAGGTCTGATCGAGTCCGAGTTGTTCGGGCACGTGAAGGGCGCCTTCACCGGCGCCGTCGCCGCGAACGAGGGCCGCATGGTGCACGCCGACGGCGGCACGCTGTTCCTCGACGAGGTGGGCGACATGCCGCTCGACACGCAGGCCAAGCTGCTGCGCGCGCTCGAACTGCGCGAGGTGCAACCGGTCGGCGGCCGCGACGTGCGCAAGGTCGACATCCGCCTCGTCGCGGCGACGAACCAGGACCTCGAACAGCGCGTGAAGGAAGGCAAGTTCCGCGAGGACCTGCTCTACCGGCTGAAGGTCGTGACGCTGCGACTGCCAAGCTTGCGCGAGCGGCCGAGCGACATCCCGCTGCTCGTGGACCACTTCCTCGGTGAACTCGCGCGCCAACACGGCCGCGACGTGCGCGCGCTCTCGCCGGAAGCGCGCACCGTGTTGCAGGGGTACGCCTGGCCCGGCAACGTGCGCGAGCTGCGCAACGTCGTCGAGAACATGGTGCTGCTGGCGCGCAGCGACGTGATCGACATCGACGACGTGCCGGAACCGGTGCGCAGCGCGCCGCGCACCCAGAGGACCGCGACGGCCGGCTCGTCCCTGGCCGGTCGGTCACTCGAAGACCTCGAGCGCGAGCTGATCGCGGCCAACCTCGCGCACACCGGCGGCAACCGGCAGAAGGCCGCGGCCGTGCTGGGCATCGGCGAGCGCACGCTCTACCGCAAGATCCGCGAGTACGGACTTTGATCGAGCGGGACAGCGCGCGCTCGAACGCGGAGCTCGGGACGCAGGCCCCCTCGCCGCGGACGGTCGATTTGGCAGCCGGGTGACGGGCGCCCGTGCGCCGCTGCCGAACTGGCAGGAAAGTGGCCGCCGCAGGGCCGCGGGGCCTGTCGGCACGGACTTTGAGAGCGCGGACGGACCGGCCAGAGCGCCCGCTCCCATGGGCGCGCCGGTCCCATCACCCATGAGCAAGAAAGGCAAGATCATCGGCATCGATCTCGGTACCACGAACTCCGTCGTGGCCGTGATGGAGGGCGGTCAGCCCCAGGTCATCGCGAACCTCGACGGCGGTCGCACGACGCCGTCCGTGGTGGCCTTCCAGAACGACGGCGGACGCCTGGTCGGCGCGCCCGCGAAGCGCCAGGCGGTCACGAACCCGCTGCGCACGATCTTCAGCATCAAGCGCTTCATGGGGCGCCGCCACAGCGAGGTGGCCGACGAGGAGAAGCTCGTCCCGTACAAGCTGGTCGGTGCGTCCGACGAGCTCGTCAAGGTCAAGATCGACGACAAACAACTCAGTCCGCCCGAGATCAGCGCGATGGTGCTCGCCGCGCTGAAGGACGCGGCCGAGGCCTATCTCGGGGAGAAGGTCGATCGCGCGGTCATCACCGTGCCGGCCTACTTCAACGACAGCCAACGCCAGGCCACGAAGGACGCCGGTGCGATCGCGGGCCTCACGGTCGAACGCATCGTCAACGAGCCGACGGCCGCGACGCTGGCCTACGGCCTCGACCAGAAGAAGTCGGGCAAGGTCGCGATCTACGACCTGGGCGGCGGCACGTTCGACGTGTCGGTCCTCGACATCGGCGACGGCATCTTCGAAGTGCTCGCGACGAACGGCGACACGCACCTCGGCGGTGACGACTTCGACGAGGTCCTGATCAACTTCGTGGCGGACGAGTTCAAGAAGGACACCGGCATCGACATCCGCAAGGACGCGATGGCGTTGCAGCGCCTCAAGGAGGCCTGCGAGAAGGCCAAGTGCGAGCTGTCGTTCGGCAACTCGAGCGACATCAACCTGCCGTTCATCACGATGGACGCGAGCGGGCCGAAGCACCTCACGAAGAACCTGTCGCGCGCCAAGTTCGAGTCGCTCGTCGCGCACCTCGTCGAACGCACGAAGGGGCCGTGTGTGAAGGCGCTGGCCGACGCGGGCCTCAAGCCGAACCAGGTCGACGAAGTCATCCTCGTCGGCGGTTCGACGCGCATCCCGGCCGTGCAGGCCATGGTGAAGCAGATCTTCGGCAAGGAGCCGAACAAGACGGTCAACGTCGACGAGGTCGTCGCGCTCGGCGCCGCGATCCAAGGCGGCATCCTGGCCGGTGAGGTCTCGGACGTCGTGCTGCTCGACGTGACGCCGCTCTCGCTCGGCATCGAGACGCTGGGCGGTGTGTGCACGAAGCTGATCGAACGCAACACGACCATCCCGACCAGCAAGACGCAGGTCTTCTCGACGGCCGCCGACAACCAGCCGCAGGTCGACATCCACGTGCTGCAAGGGGAGCGCGAGTTCGCGAAGGACAACCGCACGCTCGGCAACTTCAAGCTCGACGGCATCGCCTCCGCACCGCGCGGCATGCCGCAGATCGAAGTGACCTTCGACATCGACGCGAACGGCATCCTGACCGTGCGCGCGAAGGACAAAGGCACGGGCAAGGAGCAGACGATCAAGATCGAGTCGTCGTCGGGTCTCACCGAGCAGGACGTCGAACGCATGCGCAAGGACGCCGAGGCGCACGCCGCCGAGGACAAGAAGCGCCGCGAACTCGTCGACCTCAAGAACCAGGCGGAGCAGTTCGTCCACCAGACGGACAAACAACTGGCCGAACACGGTGCGAAGCTCTCGGCCGCCGACAAACAGGCGATCGAGGCCGCCAAGGCCAAGCTCTCGGAGGCCGCGCAAGGCGAGGATCGCCCGGCTCTCGAGAAGGCGCTGGCCGAGTTCCAGACGGCCGCGCAGAAACTCGGCGCCGCGGTCTACGAGCAGCAGCAGGGCCAACCGTCCGCTGGTGCGCCGAAGCAAGGCGAAGCACCGCGCGGCGACGGTGAGCGCGACGAGAGCAACGAGCCGGTCGATGCCGACTTCGAAGTGAAGAGCTGAGCCGAACGTGAGCGGCGGCCGACCTCTTCGGCCGAAGCGAACGAGGGCGTGCCGCATGCGGCACGCCCTCGTTCTCTATCGCCAGCACGGTCACGGCCTCCAGTGACTCTCATGGCGCCTTCGTTCTTTGCGCTGACTCTGCGTCCTTTGCGTCCTTTGCGGTGACGTGCAACAGACCCGGGATCCCGGGTGCGGTTGCACTTCACCGCAAAGGACGCAAAGGACGCAGAGTCAGCGCAAAGGAACGCAGCAACGACGGCCGCGACGCGCTTGCGAGATGAGAGTGACCGGCCGTTTGTCCATGGACTACCTGTCTGAGCTCGCGCTTCCCCCGCGTCCAAGCGCCCTGTAGCTTCACGCCGTGATCGAAGTCCAGAACCTCACCCGCCGCTTCGGCGACCACGTCGCGGTCGACGATCTCTCCTTCAGGCTCGAAGCGGGCGAAGTCGTCGGTTTCCTCGGGCCCAACGGCGCCGGGAAGACGACGACGATGCGCATGCTCGCGGGGTACCTGCCCGCGACGCGCGGCACGATCACCATCGGCGGGTTCGACGTGCTGCGCCAGTCGCTCGAGGTGCGGCGCCGCATCGGCTACCTGCCGGAGAACGTGCCGCTCTACCGCGAGCACCGCGTCGAAGAGATGCTGCGTTTCCAGGCGCGGCTGCACCGCGTGCCGCGCGGGGAACGCGAGGCGCGCATCGGCGCCGTGCTCGAGCGCGTCGGCCTGACCGATCGCCGACGCTCGTTGATCGGCGACCTCTCGCGCGGCCTGCGCCAGCGCGTCGGCATCGCGGTCGCACTCCTGCCACAGCCCTCGGTCCTCATCCTCGACGAGCCGACCAGCGGCCTCGACCCGCTGCAGCGCATCGAGGTCCGCAAGCTCGTTCAGGACCTGGCGCGCGAGCACACCGTGCTGCTCTCGTCGCACATCCTCGCGGAGGTCGAAGCGATCTGCCCGCGTGTGCTGATCGTGCACCGCGGCCGCTGCCTCGCCGACGGGCGCCGCGACGAACTCGTGGCGAAACTCGGCGGCGGTGCGGAGGCCGTGCTCGTCGAAGCGGTCGTGCCCGACGTCTCGGAGGCGCGCCGTCTGCTCGGCACCTTGCCCGGTGTGACGTCGGTCGAGGTCGGTCCGCGCGTCGGCATCCACCAGAGTTTCCGCGTGCGCGGCGCCGGCGACCTGCGCGAGGACGTCGGAGCGCTCGCTTCGGCCAAACGCTGGGCGCTGCGCGAACTGACGTTCGAGCGCGCCACGCTCGAGAAGCTGTTCACGGCGCTCGTGCTGGGTGAGGAACTCAGCCCCACCGATGCGCACACGCAGGCTGCAGCGAACGCGCCGGTCCTTCCCGCGGCGAGCGCGACCACCTCGGCCGCGCCGTTGCTCGAAGTCGCGCTCCCGACGCCGACCGTGCGCGCGGCGCAAGGCCATGCTCACGGTCACGCACACGAAGCCGCGCCGGTGGCTCCGCGCAAGGCCGCGGCTCCGTTCGCCATGTTGAATCCGTTCGAACGCGCGGCGCCCGCGGAGGCCGCGGCTCCCGAGGTGAAGCCGCCCGCGCCTCCTCCGCCGACACCGCCTGCAGCACCGCCGGCACCCGCGCCGCGCCAGCAGTTCCTGAATCCGTTCGAAGGCCGCGGCGGGGACGCCGACCACCACGCGTGATCGGCGCCACGTGGACGATCTTCCGGCGCGAGTTCGCCGGTCTGTTCCTGCAGCCCGTCGTGTGGGTGCTGCTGTTGCTCGCGAGCCTCCTCAACGGCTGGCTCTTCTCGGGCGTCTACTTGCCCGCCGCGGGCAACGACGTGCAACGCGCGGGGCTCGCGGTGCTCGGCGGCAGCGAGGCCTTCTGGATCCTCGTGCTCGTGCTCGCGCCGCTCGTGACCATGCGCATGATCAGCGAGGAGCACAGGAGCGGCGTGCTCGAGTTCCTCCTCACCGCGCCGGTGCCGGATGCGGCGGTCGTGCTCGGCAAGTTGCTCGCAGCGACGTCGTTCTTCGCTCTCTTGTGGAGCGCGAACCTCGTGCCGCTCGTCGTCGCGAGCTTCGTCGGCGCCGCGCCGGACTGGCCGCAGGTCCTGCTCGCGTACGGCGGGATGGTGCTCGTCAGCGCGCTGTTCTGCTCGGTGGGACTCGCAGCGAGCGCCGTCAGCGGAGCGCCCGTCCTCGCGGCCTTCCTCGCGTTCGTCGGCAATCTCGCGCTCCTGATGTCGACGATCGCGCTGCGCTTCACGGACGCGATCCCGAGCCACGTCGTGTCGCGCGAAGTCGTCGCTGCGATCGTCGACAAGTTCGACGTCGTCGGCCGCTATCAGACCTCGTTCCGTTCGGGCGTCTTCGACTCGGGCCACGTGGTCTTCTTCGTGGTGTGGATCGCGGCCTTCACCTTCCTGACCGTGCGCCTGCTCGAGATGCGGAGGTGGCGATGAAGAACGCGACCTTCTCGCGTTGGACACGAGCCTCGCTCGCGCTGCAGGTGGTGCTGTTGCTCGCGCTCGTGCTGGCGGCCGTACTGCTCGTGATCGAGGTCGCGCACTGGCCGGCGCTGCGCGCGCGCGTCGACCTGACGCTGGCACAGTCGAGCAGCCTCGATCCGTCCACCGTCGAGCTCCTCGAAGCTCTGCCGGACGGCGGCGACGTCGACGTGTTCTTCCGCGTGCCGACCGACGCTCCGGACGGCTACCTGCAGTTGCTCGACCGAGTGCGCGGCCTGCTGCGGCTCGCGGAGAGCGAAGTCCCGGACGCACTCGACGTGCGCCTGCACGACGCGAACGACCTGGCGCGCGCGAAGGGGCGCATGGACGAACTGCGCGTCTCGGCCGCGGACCTGTCGTTCCCGACGCCGTACGGAACGTGGATCGGCGCGGTCGTGGTTCAGGTCGGCGAGCGTCGCACCGTCGCGCGGTTCGCGCCCGACATGGGCGCGCTCGCCTGGGGCGATCCGCGTCGGCGCGTGCCGACGTCGCTGTCGAACTGGCGCGGTGAGGAGGCGTTGTGCGAGGCGTTGGGCCGTGTGAGCGGTGCGCGCTCGCCGCGCGTCGTGTTCGCGATGGGGCACGGTGAGGCGGGCGCGTCGCCGTCACAGAGCGGCGGCCTGCTCGACTTCATGCGCGGCCTCGAGAACGAAGGCTTCGAACTCGCCGTGTGGGACGGCACGAAGGACGGCAACGTGCCGAGCGGCACGGACGTGCTCGTGATCGCCGATCCCCTCGAGACCTTCGCGACGCGCACGACCGTCGCGGTGAACGACTATCTGGCGGGCGGCGGTCGACTGCTCGCCGCGTTCGGCGTGAACACTCTCGCCGGTCGCAGCGACCTGGACGACCTCGTCGCGCGCCACGGGCCGCGGCTCGTGCAGGGCATCGCCGCTCGCGAGTACTTCGATCCGGCGCTGCGACAGGACGTCGACGGGCGCATCGAGTGCACGGAGTTCGACCTTCCGACCGAGTCGTTCTCCAGCACCCACGCGAGCACGGCGCGCCTGGCCGCGACCGGCTACGTCGCACGCGTGCGGTTCGCGCAGAGTTTCGAGCGCGGCAACGCGCCGACCGGCGGCACGCTCGCGGAACTCGTGCGCACGCCCGAGAGCGTCTGGCTCGATCGTCCGCACGTCGAGTATGGCAACGACTGGATCTTCGAACCGGCGATCGAGAGCCGCGGCCGGTACACACTCGCGATGGCGAGCGAATGGCCGACCGACGCGGGCCGGCGCGCGAAAGTCGTCGCCCTGGGAACGACCACGCCGCTCTCGTCCGGCTACGAGTTCGCGCGTCCGTTCGTGCAGAACCTGATGGAGTGGCTCGTCGATCGCGAGTTCCGCGTGCGCATCGCACCCAAGTCACCGCACGCCGCGGTGCTCGACCGCACTCGTACGAACGTCGTCCGCGCGGTCGCGTGGAGCGGCGCGTTCGGCTTCCCGCTCGTGTGCCTCGCGTTCGGACTCATCCTCGCGGCGCGCCGCCGCCGCTGACCGAGCTTCCCGACATGCACGCCAAGAAGACGCTCCTCCTGCTCGTCGTCGTCGCGTTGCTCGGGTTCTTCGTCGCGCGCGAATTCGGCCGCGGGAGCGCGGCCGTCGATCTGGCGCCGCAGCCGCTGCTCACGACGTTCGACCCGGCACGTGTCGCTCGAGTGCGCATCGAGAACACACCGAGCGACCTGCACCTCTCGCTCGAGCGCGACGCCGCAGGGCATTGGTTCATCACCGATCCGCTCGCCGTGAAGGCCTCCGACGTGTACGTGCGCGAGCTGTTCGAGATGCTCGTCGCGTTCCCGGGTCGGCGAGTGACGGGCGTGGAGCGCTCACAACTCGGCCTCGATCCGCCCGAAGCGACGATCGACCTGTTCGAAGGCGCGGATCCCGCGACGGCGCGGCGCGTGCGCATCGCCTTCGGTGCGTTCGACCTCGATCGCGAGAACGTGCACGTCGAGAGCGAGGGGCGTGTGCTGCGTGTGCCGCGCGCGCTGCGCGACATGCTCGATCGATCGGTCACCGACTACCGCGAGAAGCTCGTCCTGCCGACCATCGACGCCGCGACCGTGATCGCCGTGCGTCGGCGCGGCAGTATCGAACTCGGGCTCGGATCCGACCTCGCCACGACGCCGGCCGACGGCACGTTCGGATCGGGGCGCGATGCGAACGTGCTCGATCTCGCGCTCGACGTCGCCGTGTCCGAGGGCGAGTGGTTGTGCGAAGTTCCGTACCGCACGCGCCTCGATCCGGCGGTCATGTCGTTCCTCGTGACCAGCCACACGCGTCTCATGGCGCGCGGCTTCCTCGACGGTCTGCGCGCGGACCCGACGCTGAACGGCTTCGACGACGTGCACTTCACGGTCGAGCTCGACACGGTCGACGGTCGCACGACGACGATCGAGTTCACGACGGTGCCCGACACGCGCGCCTTCGAGCTCCTCGGCCGAACGTGGTTGTGTCGGGTCGACGGCGACGACCGCACACACGTGCGCTTGGAGTCCGAGTCGGTGCGTTTCGTCCTGCAGCGCTTCGAGGACCTCGTGCAGCACACGGCCGTGCGCGTGTTGCGCGACGAGATCGTGTCGGTCGAAGCGCGTTTCGACGACGCCGTCACGAAGATCACGCGCGTCGACGGTCGCTTCGCGGTCGAGCTCGACGGCTCGACGCGAGCGGCGGACGCCGGGTTGGTCGCCGACTGGCTCACGAAGGTCGATCGCATCGAGTTCGCGGCGCTGATCGACGAGAGTGTCTGGCCGAACCTCGTGCCGCAGGGACGCATCGTGTTCGAGCTGGCCGATCGGCCGTCCCAAGCGCTCGACCTCGGACCGCTGGTCAAGGTCGGCGGCGTCGAAGCGCGCGCGGTGCGGCGCTCGGACGAACAGGTGTGGGGCGTGGCGCCCGTCGATCTCGCGGAACTCGCGCGCACGGGGCCGCTCGCGCTCCTCGGACTGCGGCTGTTCGAACACTCGGAGCTCGGCATCCTGAGCGTGGCGGTGACGGACGCGAACGGCGTGCGGCGGCGCTGGATGCGCGACACGCAGACCGGCCGCTTCGCGCCCGAGGTCGCGCCCACGCTCGAGGATCGCGAGTTCGCACGACTCGCCGATCGGGTGATCGCTCCGCTCGGAACCGGTTGGAGCAGCGCGGCACCGCAGGCGCCTGCGCTGTTCGAGGTGGAGATCGAGCTGCTCGGGCTGGAGGCGCTGCCCGAGCGCTACACGCTCCACGAGGAAGCGGGTCGGATCCTCGCGCGCTCGGGCGCCTACACACTCGAACTCGACGGTCGCGCGCTGGTCGACGGACTCACCGCGCTGCTCGCGCGCTGATCCGCGCGGTCACGGCGAGAGCACCCGATACGTGTCCGGATCGGCGCGCAGGATCGACAGGTCGCCGATCCGTTCGAGGTCGCCCGTGATCTCGACCGGGAGCGCGACCACGTCCAGCACACGTCCGTTGACCGCTCCGCCGTTCGTGTCGACGAGCAGGTGGTAGTGCGCGAGGCCCGCGTCGTCGCGCACCAGCAGCACCGGCGGCACGCCGCCGCTGATGCAGCGGATCGCGCAGGCGCGGTGGCTCGCGGCGTTGCCCGGCTTCATGACGCCGAGGAAACACTTGCTGTCGACGATCTCGCCGCGGAGCGTGACACGTCCCTGCGACGTCGACTCCTGCGGCGGCGGCGCGAGCCCGATGGGCGGCGGAACGGGACGCACGCTGCCGGTCGCGACCTCCACCATCGTGCGGCCGTCGCGGTACACGAGCGTGCCTTCGAGTTCGAACCAACCGTCTGCGTGCTCTTCGAAGAGCGCGTCGGCGCCGTGTTTGCCGAAGGCACTCAGCAGGTAGCGCGAGTGTGTCCCTTCCGCGCCGGGTCGCGGGACCACGAGCAACGGGTACGGACGGCGCTCGATCCAACCCGCGAACGAACGCGTCGTCCCGAACTGGAAGACCCCTGCGCGTGTCTCGAGCTGCAGGAGCGCCGCCGCTGTCGCCACGCACAGTGCGACGACGAGCGTCGCCGCGAATGCACGCACGAGGAAGCGCCGCGTGGCGCTCGGTACGGCGCCCGCCCAGCCGACGAAGAACTCCGTGGAGTGGTTCATGCGTGCGCCTCGGTGCGATCGGCGACGCGCGGCCGCTCCTCGATCCACACCCGTCCGTCGACGACGCGCGTGCGGAACGTCGGCACCCGCTCCGTGAACGGCGGCGGCGAACAGCCGTCGTGCGGCCGGTACTGGTAGCCGTGCCAGGGGCAGGTCACGAGTCCGTCGCGAATGCAGCCTTCGCCCAGCGGACCGTTCTGGTGCTGGCAGACGTTCGACAGTGCGAAGGCGCGCTCGCCGTCGCGGAAGAGCGCGACGCGTTCACCGCCGACGACGACGATGCGTGCACGACCGTCGACGATCGTCGCGAGTTCGCCGCCGTCGACATGTCCGGCGAGACCGCCGGCACCGCGTGTTGCGAGCGCAGCGTCGACGCGCCGCTCGCGTCGCGCCGCGGCGACGTGGAGTACGACGAGCAGCGTTGCGCCGACAGTCGTCACGATCGCCAGCAGCGGCGCGCGCTGGTCCTGCAGCGCTCCGAACGCGACGTGCGCGACGAGCAGCACGTACGCGAGGTACACGCTCATGTGCAGCGCCTTCCACACGGGCGCCGTCAGGTTCACGAGCCAGAAGTCGTGGCTCGTGGCCGCCATCACGAACAGGAGCGCCAACGCGAGGGCGCCGAAGAGTTGGAACGGCGCACCCAGGGCGCCGCCGGTCCACGGCGTCGAGAAGAGACTCGCGAGCGGATCCGTGTCGCCCAACGCATGGAACTGGAAGAACGCGAAGCCGCCGTGCACGAGCGCGAGCGCGAACATCGACACGCCCATGTGCCGGCGGTTGTAGAGCAGCGGCAGGAGACGCGCGTCGAGGCGTGCGAGCGGTCCGATCGCGAGCACGACGTGCAACAACGTGAACGCGGCGAGCGCCGTCGCGCGGATCACGAGCGTCTCGGCCGTGAGGCCCTTGTCGAACAGCAGTGACAGCGCGACGTACACGCCCATGAAGGCGCCGATCGCCGCCCACAGCACGAGGTCGTAGCGCCGCTTGAACGGGTTCCAGCCGACCGCGCGGTAGACGTTGCTCATCGCACGAGCTCCGAGTGCTCGGGCAGTTCGAACGTCGCGAGGACACGCTGTTCGGCGAGGCTGAAAGCCGCGACGTGGCGCCACACGAGGTCGGCGGGCACGCTCACTTCGACGGGGCGCCCGCTCTCCTGGGCCGGACCGAGATGGCGCACCTCGAGCGGCAGATCGCCGCCCGGCTGCACGGCGGTTGCGGCCGCGTAGAGCAACACGTCGGGCAGCTCGACGTCGGGCGCGCGTTCGAGAGCGACCACGAGGCCGCCGTCCGGCGCGACGCGCACGCCGAGTGTTCCGATCGGCGTGCCGAGGTGTGCTCCGTTCACACGGGTCCACGTCGCGGACGCGTCGAGCGTGGCGTTCGAGGCCGGCGAGACGTTCGGCCGCTGCGAGCGCCCGAGGAGCGCCGTGGCGAGAACGAGCGGCACCAAGAACGCCATGGCCGTCGCCCCGTGGCGGTGGAGGCGCCGCAAAGGAGCGATCACGAGGCCTCCTGTTCGGCTCGGCGGTGCGCAGTGTCTTCGAGCGGCGGCGGCGAGCCGCGCACGAGGCGCACGAGGACCTGCGGCCAGAGGGCGGCGGCGGCGGGCCAGATCAGGAGCCGGAAGCCGAGCGACGCGCCGCGCGCGGCGGGGTCGAGCCGCGGCGCGGCGACGAACGCGAACCAACCGCCGACCACCAGGCCGACGAGGGCGTAGAGCTCGATCAGTCGCGCGAGGAGGAGGGCGGTGTTCACTGCGGCGAGAGGTTAGGCCCGTCCCAGTGCGCGCGCGTCGCCGGGTTCGGCCCTGGCGCGCGGCCGGGTCGGTCGGCACCCTGACGGATACCGAACGCCATGGCGAACGAGAGCAACGAACGAGAGGGCGGAGCACACGGTCCGGACAAGGTCGACCGTCCGGGCAAGGTCGACCGTCCCGGCAAAGTCACCCGTCCGGGCAAAGTCACCGGCCCGCCGCAGGCGAGCGACGCGCTGCTCACGCCGTCGGCGGCGAAGGGCTCCGCACGGCGGCTGCGCGGCGAGTTGTCGGTCGATGCGCTCGCGAAGGCGCTCGACGGACACCGCGAACTCGGCGGGCGCGTCTCGCACTGGCAGCGTGTGCCGCCGCGCGAGGCGCGCTACGCACCACTGCCGGCGCGCATCGACCCGCGCCTCGCCGCGCTGCTCGAAGCGCGCGGCCGCTCGCGGCTGTTCCTGCACCAAGCCGCGGCCGTCGAAGCGGCCCTCGCCGGCGACGACGTGCTCGTCGCGACGCCGACCGCGTCGGGCAAGACGATCGCGTACACGCTGCCCGTCATGCAGCGCCTGATCGAGACACAGGGCCGTTCGCGGTCGCTGTGGATGTTCCCGACGAAGGCGCTCTCGCAGGACCAGTCGGCGAATCTCAACACGTTGCTCGGGGACTTGGCGAGCCGCGTCGAGGGCCTCGACGAGCTGCACTCGTTCACCTACGACGGCGACACTCCGCCGTCGATCCGCAGCACGCTGCGCGAACGCGGCCACGTCGTGCTCACGAACCCGTGGATGCTCCACCAAGGCATCCTGCCGAACCACGCGAAGTGGTCGCACCTGTTCGAGAACCTCGAACACGTCGTGATCGACGAGGTGCACACGCTGTGCGGTGTGTTCGGTTCGAGCGTCGCGAACGTGCTGCGCCGCCTCGTGCGCATCGCACGCCACTACGGCAGCGATCCCAAGTTCCTGTTGTCGTCGGCGACCTTGCACGATGCCAGGAGCCATGCGCGCGCACTGATCGGGCGCGACGCGACGATCGTGTCGGAGGACGGCAGTCCGAGCGGCGAACGTGTGTTCGCGGTCTACGAGCCGCCGGTGCTCGACGCGGTCGCGGGCCTGCGCGCGAACGCGCTCGAGGAGGCGCGGCGCATCGCCGAGGTGCTGTGCGGGCCGAAGCACCAGACGATCTTCTTCTGCAACCAACGCACGTCGGTCGAAGTGCTGACGCGCTACCTCAAGGAACTCGCGCCGCGCATCGGCTTGGTACCGGACGAGGTGCGCGGCTATCGCGGCGGCTATCTGCCCAACCTGCGGCGCGAGATCGAAGCGGGTCTGCGCAGCGGCGTCGTGAAAGTCGTCGTCACGACGAACGCACTCGAACTCGGCATCGACGTCGGTGCGCTCGACGTCGCCGTCCTCGTGGGCTATCCGGGCAGCCAGGCTTCGTTCTGGCAGCGCGCGGGCCGCGTCGGTCGGCGCGGCGCGACGAGTCTGTGTGTGATGATCGCGCGAAGCGATCCGCTCGATCAGTTCCTCGCACAACATCCGGACTGGTTGTTCGCGGCGCCGAAGGAGCGCCTCGGGCTCGACGCGGACAACCTCGTGATCCTGTCGGAGCAACTGAAGTGCGCGGCGTTCGAGCTGCCCTTCAAGAGCGAACTCGCGAGCGACGGAACGCGTGTGGTGCGCGGCTTCGGCGCCAGTCCGCACGTCGCGGGCATCCTCGACTACCTCGCGGACGAGTCGGGTTTCCTGCACAAGCGCGACGACACGTGGCACTGGATGGCCGACGCGTATCCGGCGCAGGACGTGTCGCTCGCGGGCGGCGAGCCGGACAACGTGCTCGTCATCGACAGCGAGACCGAGAAGGCGATCGGCGAGACCGATCGGGTGTCGGCGCTGACGACCGTGCACGACGGCGCGATCTACCAGGTCGAGGGCGAGACGTGGAAGGTCGAGCGCTTCGACTACGACGCGCGGCGGGCGTACGTGCGGCTGGTGCAGAGCGACTACTTCACGGAGGCCGAGACGAACACCGAGGTGCGTGTGCTGTCGCTCGACGAGGTGCGCGAAGACCCGCGCGGCTTCGGACTGCACCGCGGCGAAGTGCACATCACGAGCGTCGCGACGCTCTACAAGAAGATCCGCTTCTACACGCGCGAGAACGTCGGCAGCGAGGACATCCACCTGCCGCCGGAGGAACTCGACACGGAGACGTTCGTTCTGACGCTGGAGCCCGAAGCGGCGCGCGCGCTCGGGCTCGAGGCGGGCACGCGCGCATCGGCGTGGTCCGCGGTGGGGCAACTCGTGAGGCGCGTCGCGCCGCTCATGTTGCGCTGCCAGCCGCAGGACCTCGGCCTCTCGTGTGAGATCCGCTCGAAGCACTTCGAGAAGCCCGCATTGTTCCTGTACGACCGCGTGCAGGGCGGTGTCGGGTTGTCGGTGCTCGTGATGGGCGTGTTCGAGGAGCTGGTGCGCGCCGCGCGCGACGTGGTGGCGCGCTGCGAATGTGTGCGCGGTTGCCCGGCGTGTGTCGGGCCGCGCGAAGAGGTGGGGGAGGCGGCGAAGCGCACGGCGCTGGTCGTGCTCGATTTCCTGCTCGGCGCCCCGCTGCCCAAGGTGAAGGAACCCGCGCATGTTTGACGCCGGCGATCTCGGAGCACGGCTGCGGCGACTGCGGCGTGAGGAGCGGCCGGCGGCGGCGGGGGCAGCTCCGTTGCAGGCGCCTTCGCTGCCGAGCGAGTCGTTGCACACGAGCGCGCCGAGTACCTGCGCGTCGAACACGAGCGCGAACGCGCCGCGAACGCCTGCCTTGCCGCGCGAACTCGTGCGCAGGCTCGCTCGCGCGCATGCGGCGGCGCCTCCCGTTGGACGAACGACGATCGGCGCGCCGGCCGCGCTCGAGCACTCGGGCGCGATCTTCGCGCGACGCACGACGTTCGCGCTCGAGCACGTCCACGGGCGAGTGTGTCTCGGGGACGTCCTTTCCGCCGACGCGGCGTGTGTGGCACGCGTCGCGAAGGACGAGCGACTCGCAGCGTTCGACGCGACGTCGGCGCTGTTCCTCGACATCGAAGCCACCGGCCTCTCGGGCGGTTCGGGCACCTATCCGTTCCTCGTCGCACTCGGCGCCTTCGTCGAACGCGAAGGCTCCCGCGTGTTCGAGCTGTGGCAGGGCTTCATGCCGTCGCCGGGCGACGAGGCTGCGTTGCTCGAACACGTGGCGCAGCGACTGCGCGGCGCCCGGACGCTCGTCACGTTCTTCGGCAAGAGCTACGACCGCCATCGGCTCGAGGACAAGATGCGCCACCACCGCATCCCGCCGCCGTTCGCCGCACTTCCGCACCTCGACTTGTTCCATCCGTTGCAGCGCCTCTACAAGGGCGCGCTCGCGAACGGGCGTCTGGCGACGTACGAACGCGAGCTGTGCGGCGTCGAGCGCACCGACGACTTGTCGGGAGCCCACGCTCCGGCGGCGTGGTTCGACTTCGTCGCGGGCCGACCGCATCGGCTCGAAGACGTCTTCCGCCACAACGCGGACGACGTGTTGTCGCTCGTGACGCTCGCGGCGCATCTGGGTGCCTGTGAACGCGTCACGACGAGCAGCCCGCTCGCAGCAATGCGTGCCCGAGCGTTGGCGCGTGTCGCTGCGGAGGCGCGACGACACACACAGGCGTGTGCCGCCTTCGAGCACGCGCTCGAGCTCGGCGCGACCCTCGACGAACGCCTCGTCCTCTTGTGGGCGCGCGCGCTCGAACAGGCCGCGATCGAGGAACTGGCTGCGAACGACTTCGAGGTCGCGCGTGCGCGGCACGAGCGGCTGGTCGGGCTCGCGGGGCAGGCCACGACATTGGGCCCGAGCGGCGCAGCGGCCATCGAGCGGCTGGCGCTACGGCTGGGGCGCCGGCTCGCGGCTCGGCACACCGGCCCGTCGCGCTATCCTCCCGCGCCATGAAGTACCTCGCACTCGTCCTCACGCTCGCCCTCTCCGCCTGCGGTTCACCGCGCGCCGACGACTCGGGCGTCAAGCCCTACCCGCTCGACACCTGCCTCGTCATGGAGGCGCCGCTCGGGTCGATGGGCGACCCGGTCGTGAAGGTCTACGGCGACCAGGAAGTGAAGTTCTGCTGCCAAGCCTGTGTGGCCGAGTTCGAAGCGAACCAGGATGCGTACCTGGCGAAGCTGGAGTCGAAGGCGCAGGAGTGAGCGATGCGTAGGCGGCAGCGCGCGTGCAGTGCGCAATCAATCGCAGTCGCGCTGCAATTCGCTGCCGCTCTCAGCCTCCTGCCTTCCTTTGCGCTGACTTTGCGTCCTTTGCGTCCTTTGCGGTGACGTGCAACAGGCCCGTGAACTGGAGCGTTGCACTTCACCGCAAAGGACGCAAAGGACGCAGAGTCAGCGCAAAGGAAGACAGAGCAACGGCGGGTTGGATAGGACAACTGAGAGCTGTTGCCGATCGCACAGTTGAACGCACAGTTGAATGCAACGAGCGCGGCCCGCAGGACGTTCACGTCCTGCGGGCCGCGCTCGTTTCGAAGGGCGTTCGCGGGCCTCAGCCCAGCGGCACCAGCTCGACCTTCTCGATCTTCACCTCGATCACGCCCGTCGGCAGACGCAGCGTCGCGGTCTCGCCCATGCGCGCACCGAGCAGGCCTTGGCCGACCGGCGAGCGGTACGAGATCGCGTTGCTGGCGGTCGTGTCCCACGGACCGACGATGTCGACCTTGTGGACGACGTTCGACGGGTCGCGGTACGTGACACGCGTTCCCGGCGTCACGATGCCTTCCGGGATCGCGGCGTGTTCGATGAGACGCGCACGGCGCACCTCTTCCTCGATCTCCATCGCTCGCGACGTCAGCGTGCGCTGATCCTCCATCGCCGACTCCCACTCGGAGTTCTCCGAGAGGTCGCCGTAGGAAGCCGCCTTGCCGATCGCCTCGCTGTTCGCGGGGATCTTGACCTCGCGCAGTTCGCGCAGCTCCTCTTCACGTCGATCGAGACCCTTCTGGGTGGTCCAGATGACGTTCTCCTCTTCCCAGAACGGACGGTTGTCGTCGCGGTAGATGGTGGGGAAGCGAGCGATGGCGACGTGCGTGAACGCGCGATCGAGTGCCGGATCGACGCCCTTCGTGAGAACCGGCATCAGTGCGCGGATCTCCTTGCGGCTCGCGTCCGTGAGCAGACGCGCCATGAGCGAGTTCTTGTCGCCGACCGTGAGGACCTGCGTCAGTTTGAGCTGCGCACGCGTGCGCGTCGGATCGGCGCCCTCACCCGTGAACAGGAAGGTCGCGAGCGTGAGCAACGAGTGCAACCGCTGCACCGGCGGCGGGAAGTCGCCCTTGATGCGGCCGGCCTCCGCGTGCTCCGCGAGCACGATCAACAGGTGCGGGTTGCGCGTCGGGCGGATGAGCAGGCTCGAGTAGGCCTGTTTCAGCACGTCGTTGCGACCGGCGGCCAGGATCTCCTCGGCGAGGGAGCGCACCATGCCCGGCGGACCGTGCATGAGGTGCTCGCAGGCGTGATCGAGCCAGCGCTCCTCGCCGAAGATCTCCTTGAGAACGCTCACACAGGCTTCCTGGTCGCGTGCGGCCGGAAGTTGTGCGAACACCTCCCACAGCGCGGGCGGTTCGCCCTGCGCCGGCGGCGGTTGTTCCGCGGCGCGCTGCAGGCGCGCGGCGAGTTGCGGCGGCGTCGTTCCGCGCACCATGCGCAGCAGCATCCAGGCCGCCAGGCGCTGCTGTGTCGGGACGTCCTTCTGTTCGGCGAGTTCCTCGAGGGTCTCGAGGGCCGCGTCGCGCACGGCCAGCTCCAGCTTGCGATCGGCGAGCAGGTCGCGCACCCGCGCGATGGCGGCCGCGAGGTCCTTCGACA
>JBIKNC010000049.1:0-21853 GCA_044358925.1 Planctomycetota bacterium | reverse complement strand
CTCCGATCACACCGAGACCCATGCGCGCCTGGCTGACCGGGTCGCCGATCGCACGCACGCCGAGCTCTTCGAGCGCAGGGCTGCACAGGCCCACGTACGCGACCTCGCCGAGGCGCGCCGGTGTGCGCATGACGAGCGTGCGTGCGTGGATCTCGCCCGACGCCTCGGCGCACGAGATGAAGACACGCGCACCGACCAGCGGCCGGGTGGCGGGCACGGGCGTCGGTTCGGCGCTCGTGCCCAGGTAATCGAGCACCTCAGCGCTGCGCGTCTTCGCGTCCAGGAAGTGGCGCAGCAGGAACAGCGGCACGAGTGCGAGTTGCACGAACGCGCGCAACAACTCGATCGCCACCGCGAGCCGCGGATCGAGTCCGCGCGGTCGATGGGGGTGCGTTCCGTCCACGGCTGCGGCAGGGTAGCAGCCCGGCACGCTTGATACCGTGCCGCTCGTGCAGCTCCTCGCCGTCTTCGCACTCGCGTTCCTGCTTCAAACGCTGCTCGCGAACGTACCCGGGCTCGGTTTCCTCGCGCGTCTGCCGCTGCTCGGCTTCCTCGGCTGTGTCCTCGTGGTCTCGCTCGCCTGGACCAACGTCGCGGGCCGCGTGACGCGCGCGCGAGTTCTGCGCCGCACGTTCGAGAGCTTCGGCCGCGTCGACACGCCCGCGATGCAAGGCAAACTCGGCGCGGCGCTGCTCGCCGCAGGTCGCGCACGCGACGCACTCGCGCCGCTCGCCACCGCACGCGCTGGTGAACCGAAGGAGCCCGAGTGGGCCTGGCGCAACGCGAACGCGCTCGCCGCGGTGCGGCGTGACGAGGAGGCGCTGCGCGAGGTCGAGTGGCTGCTCGAACGCGACGCCGAACACGCCTACGGTCGCGCGCGTCTTCTCAGCGCGCGGCTGCTCGCGCGTCTGGGGCGCCGCGCTGAAGCGATCGTCGCGTGCCGTCGCTTCGAGGCCGATCACGGCGAGGAGCCCGAGGCGCTCTACGAACTGGGCGCCGTGTTCGCCGCCGGTGGCGAGCACGGCGCCGCACGCGATGCCTTCAGGCGCGCCGCACACGCGGCCGAACGCGCCGCGTCGTTCAAGCGGCGCGTGTCGCCGTGGCTCGGTGCGAAGGCGCGGCTGCGCGCGCTGATCGGGCGCTGAAACCGGACGAGCCGCAGGTTCGTCGCGCGGAGCCGTTCGCGGTTCGTCGCGCGGTCAGCCGAGCTGCGCCGCCGCGAACCGCCAGTTGGCGAGGCGCTCCAGCCACAGCCGCACGTAGTCGGCGCGGCGGTTCTGGAAGTCGAGGTAGTAGGCGTGTTCCCACACGTCGACGGTCAGCAGCGGACGTTGGCCCGCGAGCAGCGGCAGATCCGCGTTCGACGTCGCCGTCACCGCGAGTTTGCCGGCCGCGTCGGCGACGAGCCAACCCCAGCCCGCGCCGAACTGCGCGGTGCTCACACGCGCGAAGTCGGCGGCGAACGTCTCGAACGAACCGAAGTCGCGCTCGATGCGCGCGAGCAGATCACCGGTCGGCTTGCCACCGCCGTCCGGTGCCATCGAGTTCCAGTAGAAGTCGTGGTTCCAGACCTGCGCCGCGTTGTTGAAGATCGCGCGCTGGCTCGCGTCCGCGGAGGAAGCGACGACGACTTCTTGGAGCGATTTGCCTTCGTGCGCCGTGCCCGCGACGAGGCGATTGAGGTTGTCGACGTAGCCCTTGTGGTGTTTGCCGTGGTGGAACGAAACGGTGAGCGGCGACACGAGCGGGTCGAGCGCACCCTCCGCGTAGGGCAGAGCCATCAGTTCGAAAGGTGCGCGCGTGCCGATCGACGTGTGGCTCGCAGCCGCGTGTGCGGCCGTGTGCGTGGCGGCGTGCGCGGCGGCGGAGCCTGCCACACCCGCGCCGGCGGCCAAGGCGACGGCGCCGGTCAACAGTTCGCGGCGGGCGATGACGTTGTCGTTGTTCTTCATGTGTGGAGTTCCTCGCGGGGACGATGCGATGCGTGGTCGGTGGAGCGGTCAGTGTGCAGCGCGCGCGGCTCGGGCGTCAGTAGGGCAGACGCCGACGGAACAGCAACCAACCGGCGGCCGTGAAGACGAGTGTCGCGATCAGCGGCCGCAGCCACTGCAGAGCGGTGAGCCCTTCGGTCGGCAGCGCCACGAACGTCTCGACGTCCGTCCACTGGTACAGCGACCACGCGTTCGCCTCCGGAACCAGGTACAGCGCGTACATGCCGATCGTCACGAACAACAGTCCGAAGACGACCGTGAGCGCGCGCGCCGCGACCACCGACCACGTGAACGCGGCCGAGTAGAAGACCAGCAGGAACAGCGCTTCGTAGGACGCAGCGAGGAGCATGTCGCTGGTCTTCAGCGCGAGTTCGACGCCGCACGCGGAGGCGATCGGTTGCACGAGGGCGCTGCTCGCGAGCAGCGGCAGCACGAGGCCGAGGGCGCCGGCGACCCAGCGCTCGCTGTACACACGGAGTCGCGAAACCGGTCGCGCGAGCAGGATCTCGAGTGTGCCGCGCTGCGTGTCGCCCGCGATCGCTCCGGCAGCGAACAGCACCGCCGCGCCGGTGCCGAGTGTGTTCGCGAATTTGAAGAACTGCTGACTCGCGACGTAGCCCCACTCGGAGGCCGACGCGAGGCGCGAGTCGCGCGCGAGGATCTCGCCGAGGTTCTCCGCGATCTTGAGGAGTGCGCCCTTCTGCTCGGCGAAGACCGGGAAGAAGTAGACGATGATCGCGAGGTGGCCCGTCAGGACCACGAACAGTCCGAGCGCGCGCAGGAGAGTCGTGCGGACGAGCAGCGGCATCAGAGGCCCTCGACGCCGTAGAGGTCGCGGTAGAGCTCTTCGAGCGAGTGTTTGCCGACGGCGACACTGATGGGCGTGGGCAGGTCCTTGGGCAGTGCGCGCAGTGCGGCGAGCGGATCGTCGCCGGCGAGTTCGGCGCTCACGCGCGCACCGGCGACGCGCGCCGTCGCATCGACTGGAGCGGCGACGCGCGCCGTCGCACCGAGTGCGTTCGCGACGCGCGCGAGTTGCGCGGCGGGCGTCTCCGGTTCGAACTCGAGCGTCACGAGCCGGCGCGCGCGCCGCTCGAGCGCCCGTGTGTCCTCGTCGGCGACGACGCGCCCCTTCGAGAGGCACACGATGCGCTCGCACACGCGCGCGATCTCGCCGAAGTGGTGGGACGAGAGCAGCACGCAACGACCTTCGCGCGCGTCTTCGCCGAGGAGCGCGATCACCTCGCCGCGCTTGCTGGGGTCGAGGCCGGCCGTGGGCTCGTCGAGCAGACGCACCGGCACGTCCGGCGCGAGCGCGGCGCAGAACGCGACCTGGCGCTTCATGCCGTGGCTGAACGTGCGCATGCGGGCGCCGAGCGGCAGGCCGAGGCGCTGTGCGAAGGCGCGTGCGCGAAGAATGGCCGTGCGTTCGCGACCGCGCAGCAGGAAGGCGAGTTGCTGATCGCAGGTCAGTTCGCCGTAGCTCGCGATCTCGCCCGGCGCGAAGGTCGCGCGGCGTCGCACGGCGAGACCGTCGCCGGCGAGTGCCACACCGTCGATCGCGGCGGTTCCGGCGCTGGGCGGCACGAGCCCGATGAGCAGGCGCATGAACGTGCTCTTGCCGCTGCCGTTGGGCCCGACCAGGCCGCACACCGCGCCGCGTTCGACGGCGAGGTCGAGCGGCGCGAGCGCGACCTGGGCGCCGAAGCTCTTGCTCAACCCGCGCACTTCGATCGCTGACACGGCGTGCCAGCTTGCCGAGCGTCCGTTCGCCGCGCCAGGATGGGCGCCGTGGGGGAGGTCGACGACGGCACGGGTGAACGCGCGGGCCTCCAGGGCGACTCGGACGTCGTCGTCATGAAGCGCGATCGCTTCGGACGCGTCGAGCGAGTGCGGCTCGCCGACGGTTCGTTCGCGGTGCGACGGGTCGCGAACGCGCGGCTCACGCCGAGCGGTTTCGTCGCGCGTCTCCTGCTCGCGCGCGAGCGACGAGCGCTCGCGGCGGTGCGCGGGCTCGACGGGCTGCCGCACGAGCTGCCTGGCGCGGCGAGCGCCGCTCCCAACCGCGAACTCGTGCGCAGCTTCGTCCCCGGCGTGCCGCTCTCCGCGGCCGAGGCGCTGCCGCGCGACTGGTTCGTGCACCTCGAAGTGCTCGTGCGCGCACTGCACGCACGCGGCGTGTGCCACAACGATCTGCACAAGGAGCAGAACGTGCTCGTGCGTCCCGACGGGCGGCCGGCGCTGGTCGACTTGCAGCTCGCGTCGGTGCACGACACGGCGACGCGCTCGTTCCGCGTGCGCGCGGCCGAAGACCTGCGCCACGTCGACAAACACCGTCGGCGCTACGAGCGCCGCGGCCGACCGCGCACGCCCGACGAGCGCGCCGCCGAACGTGCGGAGCGCCCGCCGCGCTCGCGCCTCGCGGCGCTCTGGCGCGCGTTCGGCAAGCCGCTCTACGGGTTGGGCAAACGCGTGTTCGGCTCACGCGACGCACCCGAACCGCGTCGAGCGTCGAGCGGGCCCTGGCCCGTCTGGGCGGAGCCGCTCGGAAGTGTGGCGCCGGGCGCCGACACCGCGCGCCCGCCGATCGCGCCCGCGACGAAGTTCGACACGAGTGCGTGACCGTGTTCGCTGAGCACCGACTCGGGATGGAACTGCACCGACTCCACGGGCCACGTGTCGTGGCGCAGCGCCATGACCTCGCCGGCGACCGTGCGTGCGCTCGCCGTGAGTGAGTCGGGCAGCGGCTCGTGTGCGATCAACGAGTGGTAGCGCCCGGCCACGAAGGGCGACGGCAGGCCGGCGAACAGTCCGCGTCCGTCGTGGAGCACCGCGTCCGCGTGGCCGTGGACCGGCGCGACGGCTCGCCGGACCTCGCCTCCGAACACGCGGGCGACGATCTGGTGCCCGAGACAGACGCCGAGTGTGGGCACGTGCGGACCGAAGCGCAGGAAGAGCGCGCGCGTCGCGCTGCAGGCGTCGGGGCCGCCGGGTCCGGGCCCGAGCACGAGCCGCTCGAAGGGCGGCAGCGTGTGCGCGAGGTCGCGCGGTCGCAGCACGTCGACGACGTGGCCCAGCTCCGCGAGCAGCGCCACCACGTTCCACGCGAACGAGTCCTCGTGGTCGACGAACAGGACACGCACCACGCGGACATTCCACCACGCACTACCGTCGAGACGTGCCGCGCGGCTTGGTGGGGCGAGGCAGAAATTCGGCGCACATGTCCGGCCTCCTCCGAGCCCTGGCGGCGTTGCGGCTCCTCGGCGTGGATGGGCCACGCCTGCGTCGCCGCGCCTTGCCAGGACTCGGATGAGGCTCGGACATGTACGCCGAACTTCTGCCTCGACCCACTAGTCTCGTCGCGCCATGGAGATCGTCATCGTGGGCGCGGGGGAGGTCGGCCAGTACCTGGCCGACATCCTGACGCGCGAGAGCCACCGCGTTTCCGTGGTGGATCCGGACCCGCAGAAAGTCGCGCGGCTGCAGGAGACGCTCGACGTCCATGCGCTGCTCGGCGACGGCACGCGGCCGGACGTCCTGGCGGCGGCGGGCGCGGGGCGCTGCGACCTGTTCGTGGCCGTCACGAACGACGACCAGGTCAACATGATCGCCGCCCTGATGGGCAAGAACCTGGGCGCGCGGCGCGTCATCGTGCGCCTGCGCGACACGTCGCGCCTCGACGGCTACCACTGGTTCCACAAGCGCGCGCTGGGCTACGACGTGCTCCTGTCGACCGACGACCTCGCGACCGAGGAGATCCTGGGCACGGTGCGCGAGCACCACGCGCTCGAAGTCGAGTCCTTCGCGAACGGGCGCGTGCAACTGCGCCGCCTGCGCATCCGGCAGGCGAGCGAGTTGACGGCCGACGTACTCGCGAATCTCGAACTGCCGGGCGGCCTGCTGGTCGCCGCGATCTCGCGCCGCGAGCAGTTCTTCGTCGCGACCGGCACCGACCGCCTCGAAGTCGACGACCAGGTCTACGTCATCGGCCGCGCGAGCGACCTCGACCAGTTCGAGGCGCTGTCCGGTGCGCCGCGCCTCGGTCGCCGCAGCGTCATGATCATGGGCGGCGGGCGCATCGGGACGCGTCTTGCGGAAGCGCTCGGCACGATGCCCGGTGTGTCGGTGCGCATCCTCGAACGCGACCCGGAGCGCGCGAAGGCGATCGCGGGCAACATCGCGGGGCACGTCATGGTGCTGGTCGGCGACGCGACGGACATCGAGTTGCTCAACGAGGAGCGCATCAGCGAGGTCAACACGTTCATCGCGACGAGCGCCGACGACGAGGACAACATCATCGCGTGCCACCTCGCGTCGACGCTCGGCGTCGGGCGCACGATCGCGATCCTCGACAAAGCCGCCTACCGCAAGGTCTTCGACAGTCTGCACATCGACAAGGCCATCAGTCCGCGCCTGTTGTGCGCGAAGCGCATTCTGCGCTTCGTACGCGCGGAATCCGTCTCGACGATCGCCGTGATCGCGGAGGGGCGCGCCGAAGTGCTCGAGATCGAGGCGCGTTTCCCGACCGGTCGGCCCGATCGCAAGGTCAAGAACCTCGGACTTCCGCGCGGTGTGATCATCGGCGCCGTCGTGCACGGCGAGGACGTGATCGTGCCGCGCGGCGACACGATCGTGCGCCACGGCGATCGCCTGATCCTCTTCACGCTGCCCTCCAACATCGACGAGCTGAATCGCCTGCTCGGTCACACACGCAGCGCAGCCGCGAGCTTCGTGCCGGACGCGGAGTGATGGAGCGAGGAACCCACAGCTCGTGAACCTGCGCGCCGTCCTGTGGCTGCTCTCGCGCGTGATCCTGCTGCTGGCGGGTTTCATGCTCGTGCCTGCGCTGGTCTGCGAGTGGTACGGCGAGCGTTCAGAAACGCTGACGTTCGTCGTCTCGTCCGGCGTCGGCGTTTTGCTCGCGTTCCTGCTCGGCTGGCACAAGCGCCAGTCGATCACGACGGCGGAGGGACGCCCCGACTTCTTCCGACGGGAGGGCCTCGCGGCGGTCGGACTGTCGTGGCTGGTCGCGCCGCTGCTCGGAGCGTTGCCTTACGTGCTCTCGGGCAGCATCCCTTCGCCCGTCGACGCCTTTTTCGAGTCGGTGTCGGGTTTCACGACGACAGGAGCGAGCGTTCTCGCGGGTGACGAACTGCTCGCGCTGTCGAAGGGCATGGCTTTCTGGCGCTCGTTCACGCACTGGATCGGCGGCATCGGCATCGTGCTCGTGTTCGTGGTGCTCTTCCCGACCGGCGGTCGAAGCTTGTTCCGCAGCGAAGTGCCAGGCATCGCGCGCGAAGCGGTTCAACAACGCGTTCGCGACAGTGCCCTCGGACTCGCGCGCATCTATCTCGTCTTGACGCTCGTGCTGATCGTCGCGCTCGTTTGGGCGGGACTCGATCCGTACGAAGCTGCGCTCCATGCGTTCGGGACCGTCAGCTCGGGCGGTCTCTCGAACCACCCGGAGAGTGTCGCGTTCTTCGCGTCGTGGACCGTCGAGGCGATCCTCGTCGTGTTCATGTTCGCGGCCGGACTGAACTTCGCCGTGTACGACACGTTCGTCCGCCAAGGTTGGCGACGCGGCTGGTCGATGCTCCTGCATTCGACCGAAGTGCGTGTCTACACGGGCATGCTCGTCGTCGCTGCGCTCGTCATCGCCGGCGCGTTGTGGTTCTGGGGCGGCAGCAACGGACTGCCGACCGCGGACGGATCCACGCCGTTGCCGGACTACTCGAGCCTCTCGCTCTGTGTGCGCGACAGCCTCTTCACCGTCGTGTCGATCCAAACGAGCACGGGCTACGTCACGGCCGACTTCGATCGCTGGCCCGAGTTCTGTCGCTTCCTCTTGATGTTCGTCGCATTCGTCGGAGCGTGCGCCGGATCGACGGGCGGCGGTCTGAAAGTCGTGCGTTTCGTGATCCTCGTCAAGGCGGCGGTACGCGGCGTGGTCGTGTTTTCGCGACCGCGAGCGATCCACACCGTGCGCATGGACGGCGAGTCGCTCGACGAGAACATCGTCGCCTCGGTCACGGGCTTCTTCGGTCTGTGGATGCTCGTCGCTCTGATCGGCACCGCGCTGCTCTCGGCCATGGGCATCGACATCCTCTCGGCGTCGACGGCGGTCATCGCGACGCTGAACAACATCGGACCGGGACTCGGAGTCGTCGGGCCGATGATGAACTTCGGCGACATACCGGCGCTCGGCAAGTTGCTCCTGTCGGTCCTGATGATCCTCGGGCGCCTCGAGTTCTATGCGCTCGTCGTGCTGCTCGTGCCGCGCTTCTGGCGCAGTTGAGCGGCCCGCCGAACGCCGCGCGCGTTCAACGCAAGTCGTCGCGATGCACCCACGGGTCGGCGCGCTGGCGGTTGCGCGGATGCGTCACGACGCGCCACAGGTCGAGCGGCCCGAGCGCGCACAACACTTCGCGTGTGACGCCGTCCGCTTCGACGGTCGCGCGTCCGCTCAGGAGTCCGACGAGTCGCAGGTGTCCGAGCCGATCGCGTGTGTAGACCCCGGCGCCGATCGAACGCGCCGGCAGGGGATCGGACGGCGGATCGATCAAGAGCCCGAGCACCGGCAGACCGCTCGCGCGTCGGACCTCGCGCTCCCACGGACCGTTGTCGTCGCGCCCGCGCACGACGAGTTCGGCGCCAGGATCGGGCAGTTCGAACCCGATCGCCACGGCCGGCAGATCGATGTCGACCGGCAGGGTGTAGAGCCCGTCGCCGAGCGGCTCGATCAACGACGGTTCGAGGCTCGGTCCGTCGCCGAACCACGAGACCAGTTCGGCTTCGCCTGAAACGGCCGTGCTCCCGAGGAACACGACGCCGTGCGTGGTCGAGACGCCCAATTCGACGCCGTTCGCGGTGCGCACGAGCACCGTCGGATCCGGGTCCGCGGTGCGGCACGCACAGGCGAAGGAGCACAGGACGGCAGCGGCGAGGAGGCGCATGCGCGGTAGCGTGGCGACGAACCCGTGTGCGCGCCACACTCGCCGTGCGAGGCTTCACTGGCGGGAAACCTGCGGTTCGCAGCGGGGCCGCCACCAACGGCCGCACACACGCGGCCGTAGCGCGCCGGTCCCAGGTCTCTCACCCCCCTCCCACGACATGCACCTTCCCTCCGTTCGACGCGCTTCCGCCCGGCCCTCATGGAATCCTGGAGCGCACGAACGTCGCGGACAGGCGGCCATCGCGGTCGTCGTCCTCCTCGTCCTCGCGGCCCTGGTGGCCGCGTTCTTCTTGCTCGGCGAGACGGCCGGTCCCTCGAAGGTGGTCCCGAGCGGATCCGGACCGGTGAGCAGCGCCGGCGGCGGCGTCGGCAACGTGGAGCTCGTCGGCAGCCAGTTGCCGAAGTCGGGTGACGAGGGCGCGCGGGCGGCACTCGACGCCGTGGCCGTGCCGGATGAACTGGCGGCGGCGAGTGCCGAGGTCGTCGCCTCCGGTGACGTCGCCGAGCTCGTCGGTCGCATCGTCGACGACGCTGGTCGCCCGATCGGAGGGGCCCAGGTGGCGCTCGGCGCCGGCTTCCCGGGCTTCGGTGGCCGCGGTCGCGACCGCGGTCAGGAAACCAAGTCCGCACTCGACGGCTCGTTCGTGTTCGAGCGCGCGCCCGTCGGTCAGGCCGCGCTCACCGCGTCGGCTCCGGGCTGCGCGACCGCGCGCCGCGACGACCTCGCGTTCGCTGCCGGTGGTCGCTACGACGTCGGTGACATCGCACTGGAACGCGCCGTGCTCCTGCGCGGCGTCGTCGTCGACGAGCAAGGGCGCGGCATCGAAGGCGTCGAACTGCGCGAGACGCGCGGCCCGGACGGCGGCGGGGGCATCGAGTTCATCTCGTTCGGCCGCCGCTCCGGCACCTTGCTCGCGACGAGCGGCCCGGGCGGTGCGTTCGAGATCGCGACGCTCGCTGCCGGCCCGTGGCGCGTGACGGCCGAGCACCCCGAACACCCCGTGCGCTCGTTCGATGGCGCGACGAAGAGTCCGGGTGAGAGCGTCCACGACCTGCGCTTCGAGTTGCCCGACGGCGCGGCGATCGCCGGTCGGCTCGTCGGCATGGCGCAGCGCCCCGGTCGTTACGCCGTCGAAGCCAACTCGACGCGCGCCGAAGGCCCGATCGTGTTCGGCGGCGGCGGCTTCGGCATCGGCGCACAACGCACCGACGTGGCCGATGACGGAACGTTCCGCATCGGCGGCCTCGAGAAGGACGTCGAGTACGAACTCGTCGCGCTGCGCGTCGAGAACGACAACGGTGCCGCCGAGTTCGCCGGCCCGTTCGGCAGTTCGCCGGTCAGTGAGAAGCAGACCGTGCTCTCGGGCACGCTCGATGCACGCATCGAAGTCCTTCCGGCCGGGCGGCTCACGTTGAGCGTGGTCGACGCGCGCACGGGCGAGCCGGTGGAGGACTTCACGGTCAGCTACGGCTCGAACTGGGGACCGCGCGAGTTGCGCGGCGCGGACGGAGCGCCCGTGCGGCGCCACCCGGGCGGTCGCGCGCTCTTCGAGGACGTGCCGATGGGGCGCACCGAACAGTTCGAGGGGCGCCCGGTGGTGAAGGTCGATGCCGAGGGCTTCATCACGTCGACGACACGCGTCGAGCCGATCGCCGCAGGGTCCTCGACGGACCTCGGGACGATCGCTCTCGAGCGCGCGCCGCAGGCGCGCATCCGCGTGCGCGGAGCCATGGGCCCCGTTGCGGCTGCACAGGTCACCGTGGGGCGCGTGACGTCGAACGGCGTCGAGGTCGAAGGCGGCGTCGCCATGACGTTCACGGCCGCGATCTCTGCAGACGGTGGTGAGACCGAGGAGATCGTCGGCGGCCCGCAGCGATCCGCGCGCGCACGCACGAACGAGGAGGGCCTCGCGACGTTGTCGCTGCCCGTCACGTCGGGGCGCGTGGAGCTGCGCGTCGAACACGGCGAGTACGCGCCGTTCGTCGGACAGGTCGAACTCGTCGAAGGGCAGGATCTCGAACACGAAGTCGTGCTCGGTCCGGGCGGTGTGGCGATCGTGCGTGTGCTCGACGCCGCAGGTGCTCCGCTGCCGTGGATCGGAGTCGAACACCGCGCACCGGCCGATCGCGGCTTCGGCGGCGACCTGCCGCGCACCGACGCGAACGGTGTGGTGCGTTTCGAGCGTCTCGCGCCGGGCAAACACCGCTTCCGCACGAGCGACGCGCCGAGCGGCGGCATGTTCGTGTTCAGCGGTTCGGAGAGCGGCTCGGCCTGGACCGACGTCGAGTTCGAACACGGCGACGAACAGGTCGTCGAACTCGTGCACTCCACGGGTGTGACGGTGCGCGGTGTGGTGCGGCAGGACGGCGAACAGCTCGCGGCAGCGCGCGTCTCGCTGGAGAAGCGCAGTCCCGATGGCGGAGCTCAGTCGGTGCGTGCGATCGCCGTGTTCAGCTCGATCGACATCGGCGACGGCGGCGCGTTCATGAGCATGGGCGGGCAGGACCTGTCCGACCGCACCGACGGTGAAGGTCGTTACGAGATCGAAGGCGTCGCGCCCGGCGACTACACGTTGACGGTGCGCCACGACTCGCGAGCGGGGCCGGCGACGTTCGACGTGATCGTCACCGCCGGCGGCGACCTCGTGCGCGACGTCGATCTCTCGCGCAACGGTGTGCGCGGCACGGTGCGCGACGACGAAGGCGAGCCGGTCGCCGGAGCGCACGTCAGCATCTCGCAGTCGGGTGGCGGCGGAATGCCGTTCGGTGGACTCGTGGTCGCCGGCGCCCCGGGCGTCGGCGGTGCAGGTTCGTCGAGCGCCACGACCGACGCGCAGGGGCGCTACGAGTTGGCGGGGCTCGACCCAGAGAAGGACTTCCAAGTGGTCGTCGACTCCTCGGGCGAAGCGCCCTACCACCTCGAAGCGCGCAGCGAGTCCATGCGCGTCGGCGAAGGCGAGTGGAAGGACGACGTCGATCTCGTCGTGCGGCGCGGAGGCTCGCTCGAGATCGTCGTCGCCGAGGATCGCGCGGAGGAGTTCGCATTCGCAACCGTGCGCGCCGTGCAGCTCGACGGCGCGGGTGCGCCGATCGAGGGCAGTGACGCCTTCGGTTTCCTCGACGGTCGGCGCGCCGTCGTGAACGGGCTCGAGCCCGGCAAGTGGCGCGTGCAGGTCGAGACCATGGTCCAGGGGGCCGGACCGGCGGCGCGCGACGTCGACGTGCGCGCGGGCGAACGGGCGACGCTCGAGTTCTGAACCGAGTGTGACGTGGGAGGCGACACACGCGGGCCGGCGGAGTGCCGGGCGTGTGTCGCCGAAACGACGGGCGAGCAGCTCCGTCGCCGCTCGCTCCCACGGATTCCGAGCGGAGCGGCATTCGCGAAGCGCGCCGCTCCGCAGCCGATCGCGGGGTTGCGCACTTCGAACGGAGGCGGTCGCTCTCGTACTCTCTGCGCGTGAGCACCCGCGCCTACGACGCCATCGTCCTCGACCTCGACGGAACGCTCGTCAGCGATGACGGCCACGTGCGCCCGCGCGTGCGCGAACGGTTGAGGCTCGCGATGGATGCGGGCGTGACCGTGATGGTCGCGACGGGGCGCTCGGAACTGGCCTGCCGCGACGTCGTGCGCGAACTCGGCGTCGCGGTGCCGGCGATCGTCTACAACGGCGCCGGCCTGTGGTGTCCGAAGTCGGGCGATCTGCTCGAGGAACGCCTGCTCAGCAACCGCGCGGTCGAACGCACCTACGCTGCCGTTCGCGACCTGGGGCTGTGCGCCGTCGTGATGAGCAAGGGCGCGAAGGTGGCCGAGCCGCCGAGCTCGCCGCACTTCCACGCCGCGGTCGCGACGATGCAAGGGCTCGAGTACCGCCCGTTCTCCGCCTTTCCGACCGAGTACGTGATCCGCATCACGCTCATGTCGGATCGGCACACGGACTCGGCCGCCTTCGAGCGCGACATCGAACGCGCGCTCGACGTGCCGGTCTACCTCACGCATTTTCCGCTCGACGCACTCGCACCGCACCGCGGCAGTCCGCTGCAGGTCGTCGACGTCCAACCGCCGTGCCGCGGCAAAGGCGAGGCGCTGCGTTGGCTGGAGGAGTCACTGGGCATTCCGGCCGCGCGCGTCGTCGCCGTGGGGGATGCCGGCAACGACGTGCCGATGTTCGAACGCGCCGGATTGGCGGTCTGCATGGCGAACGCACTCGAGCCCGCACGGCGCGCGGCGCACCGCGTCATCGGGAGCTGCAACACCGACGCGATCGCCGACCTCGTGGACGAGTTGTTCCTCGCCCATGCGCCCACAGCCGTGCGGCGCTGACCTGCTCGCGGCGTCGGTGTTCGACGCGCGCCGCTTCGAAGCGGCTCCGTTCGAAGCGACCCTCGGCGACGACGACCGCCGTGGCCGAATCAGCTCTTCGAACGGCCGCGCTTCGACGACGAACCCGAGTTCGAGCTGCGACTCGGCTTCGACGTCGGTTTGGAAGGCGCTTTGGAAGGCGCTTTGGAAGAAGGCGCGGCCGCAGGCCGCGCAGCGCTCGCGTTCTTCTTCGGAGTGCTCTCGGCGGGCGCCCTTCCTGGGGCCGCGTCCTTCTTCGAAGTCGCCGTCGACTCGGACTTCGAGTCGGACTTCGTGTCACTCTTCGCGCTCTCCTTCGACGGTGCGTCGCTCGACGTGTTCGAAGCCTCGGCCTTCGCGCCTTCTTCGTACGACGAGCTGCGGTAGTCGGTCTCGTAGAAGCCGGCGCCTTTGAAGATGAAACCGGCGCCCGGACCGATCAGGCGCTCGAGTTTGTTCTTGCCGCAGGTCGGACACTTCTTCTTGTGCGCTTCCGTCATCGACTGGAAGAGCTCGAAGCGCACGCCGCAGGCGTTGCAGCGGTAGTCGTAGGTCGGCATGGCGCGTCAGGAGTTCGTGGGGGCGTCAGTCGGCGCGCCGGCGGACACGCGGCGCGCCACCGTCACCTGAGCGTGGCGCAGCGGGCGGCCCTTCCAGGTGTAGCCGCGCTTCTCGACGGACACGATCGTCCCGTCGGCCGGGGCGTCGGCGGCAGCGGGGACGTCGCGCGTCGCGATCGCGGAGTGTCTGGCCGGGTCGAGCGGAGCACCGACCGCGACGTCGATCGGCTCGACGCCCATGTTCGTGAGCGTGTCGACGAGCAGCTTCTTCACCATGTCGACGCCGAACACGATCGCCTTCGCGTCGTTGCTCTGCGCGGGCGACGCGAGCGCCATGACGAGGTAGTCGAGCACGGCCAGCAACTCGGACAGGCGCGGCTCGACTTCGCGGCGCACACCTTCGTCGACCTGGCGCGGCAGGCGCGAGAGGAGGTTGTGGTAGTCGGCGCGGGCGCGTTCCCACTGTTCGCGGAACTCGTTGCGCTCGCGCACGAGCACGGCGAACTCGTCGTCGCCCGCGAGGTCGCCGTCCGCACCTTCGAGCGGGAGGCCATCCTCGGTCTCGTCGGGGCGTGTGTCGTCGGGTTTCTCGGTCCGTTTCATCGTGGGTCCGTGGGCGCAGCCGGAGTCAGCCGGCGAAGTAGTCGGAGATCTTCTCGAACAGGCTCTTCTGCGGAGACTTCTTGGTCTCGATCGCGTCGAACTCGCGCAGGAGTTCCTTCTGCCGGTCCGTCAACTTCGCCGGCACCTCGACGAAGACCCGCACGAGCTGATCGCCCTTGCCGCTGCGTTCGAGTTGAGCGAGTCCCTGGGACCTCAGCCGGAACACCCGCCCGGGCTGGGTTCCCGCCGGGATGGCCATCTCGACCTTGCCGCGCAGCGTCGGGATCTCGACCTTGTCGCCGAGAGTCAACTGTGCGAACGACAGCGGCACCTCGGTGATGACGTCGGCGCCGCTGCGTTGGAAGATCGCGTGTTCCTTCTCGCGAACGACGCAATAGAGGTCGCCGCGCGGTGCTCCGGGCTGGCCGGCGTCGCCTTCAGCGGTGATGCGGATGCGCATCCCGTCCTCGACGCCCGCGGGCACCTCGACGGAGAGTTCACTCTCCTTCGACGTGCCGCCGCTGCCGCTGCACGTTCCGCACGGGTCCTCGATCACGGTGCCGTTGCCGCGGCAGGTCGGGCACGGCACTGCGACGGCGAAGAAGCCCTGCTGGCGCTGCACGCGACCGGAGCCGGCGCAGCTCGAACAGCGCGACGGCGCCTTGCCGCTGCGTGTGCCGGAACCGCGGCAGGTCTCACAGTTCTCGCGGCGCTTGATGCTGATCGTGCGCTGCGCGCCGGAGTCGATCTCTTCGAGCGACAGCTCGAGCACGATCTTGAGGTCGCGACCCGGCTGCGGTCCGTTGCGCCGCCGCCGCCCTCCGCCGAACAGATCGCCGAAGATCCCGCCGCCACCGCCGCCGCCGAAGATGTCGCCGAAGGCCTCGAAGATGTCCTCGAGATTCGAGAACTGCCGGCCACCGGCCTGTGCGCCGCCGCCGAAGGCCGCGTGGCCGAATTGGTCGTACCGGCGCCGCTTCTGCTCGTCGCCGAGCACGTCGTAGGCTTCGGCCGCCTCTTTGAAGCGCC
Source organism: Planctomycetota bacterium (assembly GCA_044358925.1). Classification (GTDB taxonomy): domain Bacteria; phylum Planctomycetota; class UBA1135; order UBA1135; genus Rohdeia. Next base: position 6,379 of record JBIKNC010000049.1, on the reverse strand, counting down.
CCTCCGCGTCCGCATCACCCGGGTTGCGATCCGGGTGGAACTGCAGCGCGAGCTTGCGGTAGGCCTTCTTGATCTCGTCCGCGCCGGCCGTGCGCTCGACACCGAGCACCGCGTAGTAGTCCCTCTTGTCGCTCATGAGCCGAGTCTGAAGTTGGGTGCGGCGCTCGCGTCGGTTGGCGAGCCCGTGTCGGTCGGCGAGGTGGCGCGTGTCGTTCGTGAGTCCGAGCTCTCACCGCCGAGTGACACGCTGCGGTCCACACATCGAAGTTCTGTGCTCCGTGAACCGCCGGGTAGTGCGACGCGGAGCGTGGAGTCGACTCCACGCTCCGCGTTCGTTCGACGGGCGCCCGACGTTCGACGTCAGGCGCCCCGGTGACAGGTCAGGAGAGACTGCCCTGGATCTGACTCTTCTCGTCCTTGAGCTCGGTCACCATCGTGTTCGTGGTGAGGAGCAGGCCGGCGATCGAAGCCGCATTCTGCAGCGCCGTGCGCACGACCTTGGCCGGGTCGATGATGCCGGCCTTGACCATGTCGACGTATTCGCGCTTCAGCGAGTCGAAGCCGATCGTCTTGCCCTTCTCACGCACCATCTCGACGACGACGCTGCCGTCTTCGCCGGCGTTCTGCGCGATCTGGCGCAACGGCTGCTCGAGGGCCTTCTCGATGATCTGAGCGCCGAAGCGCTCGTCGCCCTTGAACTTGGCCGCCGCGACGGCTTCCGATGCCCGCAGGAGCGCGACGCCGCCGCCGGGCACGATGCCCTCTTGGATCGCCGCGCGCGTGGCGTTGAGAGCGTCCTCGATGAGGTCCTTCTTCGACTTCATCTCGGCCTCGGTGTCGCCGCCGGCCTTGACGACCGCGACCCCGCCGGAGAGTTTCGCGAGGCGCTCTTCGAGCTTCTCGCGGTCGTAGTCCGAGTTCGTCTTCTCGATCTGCGCGCGGATCTGGTTGCAGCGCTCGGTGATCGACTTCTTCGTGCCGCCGCCTTGGACGATCGTGGTCGAGTCCTTGCCGACGCGCACGCTCTTCGCGGTGCCGAGGTGCTCGAGTTTGACGCTCTCGAGGTTGATGCCGAGTTCCTCGGTGATCGCGGTGCCGCCGGTGACGGCCGCGATGTCGCCGAGGTAGGCCTTGCGGCGTTCGCCGAAGCCCGGCGCCTTGACGGCGCAGATGTTCAGGATGCCGCGCAGGCGGTTGATCACGAGCGTGGCCAGCGCCTCGCCTTCGATGTCTTCCGCGATGATCAGCATCGGGCGACCCGACTGCGCGCCCTTCTCGAGGACGGGGATCAGATCGCGCGCGTTCGTGACCTTCTTCTCGTAGATCAGGATCAGCGGGTCGGAGAGTTCGGCGACGAGCTTGCTCGCGTCCGTCGCGAAGTACGGCGAGACGTAGCCCTTGTCGAACTCCATGCCTTCCACGACTTCGAGCTGGGTCTCGACGCCCGTGTTCTCCTCGACCGTGATCACGCCCTCGTCGCCGACCTTGTCGAAGGCGTCGCCGAGCAACTTGCCGACGGCCGGGTCGTTGTTGGCCGAGATCGTCGCGATGGCCGTCTTCTCGGCCTTCGACTTGATCTTGCGCGACTGCGCCACGATGGACGCGACGGCGACTTCGACGGCCTTGTCGATGCCGGCGCGCAGGGCCATCGGGTTGACGCCTGCGGCGAGGAACTTCAGGCCTTCTTCGAAGATGGCGCTCGCGAGCACCGTGGCGGTCGTCGTTCCGTCACCGGCGACGTCGTTCGTCTTCTTGGCGACTTCGAGCACGAGCTTCGCGCCCATGTTCTCGAACGGATCGGGAAGGTCGATCTCCTTCGCGACGGAGACGCCGTCCTTCGTGACCTTCGGCGCACCGACGGACTTCGACAGGATGACGTTGCGACCGGCGGGACCCATGGTCGCGCGAACGGTCTTGGCGAGCTTCTCGATGCCGACGCGCATCTTCTGGCGCGCGTTGTCGTCGAACAGGATCTGTTTGGCCATGTGAGTCGTTGGGTGGGCGGCGTGTGCCGGTGTGGAGCGCGCGGTTCGATGCCGGGCGCGCTCGTCGTGAGCTGGATTCGAAGGTGGACGGTGATCGCGACCGTTGCGGCGCGGAGCACGTCGTCCGTGCTCCGTGCCGCGGGGTCGTCAGCGTGTGTGCGCTCGTGAGCGCAGCGCGCCGATGCTCGACAGATGTCGTGGTGCGTGTGGCGCTGCGCGGATCAGAAGTCCATGCCGCCCATTCCGCCCATGCCACCCATGCCGTCCATGCCATCCATTCCGTCCATGCCCGGAGCGGCGGAGGCCTTCGGTTCGGGGCGGTTCGCGATCATGCAGTCGGTCGTGAGCAGGAGGCCCGCGACGCTGACGGCGTTGTTGAGCGCGGCCTTCGTGACCTTCGTGGGGTCGACGATGCCGAGCGCGATCATGTCGCCGTACTGGCCGTTGAGTGCGTCGAAGCCGTGCGTCGCACTCTTCTCGCGCAGGATGCGGTGTGCGACGACCGTGCCGTCGTGGCCCGCGTTCTGCGCGATGCGCTGGCACGGTTGCGCCAGGGCTTCGTCGAGGATGTCGAGACCGAGGTCGTAGTCGAACTCGCCCGTCTTGAGCTTCGCGAGCACGGAGCGCGCGCGCAGCAGAGCGACACCGCCGCCCGGCAGGATGCCCTCGGCGACCGCAGCACGCGTCGCGTGCAGCGCGTCCTCGATGAGCGCCTTGCGCTCCTTGACCTCGGTTTCCGTGGCGCCGCCGACGTTGATCTGCGCGATGCCGCCGGTGAGTTTGGCGAGACGCTCCTGGAGCTTCTCGCGGTCGTAGTCCGAGGTGGTCTTCTCGATCTCCGCGCGGATCTGGACGATGCGCGCGTCGATCTGGGCCTTCTTGCCCTTGCCGTCGACGACGATCGTCTCTTCGGACGACACGATCACCTTGCGGGCCGTGCCGAGGTCCTTGAGCGTCACGCGGTCGAGCTCGAGCCCGAGGTCCTTCATGATCGCGGTCGCGCCCGTCAGGACCGCGAGGTCGATCAACATGGCCTTGCGTCGATCGCCGTAGCCCGGCGCCTTGACGGCGCAGACGTCGACGATGCCGCGGATCTTGTTCACGACGAGCGTCGCGAGCGCTTCCGAGTCGAGGTCTTCCGCGATGATCAGCAGCGAGCGCTTCGCGTTCTTGACCGCTTCGAGCACCGGCAGCAGTTGCTGCACGTTCGAGATCTTCGTCTCGTGCACGAGGATCAGCGGGTTGTCGTACACACACTCCATCGCGTTCGCGTCCGTGACGAAGTGCGCGGAGAGGTAGCCGCGGTCGAACTGCATGCCTTCGACGACGGTGACGTCCGTCTCGAGCGACTTGCCCTCTTCGACGGTGATGACACCGTCCTTGCCGACCTTGTCCATCGCGCCGCTGATGAGCTTGCCGATGCGCGCGTCGTTGTTCGCGGAGATGGTCGCGACCTGCGCGATCTCAGCCGACGTGGAGATCGAGCGACTGGCTTTCGTCAGCGCGTCCGTGACGGCCTTCGTGCCGTCCTTGAGGGCCGCTTGCAGGCGCGACGGTGCGGCGCCCGCGGTGACCGACTTCAAGCCGGCCGTGAAGATCGCTTCGGTGAGGAGCGTCGCGGTCGTCGTGCCGTCGCCGGCGGTGTCGCTGGTCTTGCTGGCGACTTCGCGGACGAGCTGCGCGCCCATCTGCTCGTACGGGTTCGACAGCTCGATTTCCTCGGCCACCGTCACACCGTCCTTCGTGATCGTCGGCGCGCCCCAGCCCTTGTCGAGGATCGCGTTCCGTCCGCGCGGTCCGAGGGTGCTGGTGACGGCCCTGGCGAGCTTGGCGACGCCCTGGCGAATGAACTCGCGTGCGTCCGCCTCGAAAACCATCTGTTTGGCCATGGGGGATCTCGTTGGTCCGTTGCTCGTGGATTAGCTGTGGGGGGACGGGGCGCAGCGCTCGTGCGTGCCCAGCGTCGCGCGCCGCGCCAGCAAACATGGTGCCGACTGGGTCGAGGCCGTTCCCGACCTTCTGCGCCGCGCTCCACTGCCCAATTGGCAGAGCGTCGCGCACCCGCGACGTCGAGCTGTCAGCTTGGCAGTGGGGGGGGCACCGCGCAGCGGCAGGCGCCTACCATGCGGGCCACATGTCGCCCATCCGCCTGCTCGTCGTGTCGCTCGCCGCAGCCTGCGTCACCGTCTTCGCCGCGACCGGCGACGGTGTCTTCGCACAGGAGTCGAGCAGCGCCGCGAGCGCGACGCTGCGCGCCGAGTGGGGCCGTGGTGTGGAGCGACCTTCGACCTATCTCCACGACGGCGGCTCGTCGGCGTTCGCGCCCCTGCGACTTGTCCGCACCGACCCCGTCGTCCGCCCGCGGATCGCGCCGGCGGACGCGGACGCACAGGTCGACGTCGTGCTCTGGAACGGCGACCGCGTCCAGGGGCGCTTCGTCGCCGGTGCCGATGACGCCTTGACCGTCGCCATCGGAGCGAGTGCGAGCGTCGTCGTGCCGATCGATGCGCTCGCGAGCTGCACCCATCCGGCGCGTCGCGTGATCGCCGGCGCGGAAGAGCTCGCAGCGCCGGCGCAGGGCGACCGTCTCTACCGCCGCGCGGGTTCCGGTGTCGACGTCGTCGACGGAACGCTCGACGGCCTGTCGAACGAAGGTGTGGCCTTCGAGAGTCGCCTCGGCCGGCGTGTGCACCCGTGGAGTGAAGTCGTCGCGCTCTTCGTCGAAGTGATCGATCCGCCCGAATCGTCGCGTGGTACGCCGCAGTCCGTCGTCGTCGACCTGGTCGGTGGAACGCGCCTCAGCGGGCGCGTCGAGCGCATCGACGCAGCGACGGTCGCACTCGCATTGCCGTGGGGCGAGTCGATCGCGTTCGCGACGTCGGACGTGGCGCTCGTCGGTGCGGACGACGGTCGCATCACGTACCTCTCCGACCTCGAGCCTGCAGCCGTGAGCGGCGGCAGCGCCTTCGACGACGATCTGGGCCTCGTGTTCGCGCCTGCACGTGATCGAGCGGTGCACGGCGCCGCCCTCGTGTGCGGTGGTCGCACGTGGCCGCGCGGCGTCGGCGTGCAGTCCCCGACCACGATCGTCCACCAACTCGAACCCGGACGTCAGTCGCGGTTCTGCGGCTTCGTGGGCATCGACGACTCCACCGCCGAACTCGCAGCGCGCGGAGCGGCGGAATTCGTGGTGCGCGGCGACGGATCGGAGTTGTGGCGCAGCGGCGTCGTGCGCGGCGGCGACGCGCCGATCGCGCTGCCGACGCTCGACGTGTCGAAACTCACGCGCCTCGAACTCGTCGTCGAGATGGGGCCCGACCTCAATCTCGGCGATCGGGCCGATTGGCTCGACCTGTGGTTCGAGCGCTGAGAGAGTCAGAAGAAATCGACGCTTCGCGCCGAACCTGCTCTCTCAGATGCCTGTGGCCCAACCGCTGGCGCGGTTGGAGCACGTTCGCGAGCAGTTCTGCTCGCTCATTGAGAGAGGGAGGAGAAATCGACGCTCCGCGCCGAACCTGCTCTCTCAGATGCCTGTGGCCCAACCGCTGGCGCGGTTGGAGCACGTTCGCGAGCAGTTCTGCTCGCTCACTGAGCGAGTGAGGAGAAATCGACGCTTCGCGCCGAACCTGCTCTCTCAGATGCTTGTGGCCCAACCGCTGGCGCGGTTGGAGCACGTTCGCGAGCAGTTCTGCTCGCTCACTGAGCGCCGCGACGATCGAAAGCGAGAGGCGCCGCGCGCGAGTGCTCTCGGCGCGCGCCGCGTCAGTGCGTGTCGTGCGGCGCGTCCACGACGGCGTGACCGTTCTGGCGCGCGGCCTCGAGTTCGGAGGCACCCACCGCGCGATTGCCGCCGCGGCGCTTCGCTTCGCGCAAGGCGCGCTCGGCGCACTGGCGCAGGCCGGCGACGCTCGTCGGTGACTCGCCGTCGAAGACACAGAAGCCGAAGCTGCCCGACAGCACGAGGTCCGCGCCGTATTCGGTCCAGCGCCCCGAGAGACGGACGATCGCATCGCGCAGACGTTCGGTGACACGCGCCGCCTCGGCCGCGCCGCCGAACGGCAACAGGACGGCGAACTCGTCGCCGCCCAGGCGACCGGCGTAGTCCTCGAGTCGCAACGTGCGCCGTACGGCCGCTCCGACGCGCTCGATGACCGCGTCGCCGACGGTGTGGTCGAAGCGCTTGTTGACCAAGCCGAAGCGGTCGAGGTCCACCAGGATGAGCGTGAGGCTGGCGCGGTTCTTCTGCGCAGCGGCGAACTGTTCGCAGAGCACCTGTTCGAAGGCTGCCGGTCGCAGGAGATCCGTGCGGTCGTCGTGCGACGCGCGATGCCGCAGCTCGCCGACCTCGCGCCGCAGGCGCGCCTCGCGCCACAGCCGTTCGATGCGCAGGCGGA
>JBIKNC010000248.1:0-6331 GCA_044358925.1 Planctomycetota bacterium | reverse complement strand
GCCCGATGCGCGCGGAGCGCGCATCGGGCGGCGGCGATTCGATTCCGCACTTCCGCTCGGCCGTGACGGATCCGGTGTCTGACACCGTACGCGTCACCCGAGGTGCTTCGCGGCCTCGCGCTGCGAGAGCGGCGAGAGTTTCGCGCCGTGCCTTGCGAGGAACGTCCGCACGGTGTCGGGGTCGTGGTGCGCGTGCTCGCGCAGCGCCCAACCGATCGCCTTGCGGATGAAGAACTCGCTCTCGTCTCCGCGTTCGATGGCGTAGCGGAACAGTCGCGCCGTGTCGGTCGCGCCCTTGTGTTTGTTCTGGCCGATGATCGCGACGCGGCGCACCCACAGGTCGGGGTCGTCGATCCAGCGGTCGGCTGCGCGGCTCACGTCCTTGCGGTGCAGCTCCCACAGGCGGCCGATCGGGCGCACGGCGAGTTCGTCGACGAGGTCCCACCACGCGCCGCTCTGCACGAGGCCGATGAGCCAGTCGAGCTCGGCGAGCGTCGTGAGCTCGCGCCAGCGCCAGAGCAGATCGAGCGCGACGTAGCGCGACTCGCGGAACTCGCCGCTCCAGAGTGCGTCGACGTGCGCGCGCAGCTCCTGCGGGGACTGTGGTGCGAACTCCTTCGCCAACTCGCGCCCGATCGGAACGCGCCGCGGCTTCTTCACGCCCAGGAACGATTGGACGTGTTTCATGTACGCCGCCATCGGCGCCGCGTCGGCCGGCACGGCCGCGTCTTCGAGGAGCGCGAGCGCGCGCGCGGCGAGCTCTTTCGAGCGTGACGGTCGACGAGGAGCCATGACGCGAAGGTAGCGCGCCGCTACGCTGCGACCCTCGCGCCGCGCGGCTTCGATCCTCGGAGCCGCGCGGCGCGAGGGTCCGGGGCGATTAACTCAGCTGGTCAGAGTGCTTCCCTTACAAGGAAGAAGTCGGGGGTTCGAATCCCTCATCGCCCACCAACTCCGACCAGGGTGCCGCTCCAGCGGCGACGACCGCACATGGGCGAGTACCTGACAGCGCCGGCTCCGACGAAGGAGATGCCGAAAGGCATCCCGTACATCATCGGCAACGAGATCGCCGAGCGGTTCAGCTTCTACGGCATGAAGACGATCCTGTTCGTCTTCATGACGCAGTACCTGATGAGTTCGACCGGTGAGCCGGCGTTCTTCACCGAGACGGAGGCGCGTCAGTATCAGGGCTGGTTCGTGTCGGCGGCGTATCTGACGCCGCTGATCGGCGCGTTCATCTCGGACGCGCTGTGGGGCAAGTACAAGACGATCCTCTACCTGTCGCTCTTCTACTGCGTCGGCCACGGAACGCTGGCGCTGATGGACCTGCCGGGGTCGATGCTCGAGAACTTCCTCGAGCCGCGCGTCCTCCTGATGGTCGGCCTCGTGTTGATCGCGTTCGGCTCGGGCGGCATCAAGCCGTGTGTGTCCGCGAACGTCGGCGACCAGTTCGGCGAGAGCAACAAACACCTCATCTCGCGCGTCTACAGCTGGTTCTACTTCTCGATCAACTTCGGTTCGTTCTTCTCGTCGATGCTGACCCCGTGGTTGCTCGACGTGCACGGACCGGCGCTCGCGTTCGGCATCCCCGGCATCTTGATGGGGATCGCGACGCTCGTGTTCTGGATCGGTCGCAAGCGCTTCGTGCACATCCCGCCGACCGGTGCGAAGCAATTCGTCGGCAACGTCCTCGATCGCGACGGCCTGTCGGCACTGCTGCGACTCGCGCCGATCTTCATCCTCGTCGCGGTGTACTGGTCCTGCTACGACCAGAGCACGTCGGCGTGGACCGGTCAGGCGACGCGCATGGACCGACTGCTCGGCATCGAGTGGCTCGAGAGCCAGATCCAGGCGATCAACGCGCTGCTCGTGCTGGCCTTCATTCCGCTGTTCGCGTTCGTCGTCTATCCGCTGCTCGACAAGCTCTGGACGATGACGCCGCTGCGCAAGATCGGCATCGGCATGTTCATGATGGTCGTGACGTTCGGCTTCTCGGCCGTCATCGAACAGTGGACGATCGATGCGCGTGAAGCGTTCGATCGCGACCACGCCGCGCGCATCGAAGCAGGCGAAGCCGACCTCGTCGAGACGCTCGTGTTCCTCGAGGCGAACGGTCGGCCCAAGGCGGCACAGGCCCTCGTCGAGGACCTCTTCGGTCGCGCGCGCGTCGAGCTCTACACGGAGAACACGGACGCGGCCGCGGCTTCGACGTGGAACCTCGACACGCTCGCCGCGCTCGAGATGCGCTGGAAGGCGCTCGACGACGAGATCGCGGCGCAGGCCGTTGAGCCGGCCGAGGAAGTGCTGCGCCGGGTCGCACTGCGCGAGGAGCTCACCGCCGCACTGCAGGGCGAACAGCCGATCGTTCTCGCCGACGATCAGGTCGCCGACGCCCAGGCGCAAGCGAACGCCGCGCCGGAAGCGTGGTTCTCGAGCGGGGCCGTCGTCTACCGCGGCGCGGCCGGGCAACTGCTCCACCGCCCGAGCATCGTGTGGCAGCTCCTCGCCTGGGTGCTGCTCACCGCGTCCGAGGTCATGGTCTATCTGACGCTGCTCGAGTACTCGTACCGGCAGGCGCCCAACCGCATCAAGTCGCTCGTCATGGCCTGCAACATGGCCTCGATCGGACTGGGCAACGCGTTCATCGCGCTCGTGAACCAGTTCACGGCCGACGCCGAGGGCAACTCGACCCTGGTCGGCGCGTCCTACTACTGGTTCTTCACCGCGTGCATGCTCGGCGCGGCGGTCCTGTACGTGGTGGTGGCCGTGGTCTACAAGCCGAAGGAATACCTCCAGACCGAGTCGACCTGACGGTTCGACGGGAACCGGAGGCGGGCGGCACGCGCGGACGCGCGGGGCCGCCCGCTACCATCTCCGCCCTCCCGTAACGAATTCGCAGCCGACTTCGCGGTCCACCGTGGCCGCTCCGTTCGACTCCACTCGACTCCATCCGACCCCGCGCCATTTCGAGCGCGACACGCAAGAGACGCGACATGAGCACCGCCGCCGACGTCACCGACGCCCAGTGGGAAAGCACCGTCCTCCAGAGCACCGAGCCCGTCTTCGTCGACTTCTGGGCCGAGTGGTGCGCTCCGTGCCGCGCGATGGCGCCGGCCGTCGATCGCCTCGCGGGTGACTTCAAGGGCCGCCTCAAGGTCCTGAAGATCAACACCTCCGACAATCCGGAGATCCCGGCGCGCTACGGCATCACGGCCATCCCGACCTTCCTCGTCATCAAAGGCGGCAAGGTCGTGAAGCAGCTCGTCGGCAGCCAGAGCTACGCCCAGCTCAAGGCCGAAGTCGAAGCGCACGTTTGAGCGTGTGACCCGCGACGCCGCGACCACACTTCGCGGCGCCGCGTGACATCGTTCAGGGCCCCGCTCGCGCTCGCCCCGTTCTCGTTCCGCCTCCACCCGCAGCACCCGCGGACTCCGTCTCACCACGGCGTCCTACCAATCCGCACCACGTGGCCCTGCGCTACGGATTCCTCGGCTCGCCGCCGTTCGCGACGGACGTGCTCGCTGCGCTCGTCGCCGCAGAGCGCGTCCCGCTCGTCGTGGTGACGCAGCCGGCGCGGCCTGCGGGTCGCGGTCGCGCCGAGCCGCCCTCGCCCGTCGTCGAACTCGCACAGAGCTGCGGCGTGCCGGTGCTGCGCCCCGAGTCGACGAAGGACGCGGCGCTGCGCGAGCAGTTGCGCGCACTCGAACTCGACGTGCTCCTGGTCGCGAGCTACGGCGAGCTGCTCGACGAGACGTTCCTCGCGCTGCCGAAGCGCTTCTGTCTCAACGTCCACGGTTCGCTCCTGCCGCGTTGGCGCGGGGCGTCGCCCGTGCAAGCCGCGCTCGCCGCGGGCGACGCGGTCACGGGCGTGTCGATCCAGCGCGTCGTGCGCAAACTCGACGCGGGCGACGTGCTGCTCGCGCTCGAGACGCCGATCGACGCGCGCGAGACGGGCGGCTCGTTGTTCGCACGCCTCGCACGCCTCGGCGGCGAAGCGGCGGTGCACGCACTCGCGCTCGTCGAAGCCGGACAGGAGAGCTTCGTGCCGCAGGACGTCGCGCACGTGACGCACTGCAAGAAGCTCACGAAGGAGTCGGGCGCGATCGACTGGTCGCGTTCCGCTGCGGAACTCGAGCGCCTCGTGCGCGCGATGGATCCGTGGCCGGGCGCGGCGACGACGCTGCCCGGCGGCGAGCGTTTCCTCGTCTGGAGCGCACAGGTCGTGCCCGCCGCCGACGCGAGCAACGCTTCGCCGGGCACCGCGCCCGGCACAGCCCGCGTCCACGCCGGCACGATCGACGTCGCCACCGGCGACGGCACGTTGCGCCTCCTCGAAGTGCAGGCGCCGAGCAAGAAGCGCCTCGCCGTCGCCGACTTCCTGCGCGGCGCGCGACTGCCCGATCCCCTCGTCTTCGGTGGCCTGGCCGCGCCGACGGAGCCCGACTGATGCCGCGCCGCCTCGCTTTCGAACTCCTGCGCGGCAACGCGCTCGCGCCGCTGCGCGAAGTCGACGCTCTCGCGCGTCAGCGCGGCCTCGACGCCCGCGATCGCGGCCTCGCGCGCCGACTCGTCGCGACGTGTCTGCGGCGCCGCGGCACGCTGCTCGCGATCGTGCGCGCGTTCGCGCGCGGCCGACCGAAACCGGACCTCGCGGCGCTCCTGCACATCGGCCTCGCACAGCTCCTGTTCCTCGATCGCATCCCGGACCACGCCGCGGTCAGCACGACGGTCGACGCCGCGACGGACGCACTCGGACTGTCGAAGGGCCGCATCGTCAACGGCATCCTGCGTTCGGTCATCCGCGCGCGCCGCGAAGGTGCGAGCGGCGATCCGTGCCGCGATCTCGTCGGCACGCGTTGGCACCTCGACGTGCCGCTGTTCCGCGATCCCGCGCTGCATCCGCTGCTGTGGGGCGAGGACGCGCTCTCGATGCCCGCGCCGATCCTCAAGGCTTGGAGCGAACGCCACGGCCGCGAACGCGCCGAGGAACTCGCGCGCATCGCACTCGACGAGCCGCCGCTGTCGGTGCACGTGCTCGCTGACGACGTCGACGCGCTCGTGGCCGAACTCGCGGCGCTCGGGCACGTTGCCGCCGGCAGCGACGGTCGCGCGCTCGTGTTCGCGGCCGACGCGACGGAAGACGTCGTCGCGAGCGCCGCCTTCGTGCGCGGCGACATCACGATCCAAGGCGCGGCCGCAGCGCGCGCCGCTCGCCTCGTGCGCGCGGCGCCCGGCATGCGCGTGCTCGACCTGTGTGCGGCGCCGGGCGGCAAGTCGATCGTCATGGCGCGCGCCGGCGCCCACGTGACGGCGGTCGACATCGACGACCAGCGCCTCGAACGTGTGCGCGAGAACGCGCGGCGCATGCACGCCCTGGAGCGCATCACGACCCACGCCGCCGACGGCACGCGCCTCGCGCTCGGTGATCCCGGCTTCGCGAGCGAGCCGTTCGACGCGGTGCTCGTCGACGCGCCGTGTTCGAACTCGGGTGTGTTCGCGGCGCGGCCCGAGGCGCGTTGGCGCTTCGGACCGACCAACCAGAAGAGCCTGGTCGAGTTGCAGGAGCGGCTCTTCGCGCGCGCGCTGACGTTCGTGCGGCCGGGCGGTGCGCTCGTCTGGTCGACGTGCAGCATCGAGCCCGGCGAGAACCAAGTGCTCGTCGCGCGAGCGCTGCGCGAGCACGCAGGTTTCGAACTGGTCGAGGAGCACCTCGCGCTGCCGCAGCGCCCCGGTCCGCCGGCGGACGGCGGTTACGCGGCGCGGCTCGAACGCCGGCGCTGAGGCCACGCCGCGCACGAACGCGCGGACGAGAAAAAAGGGCCGCCGGGAGCGAACTCCCGGCGACCCAAGCGAAAGCCAGTCTCGACGGCAAGCCTAGCCCGACCTGGCGCGGCGGGGAGGGCGAGTCGCGGCGCAACGCGAAGACACGGCGCGTGCCAGGTGTCGAGTGTGCTTCGGGTCCAACCGACAAGTCTCCGCGCGCGCGCCACTTGCGCCGCGCCGCGCAAACACAGGGCCGCGCCCATGAAACTCGCGCGACCGAGTGACATCCATGTCCTCACCGCCCGCGCCGCGTTGCATCCGCACCGACGTGGCGCGCGATCCATCCGTAGCTCACTGCCTTCTGCGCGCCCGCTGCCCTCCCGGCGGACCTCGCAGAGCGGCGTAGCATGGCCGAGAGTCCAGCTCGCTCCACCGAACGCATGAAGAGTCCCCGATCCGCAGCGCGATCACGGCTTCCCTCGCTGGTCTTGCTGGTCGCCACGGCCGCGCTGGAGCCGAAGGGGCCCGTGCAGGACCAGACGCTCACTCCGGAGCAACTCGTCGCGTT
>JBIKNC010000052.1:0-21475 GCA_044358925.1 Planctomycetota bacterium | reverse complement strand
CGTTGCTCGCGACCGGGTTCCCGTACCGACGCAGCGAACTGTCCAACGGCAACCTCGGCAATCTCGCGCGCGTCTTCCCGCATGCACGCGGTCTGCGGCGCATGGGCTCGGCCGCCCTCGATCTCGCCTACTGCGCAGCGGGCCGTCTCGACGCCTTCTGGGAACTGCATCTCGCGCGTCACGACCTCGCGGCTGGAGCGCTGCTCGTGCGCGAAGCCGGCGGCGTCGTGTGCGACCTCGAAGGCGGGGATGCGTGGCTCGCGAAGGGGCACCTCGCGGCGGGCCCGCGAGCGCTCGTCGAGAAGCTCATGCACTTCGTGCACACGCGCCCCGAGGCGCCGCCGTTCGGGCCTCCGTTCACGAGCTGACGTTGCCCACGGGCGTTGCCCGTGGGCGTCAGGGGCCGACCTGCAAGACGACGGCTTCGGTCGTCTGCAGACCGACGGCTCCCTGCATGAACAGCACGAGCCCGACGACCTGTGGTGCGGCCGGCACGACGAAGGGGAAGGCCGCACTGCCGGCCGCGTTCGTCGACGACGTGAGCACGAACCCCGTGCCCAGATCGACGAGGAGCGGCCGATTCGGTCCGAGATCGATGCTCTTCGGTGCAAGGACGAGCGCCAGCGCCGCAGCACTGTTCGCAGGGCCGAGCGCGGTCAGCGTGAACGCGTCACCGAGGCCGCACGTACCGGCAGGCACGAGCGGCAACGTGGCGCCTGCGCCGTTCGCCGAGTCGTAGCGCCGCAGCGTGCCCGGCGTCGGTGTGTTCGCGGTGCCCGGGCTCGGATCGAGCAGGCGCACGCGCAACGCGAAGGCGTCACTCACGTCGCCGACCGACGTGTCGCTCGGGCTCGGACCGAACGCGAAGCCCTCGACCAACGTGTTCACCGCACCGCTCTTGCGGTAGATGCCGATCTCCTCGCCGTCCTTGCTGAGCGAGAAGGTCGCGTGGTTCGCACCTTCCGTCGGCTCGCCGTCGCACCACACGAGGAGACGTGCGCCCGGTGCCAGGAGCTGCGCGGGCAACGCCCACTTGTTCGGGCTCGAGAGGTTGTCCGTCAGGAAGTGGTTGGCCAGGTCGATCGCGAACGGCGCCGTGTTGTGGATCTCGACGTAGTCCTCGAAGTCGCCGGCCTGGTCGGCGAGCAACGCGTCGTTGTCGGCACACACTTCCGCGATGCGCAGGCCCTGGCCCTGCGGCGCGAGGATCGTGAACGACTCGAGTTCGGAGGGCGCCTCGAACGGATGGCGTGACTCGTTGCCGTCGACGTCCGCTGCGCGCACCCAGTACTCGACGGTGCCGACCGCACCGAACGCGGGCAGCGTGACTTCGAAGAAGCCTGCGCCGCGGTCCTCGAGCTGCACGAGTTGGAACGCGCCGCCGCCCACGCGGTAGCGCAGTTCCACGACCACCGGACCGCCGTCGTCGGCGTGTGCACTGAAACGCACCGCGTCGACGGGGGAGGGAGCGCTCGGCGTGTGTTCGACCAGACGCAGCCATGGCGCCGGATCCTCGAAGGCGCCGCTCGGCACACCCGGCGTCGGGCTCGCAGCCTCACGCCAGAACTCGCCCGGCGCGATCGCACCGAAGCGTGCGAGCGAGACGTCCGCGCGCTGCGGACCGAAGTGCAACACGTCGAGCAGCGTCGTTCCGCCGGGTGCGAACAGCGCGATGGCTTCACCGCCGGCCGAGAGCGCGAAGTTCGCGTGCAGTCCGGGCTGCAGGAGATCGTTGTCGCACCAGACGATCCGGCGCCCGCCCGCGGGCAGCAACGTGTTCGCCGGGAACGTCCACTTGGTGGGGACGAGCGGATCGTCGGTCAGGTGGTGGCCGCCGATGTCGACGCTCGCGTTCGAGGCATTGACGATCTCGACCCAGTCCTCGAACTCACCCGACGGATCGGTCACCGCCGTCTCGTTGTCCGCCATGACCTCGTCGAGCCACAGCGCGTGCGGCAGCGGATTGCCGCCCTGCGACGCGAACTGCGTTTCGATCGAGTCGTGCCGCAGTTGCGCCTGAGGTCGCAGCAACGCGAGCGCCGCTTCGAACGGCCCGTTGTCCTCCCAGCCGTACTTGCGGTAGTCGGCGCGTGCGTCGTCGCCGATGAGCGCCAGCTGCGCGTCGAGGAGCTGTTGGAACGGCCCGCCGATCTGCGGTGCCGCCGGTCCGTCGAGCAGCGCCTGGATCTTGCGGCGCACGACGTGGCGCAGCACCGGATCCGCGTACACACGCGTCGTCAGTTGGTTCTGGCCCATCCACGACGCGTAGCCGCCGAACTCCCACGCGACGTAGTTCTGCTTCCAGGAGGCGTCCGTGTCCCACGTGAAGAAGCTCCAGCGGCCGCTGCTCGGATCGCGCCACAGGTGGTAGTCGCGGATGATCTTCTCGATGTCGGCGACGACCGACGTCGCAGCGAGATAGTCGAGGTAGTCGTCGAGGTCGATGTTGGCCGCCGCCCACGTACGGAACTGTGCCTGCGGCACCGCGGTCAACGCAGCGATGAACGCGATCAGATCGTCGTGCGGAAGTTCGTCCTCGATCTTCTTCTTGTAGGCCAGCTCCCAGGCCAGCGGCCCCGGATTCTGAATCGGGTAGAGAGTGCTGACGTAGTTCTGGTAGGCCTGGTACATCGGCCCCTGTTCGAGTTCGCGGTGGCGCAGGAAGTCCTCCTCGATGACTTCGAGGTCCGCGAAGACACCGGCGAATTCGCCGTTGATCTGGACGTGCACCCAGGTGGCCTTCGGCACCGGATGGCCGCCGGCCCGGTAGATCTGCCGCGAGAGTTCCTGACGCACCAGCGCGTCGTCGCTGAAGTGCGACTTCAGGTTGAGCTCACGGCGGTCCTGAAAGGTCTGGCCGAGGTTGAAGCGCAGCTTGTAGCTCTTCTTCGGGTCGTCGCCCGAGGTGAAGCCGCTGTAGCGCAACGAACAGGGGATGTTCGTGCCGTCGAACGTCAACGTCGCGGGCACTTCGAAGTCGTCGTCGAGCAGGAACTGCGTGTTCAGTTGCTGCAGTGCGAGCGGATCGACGGCGATCTCGTAGACCGGCAACGGACTCTGCGACGCCGCGCGCGCGGTGGCCGTCGCGATGAACGACGACGGTGCGTCACCCAGCACGCCGATGGTCGACACGCGGTAGTGGCGCGCGACGCCGATCGGCGCGCCCGTGTCGACGAAACTGGTCGGCTGCGACCACTGCGTGGCGATGGTCGTGTAGGGACCTTGTGCGTCCGGTGCCGCCTCGATGCGCCAACCGAGCACCGCGGGTGAGTCGTTGCGGCCCCAGCGCAGGACGTTCGCTCCGTAACTCCAGCGCGCCGTGATGCCGGTCGGCGCGGGCACGCTCGGCGGCGTCGGATCGACGCGGAAGACCTCGATGCCGTTGATCAGCGTCTCGCCGACCGCGGCCGTCGCATCGACGTCGAGCCGGCCGTCGACCACGTTGGCGAGCAGCGTGTGCACACCCGCGTAGTCGTGGCCGAAGCGCTCGGCGAGATCGAGGTCCGGGAGCGCACTCTGCCCCTCGACCGCGATCGAGAAGCGCCGCAGACCCGGCCCGTGGACTTCGATCTCCGCCAGGTGCAGGCGCACGAGGTACTGCCCGTTGGGCAGGTCGAAGCGGTAGGCCGAGAAACCGCGCCGCGCGCGCCGCGCGATCTCCTCGAACGGGCTGTCGACGGGACCGAGGCGGGTCTCCGAGGTGACGTAGGCCGTGCCGCCGACGTGGCCGAAGCCGCCGGGTGCCCAGGGCTGGTCGGCGGTGAACGTCACGCCGTTCGCGACGATCGTCGGACCGCCGCAGTTGACGCGCACGATGGGCGTCTGGGCGAAGGCGGCGGCGGACAGGGCGAGCGACGCGAGAGCCGCACGGAAGTACAGGAACGATGAGCGCATGGGCGAGGGGCGCGTGTCGCGCGCCGAGGCGATGGACCGCCCGAGGTCGTCGTACCGGCAGCGCTCCTTCGACCCCGGAGCGCCGTACCTGGACCGGTCCAGTTTGAAGTATGCCCGACGCACCGGCGGCGCGCTGGTTCCAGGTGTTCCCGAACAGCCGAGCGGGGCGGGTCGGCCCCTCTCGGCACGCGCGCGCGCCTTGCTATGGTGATGGGCTGGACGCAGCGCGTCCGAACCCGCGCACGCCCCTCCATGACCGCTTCGCACAGGCCCGCCGATCAAGAGCCGCAGCCGGTCGGCTCCGAGGTCATCTCGCTGCGCGGGGTGCGGGTCAACAACCTCAAGGGGCTCGACCTCGACATCCCCAAGGGCGCGCTGATCGCCGTGACGGGGGTGAGCGGCTCGGGCAAGAGTTCGCTCGCGTTCGACACGCTCTTCCGCGAGGGCCAGCGGCGCTTCCTCGAGACCCTCTCGGCCTATGCGCGCCAGTTCCTGGGCCGCATGGAGAAGCCCGACCTCGACCGCGCGGACGGCCTCCTCCCGGCCATCGCGGTGGAGCAGAAGACGCTCTCGCAGAGCGCCCGCTCGACCGTCGGCACGCTGACCGAGATCCACGACCACCTGCGAGTGCTGTTCGCCCGCGCCGGCGTGCCGCACTGCCCGGACCACGGCGTGGCGCTCTCGGCGCAGACGCCGGGCCAGGTGCTCGACCGCATCCAGTCGCGCTACCCGGGCCAGGGCATCCACGTGCTCGCGCCGATCGTGCGCGACCGCAAAGGCGAACACACGGCCATCTTCGAGGACCTCGGCAAACGCGGCTTCGCCCGCGCGCGCGTCGACGGCGTGATCGTGCGCCTCGAGGAGGCGCCGACGCTCGAACGCTACAAGCGGCACACGATCGAGGTCGTCGTCGATCGGCTCAAGGTCGGCGAAGAGCAGTTGCCGCGCCTGCGCGAAGCGATCACCCAGGCCATCGAACTCGGCGAAGGCGACCTGTCGGTCCTCGGCGAGGACGGCGAGTCGACCTACTCGACGCGCCACACGTGTTCGGTCTGCGGTCGCGAGGCGCCGCCGCTCGAGCCGCGCACGTTCTCGTTCAACTCGCCGCACGGTGCATGTGCGACGTGCAGCGGACTCGGCACGCTGCGTCGACCGACCGAGGCGAGTGTGGTCGCGGACCCCGCGAAGTCGATCAAGGACGGCGCGCTGGCGGTGACACGCGCGAGCGGCGGGGCGCTCCTGTTCCCGCGCGTCGACTTCGAGTTCCTCGACCAGGTCGCGTTCGCGCACGAGTTCGATCTCGAGACGCCGTGGAACGAGATGACGCCGGAGGCGCGCTCGATCGTGCTGCACGGCAGCGGCGAGGAGCGCTTCGAAGACGAACTGGCGTGGAAGGGCAAGCGCTACTCCGGCAACGCGAAGTGGAAGCGCCGCTTCCAAGGTGTCATTCCGGCCATCGTCGCAGCGACGACCGAAGGCAAGAGCGGCAAGGCGGCCGAGCGTTTCCTGTCGGTCTCGACCTGCCCCGCGTGCAAAGGTTCGCGCCTCGGCGACGTGCCGCGCTCGGTGCGCCTGGGCAACGCGTCGTTGCCGGAGTTGCTCGCGGTTCCGGTGGGGCGCCTCGAAGAGCGTCTCGACAGCCTCGGACTCGAAGGCCGCCAGCAGCCGATCGCGGAGCCGCTGATCGCGGAGGTGCGCCACCGTCTGCGTTTCCTGTCGCGGGTCGGGCTGGAGTACCTCTCGCTGTCGCGCGGTGCGGACACGCTCTCGGGCGGCGAAGCGCAGCGCATCCGCCTCGCGGCGCAACTCGGCGCGGGGTTGCAAGGCGTGCTGTACGTGCTCGACGAACCGTCGATCGGTTTGCACGCACGCGACCACGGCAAGTTGCTCGAAGCGCTCGAGGACCTGCGCGACCTCGGAAACACCGTGGTCGTCGTCGAACACGACGAAGCGACGCTGCGCGCGGCCGATCACGTCATCGACATCGGCCCCGGCGCCGGTCGCGCGGGCGGATACCTGTGCGCGCAAGGCACGCCGGCCGAAGTCGCGAAGGCCGACTCGCCGACCGGCCGGTTGCTGCGCGGTGAACTGCTCATGCCGGCGCCGAAGGAGCGTCGCACGGGCAACGGCAAGGTGCTGCGCATCGAGGGCGCGCGCGGCTTCAACCTCGCGGGCGTCGATCTCGAGATCCCGCTGGGCACGTTCACGGCGATCAGCGGCGTGTCGGGCTCGGGCAAGAGCACGCTCGTCAACCGCACGCTCCTGCGCGCGCTGCAGCGCCGCCTCGGACTCGAGTGCCCCGACCCCGAGGCCTACAACCGCATCATCGGCGCCGAGGAGATCGAGGAACTCGTGATCGTCGACGCGAGCCCGATCGGCCGCACGCCGCGCTCGAACCCCGCGACCTACTCGGGCGCGTTCTCGCCGATCCGCGACCTGTTCGCCGAAGTGCCCGAGGCGCGCATGCGCGGTTGGGAGGCGGGGCGTTTCTCGTTCAACGTCGCCGGCGGCCGCTGCGAGACGTGCCACGGCGCCGGTGCGACGCTGGTCGAGTTGCAGTTCCTCGCGCCGGTGACGGTCGTGTGCGAGGAATGCGGCGGACACCGTTTCCATCCCGAGACGCTCGACGTGCGCTTCAAGGGCGCGCACATCGCCGACGTGCTCGCGATGACCGTCGACGACGCACTCGAGTTCTTCAAGGACCTGCCGAAGATCAAGAAGCCGCTCGAAGCGCTCGCGACGGTCGGCGTCGGCTACCTGACGCTCGGACAGCCGTCGACGACGCTGTCGGGCGGTGAGGCGCAGCGCGTCAAACTCGCGAAGTACCTGCAGAAGCAACCGACCAAACACACGCTCTTCGCGCTCGACGAACCGACGACCGGTTTGCACGCGGCCGACGTCGCGAAGCTGCTCGGCGCGCTGCAACTGCTCGTCGACAAGGGCCACACGGTGCTCGTGATCGAGCACCACGTCGACGTGTTGCGCGCGGCGGACCACCTCGTCGATCTCGGACCCGGCGGCGGCGTGGACGGCGGCTACGTGATCGCGGCCGGCACGCCCGAAGAGGTCGCGCTGGTGGAGGCGAGCGCCACGGGGCGCGCCCTCGCGGGCGAGGACTTCGCCGTGCGGCGCGCCTCGCGCGGCGTACGCGCCGTGCCGAAGGAGCGCATCGAGATCCGCGGCGCGCACGTCCACAACCTCAAACACGTCGACGTCGACATCCCGCGCAACAAGATGACGGTCGTGACGGGGCCGTCGGGTTCGGGCAAGAGCTCGCTCGCGCTCGACACCTTGTACGCGGCCGGTCGCCAGCGCTTCGTCGAGTCGCTCTCGACCTACGCGCGCCAGTTCCTCGCGTCGTCCGATCGACCGCTCGTCGATCGCATCGACGGACTGGCGCCGTCGGTGGCCGTCGAAGCCCGCACCTCGCAGGGCAGTCCGCGCTCGACCGTCGCGACGACGACCGAGGTTCACGATCTCCTGCGTGTGATGTGGTCGCGCGCCGGCCACGCCTACTGCCCCACACACGGCGAGCGACTGCAACCGGTCCCGCCGAGCGCCGCGACGCGCAAGGCGCTCGCCAAGTTCGACGGGCTGAAGGGCTACGTGCTCGCGCCGGTGTCGCTCGGACTGTCGGCGGGCACGACGCCGAGTGCGCACGCCGACGCACAGCGCGACGCGTGGAAACAAGCGGGCTTCACACGTCTGCTCGTCGACGGCAAGGAAGTGCGTCTCGACGGCGACGAGAAGGCCTGGCGCGGCGCGGAGCGCATCGACCTCGTGATCGACCGCGTGAAGTTCGCGGCCGACGAGCGCGGTCGCATCGCCGACGGCGTCGAACAGGCCAGCGGACTCACGAGCGGACGTGTGTCGTTCGCGACGACCGAAGGCGAGCGCCTCGAGTTCTCGACCCACGGCGCGTGCACGCAGTGCGGCTTCGCGCTGGCGGAAGAACTCGAACCGCGCCACTTCTCGTTCAACACTCCGGCCGGCGCGTGCCCGACGTGCGACGGACTCGGAGCGAGTTGGCAGTGCGACGCGGAGCTGCTCATCGACGCGCCGGAACAACCGTTGATCGCGGGCAAGAGCGGTGAGGCCACGTCGATCTCCGGCAAACTCGGCCGCTACCTGACGAAGGGGCGCGGCTTCCACGAGTACCTGCTGCGCCAGGTCGCGCTCGAACACGAAGTGCCGATCACGCGGCCGTTCCACATGCTCAAGCAGGAGCACAAGGACCTCCTGCTGTTCGGCACGGGCGCGAAGGCGACGTATCGCGTCGAGATCTCGCGCGAGAGCGAGAACTTCGAACTCGAAGAGAACTTCAGCTCCGACTGGACGGGTTTGTGCGGCGCCGTCGACCGCTGGCACGAACGCAGCGACGACGCGGAGTGGCGCTCGATCCTCGAGAAGGTGATGAGCCGCAAGGAGTGCACGAACTGCAAAGGCGAGCGTCTCGCCCCGGCCCCGCGGCACGCACGTGTCGCGCGCATGCGGCTGCCGCAGTTCACCGCGCTCTCGATCGACGCGGCGCTCGCGTGGCTGCGGGACGTCGATCTCGAGAAGTCGGCCGAAGAAGCTGTGCGCGGCGTCGTGACGGAGCTGCAGAAGCGCCTCGGTCTGCTCGAGCGCGTCGGACTCGGCTACGTGCAACTCGATCGGCGCACCGACTCGCTCTCGGGCGGTGAGGCGCGGCGCGTGCGACTCGCGGCCAGCCTCGGTTCGCAGTTGACGGGCGTGTGTTACGTGCTCGACGAACCCACCGTGGGTCTGCACCCGCGCGACATCGATCGCCTCGTCGACGCGCTCCAGCACCTGCGCGACATCGGCAACACCGTCGTCGTCGTCGAACACGACGAGACGGTCATGGCGCGTGCCGACCACCTCGTCGACATGGGTCCCGGCGCCGGTCGCCACGGCGGCACCGTCGTCACTTTCGGGTCTCCGGAACAGGTTGCCGCGCACCCGACCAGCGCGACGGCGCGCGCCTTGCGCGGAGAGATCGACCTCACGAAGTTGCGCACCGATCTGCCGCGCGGGGAGAGCGTCGGTGTGCTCGGAGCGAAGGGGCGCAACCTGAAGGGCGTCGACCTCGTGGTCTCGTTCGGCATCGTCACGGGTGTGTGCGGTCCGTCGGGTTCGGGCAAGAGCACACTCGTGCTCGAGCGCTTCGTCCCGGCCATGCAGGGTGAAGATCCCGACGGTCGTTGGCGCGACACGGTCGGACTCGGCAAAGGGCGCGGAGCCGCCGTCGCACGGCGCACCGTGGTCGTCGACGCGAGCCCGCTCGGTCGCACGCCCGCTTCGGTGCCCGCGACCGCCGTCGGTCTGATGGATCACCTGCGCGAGCTGTTCTCGCGCACGCCCGAAGCACGCATGCGCGGCTTCGGCCCGGCGCACTTCTCGTTCAACGGTCCGCGCGGCCGCTGCCCGGCGTGCGAGGGCCGCGGCGCGATCCAGGTCGAGATGCAGTTCCTCGCCGACATCTGGCTGACGTGCGAGGAGTGCGGCGGCAAACGCTTCCGCGCCGAGGTGCTCGAAGCCAAGTTCCGCGGCAAACACATCGCGGACGTGCTGGAGATGCCGGCCGACGAAGCGCTCGTCTTCCTCGAGCATCAACCCGAGGCGGCCAAGGTGCTCGCGGCGCTCGTGCGCGTCGGTCTCGGCTACATGACGCTCGGGCAGAGCTCGACGACGCTGTCGGGCGGCGAAGCACAGCGCGTGAAGCTGGCGCGCGAACTGCTCGACGCGGAACGCGGCGAGCGCTCGATCGTCGTGCTCGACGAGCCGTCGACGGGCCTGCACGCGGGCGACGTCGAACACCTCGCGCGCGTGCTGCACGAACTCGCGGAAGCGGGCAACGCGGTCGTCATCGTCGAGCACCACACCGACCTGTTGCGCTCGTGCCACGAACTCGTCGAACTCGGACCCGAGGGCGGCGAAGGCGGCGGTCGATTGATCGTGCGCGGCACACCGGAAGAGGTCGCGAAGACGGCCGGGTCGGCGACGGCGCCGTTCCTCGTGCCGCGCGGTGGACGCGTGGTTCCGGCGGCGCTGCCGCGCACCACACGCGGCAAGGGCGCGCGCGGTTCGAAGGACACCAAAGAGGTGCGTTCGTGACGAGCACCGCGACCGCGCTTCCGCCGCGGCCCGACAATCCGCTCATCGTGCAAGCGGACAAGAGTCTGCTGCTGCACACCGTGCGCACGCGCTTCGACGCCCAGGGTCAGGTCGTGCGCGACGCCGCCGGCCGACCGACGACGGAAGAGCACCCGCGCTACGCCGAGGCGCGCGACGCGCTGGCGCAGTTCGCCGAACTCGAGAAGAGCCCGGACTACCTGCACAGCTACCGGCTGACGCCGATCTCGATCTGGAACGCGGCGGCACTCGGACTGACGGCGGACGACGTCGAACGACGCCTGTTCGAACTGTCGTGCGTGCCCGTTCCGCAGAGCGTCCTCGTCGACGTGCGCGACTGGTTCCGGCGCTACGGCCTGCTCTGCATCGAACGCGCGGGCGAGCGCTTCGAGCTCGTTTCGCGCTCGAGCGACGCGCTCGCCGACGCACTCGGTCACGCGAGCGTCGCGGCACTGGTCCAGCGCGCTGACGACGGCCGCGTCTTCCTCGACGAACTCGGGCGCGGGCCGCTCAAACAGGCGCTCATCCGCATCGGCTACCCCGCCCTCGACCTGGGCGGCTACCGCGAGGGCGACGCGCTCGCGATCGAGCTCCGACCGTGCTCGATCGACGGCGGCGCCTTCGGGCTGCGCGAGTACCAACGCGCCGCTGCCGAAGCCTTCCACCGCGGGGGCAGCGCCGCCGGCGGCAGCGGCGTGATCGTGTTGCCGTGCGGCGCGGGCAAGACCGTCGTCGCGCTCGCGGCGATGGCGCTCGT
The DNA here is from genome assembly GCA_044358925.1 of Planctomycetota bacterium. GTDB lineage: Bacteria > Planctomycetota > UBA1135 > UBA1135 > Rohdeia. The sequence goes on along the minus strand of JBIKNC010000052.1, from coordinate 10,689 downwards.
GCGCGAGAAGACGCTCGTTCTCACGTCGAACACCGTCGCCGTACGGCAGTGGCGCACCGAGATCCTCGACAAGACCTCGCTCACGGAAGCCGACGTCGGTGAATACACGGGCGACAGCAAGGAGGTACGCCCGGTGACGATCACCACGTACCAGATGCTGACGTGGCGCCGCACGAAGACGGGGGAGTTCGAGCACTTCGAGATCTTCAGCCGCGAGAACTGGGGCCTCGTGATCTACGACGAGGTGCACCTGTTGCCGGCGCCGATCTTCCGCGTCACGGCCGAGCTGCAAGCGCGCCGCCGACTGGGACTGACCGCGACGCTGGTGCGCGAGGACGGTCGCGAGGACGAGGTCTTCTGCTTGATCGGACCGAAGCGCTACGAGGTGCCGTGGCGTGTGCTCGAGCGCCAGGGCTACATCGCGCCGGCGCGCTGCGTCGAGTTGCGCATCCCGTTGCCGCCCGAACACAAACGCGCCTACGAGAGCGCCGACGCGCGCCGCAAGTTCCGCATCGCGTCCGAGAACCCGCGCAAACTCGACGTGGTCGCGGCGCTGATCGAGCGCCACCGCGGTGATCGGGTGCTCGTGATCGGTCAGTACATCGAGCAGCTCCAGACGCTCGCGCGCCGACTCGGGCGCCCGCTCATCACCGGCAAGACGCCGAATGCGGAGCGCGAGAGGTTGTACGCCGACTTCCGCGCCGGGCGCGAGACGGTGCTGATCGTCTCGAAGGTCGGCAACTTCGCGATCGATCTGCCCGACGCGAACGTCGCGATCCAGATCTCGGGCACGTTCGGCTCGCGCCAGGAAGAAGCACAGCGCCTCGGTCGCATCCTGCGACCGAAGGACGACGGCGGCGGCGCGGCGTTCCATGCGCTCGTCTCGCACGGCACGAAGGACCAGGAGTTCGCGCAGAAGCGCCAGCTCTTCCTCACGGAGCAGGGCTACTCGTACGAGATCGTCGAGGTGCCCGCAGGCGAAGGTGCCGTCGACCTCGGAGGTCTCGTGTGAGCGCGACCCTGCGGCGCACTCGAGCGCACGTTCGGTGGATGCACGGCGTCCGCCGGTTCAACGACTCATGACCACGCACCAACCCGAGCCCGCGCCCGCGGGCGGAATCTCGAGCGCGCTCACGCTGCGCGGCCACCTCGATCGGCTCTACGCGAGCCCCGAGGCGGCTCGCCGCACCCCGCCGCAACGCCAACGCGAGCTCTACAAGATGTACGCGACGGACAGCGCGGCCGCTGCGCGGGTCGAGCGCCTGCCGGAGGGCCTGCGTCAGCTCGTCGAGCAGACCGTGCTCGAGTTCGGCGGCGTGTTGTCGCGCCAGTTGTTCGAGAAGCTCGGCACCGAGCTGCGCCACTGGAACGCGCCGCGTTGGCGGCAGATCCTCGAGCAGTCGCTCGTGGGCACCGTGATGCCGCTCGATCTCGTGCACTACGGCATCCAACACAGCGACGAAACCGTCGTCGTGTTCACCGAGGTCGCGCTGGCGTGGCTCAAACGTGTCGCCGTCCCGTCGGACCCCGACCGTCCGCACGAAGAACTGTCGATCGGCATCGACCTGTTCACGAACGTGTCGCGCTTCCTCTCGTTCCTGCAGGAGAACGACGTGCGCTACACGGTGCGCGGCGAGATCTTCAAGACGACCGAGAAGAAGATCCTGCAGCACCTGATCCCGAACCCGGGGCGCGAGCTGTCGCGCGAACAGGTGCTCGAGTTCATCTACGAGTTCTGCCGTCGTCGGCGCCTGCTCGACGGCACGGGCGAACGCACGTTGTCCGTCACCTCGGAAGGGCGCACGTGGGGCTCGCTGCCGCTCGCGGACAAGCTCTCCGACCTGGTCGAGTTCGCCATCGACGAACGCGAGAGCGGCCTGGAGCACTTCCACCACAGCCGCATGCGGCGAACGTTGCTGCGCATGCTGAAGCGCGTCGAACCGGGCGTCTGGTACGACCTCATGTACCTGCCGTTCCTCGCGCGCAACCACCACCTCGCGTCGATGGACGATCTCGGCGTGCGCGAGACGTTCACCGAGCCGGTCACGTCGGGGCGCTATTCGCCGCCCGAGGACCTGCAGCGCATGTCGTGGAATCTCGCGCGCTGGGTGCGCCAGCGTCTGTACCTGCTGGGCATCGTCGAGCTCGGCTACGACGCGACGCGCCGACCGGTCGCCATGCGACTGACGGCCAGCGGCGCTCGTCTGCTCGGACTGCACGCGCCCGAGGAAGGCCGCCCGCGCCCCGTCGGTCACCTGGTCGTGACGCCCGACTTCGAAGTCGTGTTGTTCAAGACCGGCGACGACGCGGAACTCATCCACGACCTCGACCGTTTCTGCCGCCGCACGCGTTTCGGAGAAACCGTGCACTTCAAGATCGAGCAGACCGCGGTGCGACGCGCGCTGATCGAAGGCATGCGCCTCGACACGCTGCTCGACACACTCGATCGCAACAGTCGCACGCCCGTCCCGCAGAACGTGGCCGTGTCGATTCGCGACTGGGCCCAGCGCGCGGGTCGCATGGAACTCGACGGCGAACTCGTGCTCGCGTGCGAGGACGAGGACACTCTCGATCGTCTGCGCAGCGACCCCGGCGTGCGCAGCTACATCGAGCGTGACCTGTCGGCCAAACGTATCCAGCTCAAGGCCAAGACCTCGCCGCTGCGCATGCGCGGACTGTTGCGCGATCTCGGCTACGTCGTCGAGCTGATCGGCAACGCCGCAGGTGCGAACGACGACGGTCGATCGGAGCGGCGCGGACCGGCCGCGAGCGCGTGACGTGAACACACAGCGCCGATTGCCGCCGAGCCTCGTGGCTCTCACGACCGCGGACGCACAGGCCGTCACGAGCGGTCGTCTCGAACGCGCCGTCGTCGCCGCGCTCGACGCGGGCCTGTGCGGGATCATGGTGCGCGAGCCGGATCTCGAGGATCGACCGCTCGTCGAGTTGACGCTGCGCATCCGCGAGGCCGCTCAGCGGCGCGGCCTCGACCTGTGGCTCGCCATCCACGATCGTGTGCACCTCGTCGAGTGCACCGGCGCGCACGCGGTCCATCTCGGCAGCCAATCGCTCACACCGCGTGCGGCGCGCGCGTGCCTCGCGGATGACGTCGCGATCGGCTTCTCCAGCCACTCGTGGGACGGCGCGGAGCGCTGGGACGGCTCCGACTATCTCTTCCTGGCACCGATCAAACACACGACCGGAAAGCCGGTCGTGCCGATCGGCTTCGAAGCGCTCGCGCCGCGCGTTGCGGAGGCCGGCTTGCCGGTTTGGGCGCTCGGCGGCATCGCACCCGGCGACCTCTCGATCGCACGCGCGGCGGGCGCGAGCGGCATCGCCGTTCTTTCGGGCGTCCTCGGCGCCGCCGATCCGGCCGCCGCGGTGCGCGCGTACCTCGAACTCCACTGATGGACGCCGCGACGCTCTCGACCAAGCTGCGCCGCGCCGGATACGTGCTCGCCGCGACGGGCGTCGTCTATCTGTGGGCGCGCTACGACGTGTACGACGTGCCGGAGATCGCGTGTACGCCGGTGGTGGGGGTCGCGCCGGGCGCGCGGCTCCTGCTCGATCGGTGGGCGAAGGACGTGCGCAGCGAAGACGTTCTCATGTTCCGCGACGAGAGCGGGATGCTGCATCTCGGCCTGGTCGAAGACGCGCCGCAGCCGCTCGCGCCGGGTGAGGTCTGGATCGGCGGCGACGATCCCGCGTGCCCGGGCTACGAGTCGGCGGACAGCGGTGCGGTGCCGAAGGAGCGCATCGAAGCCCGCGTCCTCGTCGCGTTCTGACGGCGCAGGCCGCGTTGCGCATCACCGCTCAGCGCGGACGTTCGAGTCGCAGCGCACCGATTTCGTTCGACCAGCAGCGCCAGCCGTCGCCGTCGCGCCACATCGTCATCGAGAAGGGGCCGCGCAGGAGGTCCTGCCCGAGCACCTGGCAGCGCAGCACCTCGTCGTTCGGGAAGCGTGTGTCGAAGCCGGCGGCCTCGCCTGCGCGCCGCTCGAAGACCCAGGTGCAGTCGAGTTCGCTGACGTGCCACGCGCCGAGTACGGCGTCCCACGCCTCCGCGCTGCCGTCGAAGTCGGCCGCCCGTCGGAGCGTGTGTGTCACGTCTCCTTGCACGAGGTCGAGCCGTCCGTCGTCGCGTGGGACGAGACGCGCCGTCCCGCCGATCTCGAGGAGCTGGTCTGCGTCCGCCGTCGGAGCCGCGAAACGCTGCGTGCCGCCGAGGCCGCTCGACACGAGAGTGCGTCCGTCGCGCGTGAAGACCAGCGGCACGCCGTCGGATGCGAGCCACACGCCGCGCGCCTCGCGCGCGAAACGCGGCAGCTCGAACTCGTCCACGGTCGCCGGTGACGCGGCTTCGTCCGACGCGATCGGCGCAAGATCGGCGCCGACGGCGCGCACGAGTGCGCGAGCCGCACCGGTCGGGTCGAACTCGTCCGAGTTGAACAACACGACGGCGCCGAAGCCCGCTTCGGGGCAGTGCAAGAGTTCGCTGCGATAGCCCGCGAACGCACCGGAGTGGCTCACGAGCCGACCGGCTGCGATGCGCCGGACGTCGAGCCCGAACGCGTAGTCGCCGGGGCGGCCGTCGGCGAACGGGAACGGCGCGAGTTGGCGCTCGGTCACGTCCGCGCTCCACACGCGCGCACCGGCAAGTTCGTCAGCGCGTTCGCTCGCGCGGAAGTGCTGCGACCAACGGAACAGATCGTGTGCACACGTGAGCACCGCACCGTCGCCGACGAGTTCGAGCGGCGTCACGCTGTGCACGTACACGTCGCCGTCCTTCGTGTAGCCGAGGGCGCGGCGCGGAACGACCCGCGACACGTCGTCGTGGAAGTGCGTGCTCGTCATGCCGAGCGGCTCGAAGATGCGCCGCGTCGCGAACGTGCGCAGCGACTCGTTCGAGAGTCGCTCGACGACACAGGCCATCAAGAGGTAGTTCGTGTTCGAGTACGAGAAGCGTGTGCCCGGTTCGAACGTCGTGTGTTCGAGGCGCACGAGGCGCGTGAGCACGTCGTCGAGTGCGTACATCGACGTGTCGTCGTGGCCGCACAGTCCCATGAGCCACAGGTAGTCGGCGAGTCCGCTCTGGTGCGCGACGAGGTGTTCGATGCGTACGTCCGGATCGAACGCGCGGAACTCCGGCAGCACTTCGTGCAAGGTCTGATCGAGCCGCAGAGCTCCGTCTTCCGCGAGCAGCAGGATCGACGCGGCCGTGAACTGCTTCGAGGTCGACGCGATGTCGAACACGCTGTCGATCGCGAGCGGCACCCCGCGTTCGAGGTCGGCCAGCCCACGCGCGGCTTCGAACACCACGCGACCGTCGCGCCAGACGAGGGCGACGCCGCCGGGGGCGCCGGGCCGCTGCCAGGCGTCGACGACGGTGCCGAGGGCGGCCCGTTCATCGTCGGTGAGATCGGCGCCCTGCGCTCGAACCGACGGGAGCGCGACGAGGACGGCGGCGAGGAGCGAGACGTGGAACGCGGCGACGGTCGACATGGAGCAGTGCGGCTGGGACGATGGGGGCCGCGCGCAGTATCGCGCACGACGACATGGGCTGGAACGAAGCACGTCTGCTCGATTGGATCGCGACGTGGGAACGCCCGGCGGTTCTCGCGGGGTCGCGCGGTCACGACGCGGCGGTGCTCGCGCCGCGCGCCGGCCGCATGGTCGTGTGTGCCGATCAAGTGGCGCTGGGTGTGCACGCGGCACTCGACGTCGCACCGGCGCGTTTCGGTGCGAAGGCGATCGCGCGCACCGTCAGCGATCTCGCGGCGACCGCGGCGCAGCCGTACGCGACGCTCGTCACGGTGCGCGCGCCCGCCGCGTTCGACGAACGTTGGCTGAAGGCCGCCTTGAAGGGCGCCGTGCGCCGCGCGCACGAACTGGGTGCACCGATCGTCGGCGGCGACCTGTGCGCGGCCGACGGCGCGCCGTCCTTCTCGTGCACGGCGCTGGGCGTGTTCGCGTCGCGCCGCACGCCTCCCGGTCGCGATCGCGCGCGTGTCGGTCAAGTGGTCGTCGCGACCGGAGCGTTCGGCGGCAGCCTGCTCGGCCGCCACCTCGCGATCGAGCCGCGCGTCGCCGCGGGCCGCGCGTTGTTCGCCGCGGGCGCGACGGCGCTGATGGACGTGTCGGACGGACTGGGCCTCGACCTCTCGCGGCTCGCACGAGCGTCGGGCGTGCGCATCGTGCTCGACCACGTGCCCGTGCACCGCGATGCGAAGCGGCGCGCGCGAACGACGGGTCGCGCGGCGCTCGACCATGCTCTCGAGGACGGCGAGGACCACGAGCTCCTCGCCACGCTGCCGGCGGCACGCGCGCGCGAGCTGTTGGCACGCGGCCTCGACGGTTGTCCGGCTGCGTGTGTGATCGGGCGCGTCGAACGCGGCAGCGGTCTCGAACTCGCACTCGCGGCGCGGACGGGCGCGTGGCGCGGCCGCGGCTTCGTGCATGGCCAGGTCGGGCACGGTCAGGTCGGGCACGGCCAGGTCGAGCACAGTGAGGCGCGGCGATGAGCGCCGCGCCCTTCGGTCCGCCGCTCGAACTCGTCGCGACGTCGCGCAGCGTCGCCCAGACACTCGCACTCGCGGCCGCGCTCGGCCGGAGCGCCGCCCCTGGCCTCGTGATCGCACTCGCCGGAGAGATGGGCGCCGGCAAGACGACCTTCGTGCGCGGGCTGGCCGCCGGGCTCGACTCGCCCGACGAGGTCGCGAGCCCGACCTACACCCTGATGCACCGCTACCGCGGGCGGCTCGCACTGGCCCACTTCGACGCCTGGATGACCGCGCGGGCCGCGGCCTTCCTCGAGAGCGGCGGCAGTGAGGCGTTCGAGGACGGCGGCGTGAGCGTGGTCGAGTGGGCGAGCGAAGTGGAGGACTTCCTGCCGCGCGACCGCCTGGAAGTCGCCTTGGTGCCGCTCGGCGAGTCGACGCGCGAGCTGCGCGCGCGGGCGCTGGGGCCGGGCGCGGGCGCGGCTCTCACCCGCTGGCGGGAACTCGTGCAACTTTCCTTCGAACCGCCGGGCGACCCGTCCGTTGGGACCTCCGCGTGAAAGGCGACTGGGACGCGATCGGCGACCCCTTGGCCGCCCTCCGGGACGGAGACAACCTCGTGTTCGAGACGTTCGTGCGCACCGAAGCCGGCACTTTCACGGGCTGGTTCCGTCGCCAGGGCGCGAGCCCGGAGGAGGCCGAGGACCTGACGCAGGAGGTTTTCGTGCGGCTCGTGCGGGGCGCGCCGCGCTACCAGCCGCAGGACCGACTCGAGGCCTACTGTTTCCGCACCGCGCGCAACGTCTGGATCGATCGGCGGCGCGCCGACAACGTGCGCCGTCACCAGGGCGGTGTGAGCGACGCGCTGCTCGAAGACCTGCCCGGTCGCGAACCGGAACCCGAGGAACCGGCCGCGCGGAACGAGGAGGCCCAGCGTGCGCTCGCGTGTCTCGCCCGACTGCCCGAGGGGCAGCGTCAGGTGTTCGAGCTGGGCGTCGTTCAGGAACTGCCGTACGCCGACATCGCGCGGCTCCTCGCGATTCCGATCGGCACCGTGAAGTCGCGCATGTTCCACGCGCTCGAACGGCTGCGCGCGCTGCTCGACGTGCCCCAGACCGCCCCCGAGCGCACCACCGACCACGGCGGTGGATCGCAGGCGCTGCGCGCCGCGAACCGCGCCACCTGAAGGCTGTGCCCCTGAAGCCAGGCCACCCGAAGACTCTGCACCGAACGAACTCCGACATGCAGCGAGAACGACCCATCGACGCCGACGAAGAGGCGCGTCTCGACGCACTCGTGCGTCGACTCCACGGCGGCGAACGCGTCGGCGATTCCGACGACGGGCTCGTCGACCTCGTCGCTGCGTTGCGCAGCCACGATCGGGTGTCCGACGAGGCGCGCGAGCGGCACGTCGACGCGTTCTACGAGGCGCACGCCGACGCGGCGCGCCGCCGCACGCTCGTCGATCACTTCGCTGCGCGCTTCGAGCGTTCGACGCTGTTCAAGGTGCTCGCGGCCAGTGTCCTCGCGCACGTGCTCGCGTTGCCGGTCGTCGCGTTCGTGCTGCTCGCGCCGGAACCCAAGCGCGACACGCCCGACATCTCCTTCGAACCGATCGATCGCAGCCCCTCGCCGATCGGCGAGGAGTCGCGCGACGTACTCGATCTGTCCGACGCGTTCAACGCGGCGCTGCTCGCGGATCGGGAACGCCTCGTCGGTTTCCGGGCGCAGCTGATCGAGCGCGCGCGAGTCGCGAGCCTCGAGCGCGTGAGCGACGCTCGTGCGGACGAACGCCTCGTCGAGCGCGTGCTGCGGACACGGCTCGCGCTACTGGCGGGTCGAGCCGGCGACGAGCGCATCGCCGCCGACCTCGCTGCATGGCGCGCCGACGCGGCCATCGACCTGGCCGGTGACGCGGCCCTGTTGGAGCTCGCACTCGATGCGTACGCGCTGCGCTCCTCGCTGCGCGCGGCGGCGGCCGAAGTCGCGCTCGCTCTCGTGCCGCGGGTCGGTGGGGCAGGCGCCGCGCGAGCGCGGGCCTACGGCATCACCGCAGCCCGCGGCGTAGCGCACGACGCACCGTACGTCGCCGTCGATCCCGCGGCCTTCGTTCGAGCTCTCGAAGCGCACACGGACGTCGACGACGATCTCGTCGCCGCGTTCGCGCGTCTCGGAGCCGAGTGACGGTCCGCGCGAGCGCCCGCAGTGCTCACCGCACGATCGGGCTGGTGAACCGGCGAACGTGAACAGGGCGTGCACGTGTGTCGTGCGAGGGGCGCGGCGCCCGCGGCTCGATCGAGCGCGAACGCCGCTATGCTTTCCCGCCGCATGAAGGCTCTCCCCATCCTTCGCTCGTTCGCCCTGGCCGCTCTCTTCGCACTTCCCGGCCGGGCGGGGGGGCAAGACGTCCCGGAGCCCATGCCGCTGCGCCTCGAGGACGCTTGGGCACTCGCGCTCGGGAGCAACATCACGCTCGCGCGGAGCGGCCTGGCCGAGGAGATCGCGCGCTACAACGAGCGCGGGAGTTGGGGCGCCTTCGATCCGGTCTTCGACCTGTCGCTGTCGTACTCCGACGGCGAGCAGCCCCAGAACAACCCGTTCGTGACGGGTGCGAACGTGCTCGAGTTCGATCGGCGCGAGGCGCGCGCCGGATTGGCGCTGCCGGTCACGACGGGCGGACGCTTCGACTTCACCACGGCGGTCCAGAACACGCGCTCGAACTCGACGACGACGGGCGAGGAATTCTCCGACACGACGGCGGCGCTCAGTTACGTGCAGCCGCTGCTGCGCGGTGCGTGGCGGCGCGAGGCAACCGTCGAACAGGAGCGGGCGCGCCTCGCTGCGATGCGCGAGCGCGCCTTGTTGGCCGACGTGCGCGAGCGGCTCCTGCTCGACGTCCACGTCGCGTACTTCGATCTCGTCGCGGCGCTCGAGGAGCGCGAGGTGCGCCAACGCGCGCTCGGCCTCGGCCTCGAGCAACTGCGCCAGAACCAGGAGCGTCTGCGCGTCGGCGTCGGCACCGAGGTCGACGTGCTTCAGGCCGAGACCAACGTCGCCACACGCGAGGAGGAACTGCTCTTCGCACAGACCAACGTCGGCGCGCGCGAGGACACACTCAAGGCGCTGATCTTCGGGCGCCCGAGCGACGAGGAGGGTGGACACCAGCGGGAGGATTGGAGCCGCCAGATCCTGCCGCTGACCGGGCTGCCGACGGACCTCGACGCCCCGGATCCGAGCGCCTGGCTCGTGCGCCTCGACGGCGCGTTCGAGCGTCGCCCCGACCTCGCCGCGCGTCGGTTCGACATCGACACCGCGCAGGTCGACCTGGTGCAGCGGCGCTCCGAACGCGAGGCCGCACTCGACCTGACGCTGTCGGTCTCGAGCGGGGCGAGCGAGACAGGCATCGGCGGATCGTTCCAGACCGCGTACGGCTACGACTTCCCGACGTACTCGGCCTCGCTCTCGTACAGCGTGCCGCTGCGCAACCGACGCGCCGCGAACAACGAACGAGCGGCGCGCGCCTCGGTGCGCAACGCCCACCTCGCCTACGCGGAACTCGAGAACCAAGTCGTCGCCGACCTGCGAAACGCGCTGCGCGACGTGCACTATCAAGCGCGTGCCGTCGAGGCCGCGGCCAAGTCGCGCCAGTTCGCGGAGCGTCAGCTCGAAGCCGAACAGGTGCGCTACCGCGAGGGCCTCTCGACGACGTTCCAAGTGCTCGAATTCCAGCAGACCCTGTCGGCGGCGCTTTCCTCCGAACAAGCCGCGCGCGCGAACCTCGCGAAGGCGCGGGCGACGCTCCTGCACGCCGAAGGGCGTCTCGGGGAGAGTTTGGGTCTGGGCGAGGCCGCGCCGCAGCGCTGATGCTCGTGGATCTTCGCAGCGCCATCGCCCTGTGCTTCGTCGTCCTGTGCGGATGTTCGGAGGGAACGGACGGCGCAAGCGATCCCGCGAGCGCCGCGGCGGAGGCTGAGGCCGGCACGGCGCCCGCGTCCGAGGGCGAAGCGCAGGGCCCGGTGCTCGTCCCGCCTCCGACCGACCTGCCGGCGTACTACGCGAACGATCCGCGCATCCTCGAGCTGCCGTTCGACTGCCACCAGATCGATCCGTACGCGCGCGACACGGCCGATGTGCTCGCGATCCTCTCGGACAAACTCGATCGCGGTGACGCCGACGTGATGGGGCGCGCGTG
>JBIKNC010000247.1:0-6342 GCA_044358925.1 Planctomycetota bacterium | reverse complement strand
TCGAGGGGCGCGCATCGCGCGCCCCTCGACGTCATCCGACGCGCTGCGAATCCTGAGGCTTTTTGCTACGGCACCGTATTCTCACCGTGGCGCCTGCGTGTCAGACACCGTACCGCCAGCCCGCCACGCGCTATTTTGAGTCGCGTGACCTCTCCGCACACACGCCACCTGTCCGACACCCCGTCCGTGATCGCCGAGCGCACCGGCGACGTCATCGGTCGCTACACGCTCGTCGAGGTGCTCGGCGAAGGGGGCTTCGGGACCGTGTGGCGCGCACACCAGTCCGAGCCGGTGAAGCGCGACGTCGCGCTCAAAGTCCTCAAACTCGGCATGGACACCAAACAGGTGGTCCAGCGTTTCGAGGCCGAGCGTCAGGCGCTCGCGCTCATGGAGCATCCGAACATCGCCAAGGTGTTCGACGGCGGCGCGACGGCGAGCGGGCGCCCGTACTTCGCGATGGAACTCGTGACGGGCGAGCCGATCACGCGCTACTGCGACGCGCACGCGCTGACGGTCGAACAGCGCCTCGAGTTGTTCCGCAGCGTGTGCCTCGCACTGCAGCACGCGCACACGAAAGGCGTCATCCACCGCGACATCAAACCGTCGAACGTGCTCGTCTCGACGAGCGACGGGCGCGCGGTCGCGAAGGTGATCGACTTCGGCATCGCGAAGGCGACGAGCGCCGAACTCACCGAGCACTCGATGCGCACCGAGTTCGACCAGATCATCGGCACGCCGGAGTACATGGCGCCCGAGCAGACGTCGTTCGGCGCCTTGGACGTCGACACACGCGCCGACGTGTACAGCCTCGGTGTGCTGCTGTACGAGCTGCTCACGCGCACGAAGCCGTTCGATCTGCGCACAGTGCTGACGAAGGGCTACGACGAATTGCTGCGCACGATCCGCGAAGTCGTACCCGCCAAACCGTCGACGCGGGTGGTGACGCGCGTCGAGGCGCAGGGCGTCGCGGCCGCACGCGAATCCGACACGCGTGTGCTCGGCGCGCGCTTGCGCGGCGACCTCGATTGGATCGTGCTCAAGGCGCTCGAGAAGGATCGCGAGCGGCGCTACCAGAGTGCGGCCGAACTCGCGGCCGACGTCGAGGCGCACCTGTCGGATCGTCCGGTGAGCGCCACGCCGCCGAGTCGCGCGTACCTCGTTTCGAAATTCGTGCGCCGGCACCGGCGCGAGGTCGCGGCGGGCGCGGTGGCGCTCGCCGTGCTCGTGCTCGGCGTCGTGGGCACGAGTGCGGGCCTCGTGTGGGCGCTCGACGAGAAGGAGCGCGCCGACGACGCGCTCGCGGTCGCGAAGGACGCGACGGAGCGCGAGAGCGACGCGCGCACCGCCGCCGAGCGCGAACTCGCGCGCGCCACCGAGATCAAACGCATCGTCACGGGCATGCTCGCGTCGGTGCGGCCCGAACTCGCGCAGGGGCGCGACACGAGCCTGCTCGAAGCGATCCTCGCGGACACGTCGAGGATGTTGCTCGCCGGCGAAGTCGCGGATCCGAGCGTCGCGGCCGAACTCGACCAACTCGTCGGTGGTGCGTACCACGGTCTCGGCATCGCCGCGAAGGCGCGGCCGCACCTCGAGCGCGCCTCGGCGTACACCTCACAGCAGCCCGACACGCCGGCCGCCACGCGCCTCACGCTCGCACGCACACTCGCGGCGGTCACGCTGCTCGAAGGCGACGTCACCGCCGCGATGGCCGCGTTCGACCGCGCGCTCGCCGACGCGGAGGCGCACTTCGGCAGCGGCTCGCGGGAGGCGCTGACGCTCATGGTCGACGCGGCGCACGCGCATGCGATGGCGTACGACTTCGCTGGTGCTCTCGTGCGCATCGACGCGTTCTTCGCGGCGCTCGACGCGACACTCGCCGTCGATGCGTACGTCGTCGACACGGCGGCCGCGCTGCGCGGGTCGGCGCTCGTGTCGCTCGAGCGCGCAGCGGAAGCGCGCACGGAACTCGAAGCGTTGATCGAACGCGTCGAACGCGAGCGCGGCGAGCACGACCCGGTCGTGCTGAAGGCCATGGGCACGCTCGTCTCGGCCAACCAACAGCTCGGCCGGCGCGCTCGTGCCACGGTCCTCGCTCGCGAGCGCCTCGCACGCTGCGAGGCGGCGCTCGGAGAACTGCACCCGCTCACGATCGACGCGCGCGGCAGCCTCGCGTTCGTGCACATGCAAGGCGGGCGCATGGACGAAGCGATCGTGCTGTTCGAGCAGAGCATCGAGTCGGGCGAGCGCGCATTCGGTGCCGATCACCCGGACGTGCTGGAGCAGCGCATGCAGCTCGCCCTCGCCCTGGGTTCCGAGCGTCGCTTCGCCGAGGCCCGGCCGATGATCGACGCGGCGGTCGCGGGCTACGAGAGGCGCTTCGGTGTCGCGCACGCACGCACGGCCGACGCGCTGATCGTGCGGTTCGCGATCGCGAACGACGCCGGTGACGAGGAGCGCTACGTCGCACTGCTCGAGCGCGATCTCGAGAACCTCGCCGCGACGCTCGGTGGCGCCGATGTGCGCGTCACGGATCAGCGCTCGAAACTCGCGGCGCTGCTGCACGCGCGCGGCCGAACGCTCGAAGCCGAAGCGCAGAACGCCGCCATCGTCGCGGCGCGGCGCGCGCAGTTCGGCGCCGAGGATCCGCGCGTGCTCGACGCGCTCAACAGCATCGCGAGCGCCGATTTCACGGCCGGCCGCTTCGAGAGTGCGCGCACGCGCTACGCGGAGTTGCTGCCAATCGCGGAGCGCGTGCTCGCCGCGGACGATCGCCTGACGCTCGGTGTCACGACGAATCTCGGGCTGGTGGAGTCGAGCCTCGGCAACCGCGAGCGCGCGCGTGAGTATCTCGAGCGCAGCTTCGCCGCGAAGCAGCGAGTGCTCGGTCGCGACGATCCGTGGACGTTCACCGCCTACGACGCGTTGTGCGACGTGTACCGCGAACTCGGACTCGACGCGGAGTTGGCCGAGCTCGAGCAGAGCTGGGCCGACGGCGCCCGTTGACGGGTACGGTGCCAGGCGGCAGTACGGTGCCGCACCAAGAACTGCACACCTGCGGCCGCGGCGCGCATGCGACCACGGCGCGCATCGCGCGCCGTGGTCGCATGCGCGCCGCAGCCGCAGGTGTGCAGTTCTTGGTGCGGCACCGTACTGCCGCCTGGCACCGTACCCGTCAACGAAGCCACGCTTCGACTTCCATGCCCATCGCATCGCTCACTCCGATCCTCAATGTCAGCGACGTGCCCGCGAGCTTCGCGTGGTTCACCGCTCTCGGCTTCACACGCGGCTTCGCCTGGAACGACGGCGGCATGATCCCCGGCGGCGCCGACGCCAACGCCCACGGACCCGCGCACTTCGGCAGCGTGTGCACGCCGACCGTGCAGATCTTCCTGTGCAACGGCGCGCAAGGCTCGCGCGGCACCATCGAACCGCGCTTCCCCGGCGACGACGCGACCGACGGCGTGTGGATGAGCTGGTGGGTCGACTCGCTCGCAGCGCTCGCCGCGTTGCACGCACGCGCCGTCGCCGCCGGCCACCGCATCACGAAGCCGCCGACCGACGAACCCTGGGGCGTGCGCGAGTTCCACCTGCGCCATCCCGACGGCCACACGTTCCGCGTCAGTGCGGCATTCGGCAAGGCGCACGGTTGATGTGTGTTCGTGACGGCGACGTGTCTGACACCGTACGCGTCAACGAGCACGCGGCAGCGCGAGTTCGAACGCAGCGCCGGGGCCCGCGACCTCGACGAGTGACAACTCGCCGCGCAGCTCGCGCGCCCAGTCGCGCGCGAGCGCGAGCCCGAGGCCCAGGCCGCCGGCGCTCGGCGTCGCAGCGTCTCTGCCGCGCCGGAACGGCTCGAACACGGCGCGAGCCTCCTCGGCCGACACACCGGGTCCGAAGTCGCGCAGCGTGAGGCGCGCGCGTCGCGCATCGGCGGTCGCCGACAACACGAGGCGGCGCTCGCCGGTCGCGGCGTGGGTGCACGCGTTGTCGACGAGTGTTGCGAACAGCTCCTCGACCAGCGCCGCGGCCGCATCGACACGTGCGTCGCGAGCACCGGCATCGACCTCGACCGCGAGAGCGAAACCGCCTTCCGCGGCGCGCCGCTCCAGCGCCGGCCGCAACGCCTCGACCAAGTCACCGAGCGCGACCACCTCGCCGCGCGCGACCTCGCGGCCGCCGCCCATGCGCGCGTAGGCCAGCACGTGATCGACGATGCGCCGCAAACGGCGCGACTCCGTGACAAGTGTTGCGAGGTACTCGGCGCGCTCCTTCTCGCCGCTCACGACGCCGCTCTCGAGCAACTCCGCGTACATGCAGAACGTCGTCAGCGGCGTGCGCAGTTCGTGCGTGACGGCGGCGACGAATCGGCCGCGGCGTTCGCCGAGTTCGAACGCGGCGCGCAGCAGCAAGGCGATCGCGACGATCGCCGCGACGAGCGCGAGCCAACCCGCCGCGAGCGCCGCACGCGTCGCACTGAGCCCGGGCCCGGCGAGCGGCGCGAAGCCGCGCACGACGAGCGCGGCGGGCATGCTCGCGAGTGTGCCGCGCAGCGCCAGGGCTCCGACCGGCGCATCCTCCGCGACGAGGTCGACCTCTTCGTCGGGGAAGAGCTCGGCGCCGACCGATTCGAGCAACACGCTTCGCAACACGCGCCAGTCGAGCCACACACCTTGCACGAGCGGCCCGTTCGCGCCCGTCGCGCGCCGCAGGAACAGAAGTTCATGGCCGCGCCGCTCGGCCGCCACGAACAGGTACGCGCGGAACGGACCCTGCGCCTCCGGCCCGCGCGTGATCTCGATGTTGTGCGTGCGGAACTGGAAGTCCTCGAGCGCGAGCTGCTGCGCACGACGCCACGCATCGCGGTCCTGCGCCGCCGTCGGTTCGCTCTCGGTGCGCACGGCGCGCGTCGGCTTCTCGGCCAGCGCCGCTTCGAGCCGCGCCGGCTCGACGAACGCGACCAACTGCGCGAGCCGCGCCGCCGCGTCGGTGCGGTCGCTCGGCGTCTCGATCGACGCGACGCCGCCGTCGGGCGTGAACTCGACACGCAGTTTCACGAAGCGCGCGGAACGGTCCTCTTGCGCGGTCAGCGGCCCGGGCCCGCGCCGCAGCGGCCACGGCCGCGCCGACTCGCCGGCGAGCAACGCGGTCACCGTCGCATCGACGCGCCACAACGCCAGGGCGAGGCGCTGCTGTCGATCCGTCTCGACGCGCAGTCGGTCGCGGCGCGACTCGCTCGCGAGCGCTTCGTACGAGACCCACGCGAACGCACCGAGGGCGAGCAGTGCGATCAGCCCGAACGCGAACCAGCGCCGCCGCGTCGAGTTCATGCCGCGCATCTCACGACGCGGTCTCGTGCGGCGCCAGCTTGTAGCCCTTGCCGCGCACGGTCACGAGCACGAGCGGGTTCTCGGGATCGTCGCCGATGCGCTCGCGCAGGCGCGCGATGTGCATGTCGACGGTGCGTGTGCGCACGCCGCGCGGGTCGAGGTTCCAGATCGAGCGCAGGAGTTCGTCGCGGGTGACGATGCGGCCCGGATTGCGCGCGAGGTACGCGACGAGATCCGTCTCGCGCTCGGTGAGCTGCACGACGCTGCCGTCGGCGAGGCGCGCTTCGCGACGCTCGAAGTCGAACGTGCGGCCGGCGATCGCGATGCCGGCGATGGCCTGCGGTCGCGCACTCGAACGGCGCAGCACCGCTTCGACGCGCGCGAGCAGTTCACTCGGCCCGAACGGCTTCACGACGTAGTCGTCCGCGCCACCGCGCAGGCCGCGCACACGATCCTCCTCCGAGCCGCGCGCCGTGAGCATGATGATCGGCAGCGTCGGATGCACTTTGCGGATGCGCGCGAGCAGCTCGAACCCGTCGCCGCCCGGCATGTGCACGTCGAGCAGCACGAGGTCGATGCCGCCTGCGAGTGCGAGTTTCTCACCATCGATCGCGTCCTTCGCCTCGACCGGCCGGAAGCCCGCGTGCCGCAAGCTGTCGACGATCGCGCGCCGCACCGGCGGATGGTCTTCGATGGTGAGGATGGTGCCGCGCGACATGAGTGGCGTGTGCGAGGTCGAGCCCGCGAGCGAGAGGCTACGCGCCGCCGCGCGGCTCACGAAGTCTGATGGGCGTCGGGGCGGTGAGCCGTATCACGCCGGTAACGCTCGGGGCAGCGAGCGCGACCCGGATCGCCATGAGCGGGTGGCGATGCGCCGATGTTGGTGAGCGGTGTCGTCACGCGCGTTGCGTGGTGTGTGGCGCGGTGACGCGTACGGTGTCCGACACGCAGCCGCCACGTTGAGAATACGGTGCCGTAGCAAAAAGCCTCAGGATTCGCAGCGCGTCGGATC
>JBIKNC010000246.1:0-6344 GCA_044358925.1 Planctomycetota bacterium | reverse complement strand
GTGGCGGCGCGCGGCGTGTGAAGCGCGCGCGGCGGGGCTCGCTTCGTTCGCGGCGGGCGCGTGTGCACGCACGAGTGCGGCTTGCGCGGCCGGTGTCGGTGCTTCGAAGAGCACACTCATCGGCTGACGCAGACCGAACGTCTTCTCGATACGCGCGAAGAGGCGCACGGCGACGAGTGAGTGGCCGCCGAGCGCGAAGAAGTCGTCGTTGGCGCCGACACGGGCGACGCCGAGGAGTTCTTGGAAGAACTCGACGAGCTGGCGTTCGATCTCGTCGCGCGGCGCGACGTAGTCGCTGTCGAGTTCGGGGCGTTCGAAGCGCGCGCCGTCGTCGGACGATGCTGTCTGGCGCGGGCGACCGGCCTCGGCGACGAGCGTCGGAACGTCGAGCGACGACACGAACGTGTGCGTGGCGTCGCCGGCACCGAGCACGCGCTCGAGCGCAGCGAAGCCCTCGTCCACGCCGAGTCCGAGCCGCACACGGCGCGCGAACTCTTCGTCGCGCTGGGCGCGCGCCTGGCGTCCCTCGCGTTCGTCGTGCACGAGTTCCGACTCGCGCGGAGCGGGCATGGCCGACGGCCGGAAGACCTGCGCCGGGCGGTGCACCGTGAAGCCACGCACTTCGAGCAACACGCGCCCGTCGGCCGCCACGACGTCGACGTCGAACGTGAAGAAGTCATCGTTGCCCGACGCGCCGGCGCCGCTCGCTGCACGCGCGATCGCGAAGACTTCGCGTTCGAGCGGCGCGTGCACGACGACGCGCTCGTAACGCACCGGCACCCACAGTCCGCGCGCGGCGTCGTAGCCGGGCACGAGGTCCATCGCGAAGCCGGTTGCGAGGTCGAGGAGTCCTGCGTGCAGCGGCCACGTCGCGAGCTCCGCTTCGAGGCCGCGCGGCAACTCGAGACGCGCGATGCGCGACTCACCCGCGCTCCACGTCTCGCGCAGGACCTGCCAACGCGAACCGAAGGCGAGGTGCACTTCCTGGGCGCTCGCGAGCGCGCCTTCACTCGTCGCGCGCGCCGTCTGCGTCGCGCCTGCGAGTCGCGCTTGCAACGCAATCGGCTCCGCGCGCTCGGGCCGCCGCAGCGCGAGCGTCGCACTCGTGTGCCGTTGCCACGGCTCGTTAGCAGTGCGGCGGCTGTGCACCTGCGCGCTCCAACCCGCGGCGTGCGGTTCGAGCACGACACGCACGCTGATCTCGGTGTCGTCGGGCACGTACAGCGGCCGGAAGAACGTCAGGTCCTCCACGGCGAACGCACTCAGCGTGCCGAGTTCGCGCAACGCGGCGCCGAACAGTTCGAACGAGCCCGTGCCGGGCAACAGCGCCTCGCCGGCGGCCGTGCGGTGCTCGTCGAGCAGCCACAGATCCGCCGTGCGCCAACGACCGGTGAACACGGCGCTCCCGTCCGCGCGTTCGACGCGTGTGTCGAACAGCGGATGGCGCGCGAGCGCCTTCTTCGAACCGTCGTCGCTCTCGCCGCGGCCCGCGCGCGCCGCCATGCCGACGTCGCGCCACAGACCCCACGCGACTGCGGTTTCGAACTCGCGCGGCTCGCTGCCGCTCGCGCCGGAGCGCGCGGCCCACGCGTCGAGGAACGCGTTCGCCGCGGCGTAGTCGATCTGGCCGGCGGCGCCGATCGCGGCGCTCGTCGACGAGAAGTAGATGCAGAAGCGCGGTTGTTCGTCTCCGTGAACGGCGCGCAGCGCCGCGTCGAGCACGAGCGTGCCGTGCACCTTCGGCGCGAGCACCGCCTCGACCTGTTCGTGCGTGCGCGTCGCCAGCAGGCCGTCGTCGACCACACCGGCCGCGTGGAAGACGCCGTCGAGAGCGCCGAAGCGCTCGCGCGCGGCAGCGAGGCCCGCGCGCAACGCCTCGGGATCCGTGACGTCGGCGGCGACGGTGAAGACCTCGGCGCCCAGTGCTTCGAGCTCCCGAACACTCGCGATGCGCCGACTCGTCGCGTCGTCCGCGCCGTGGTGGCGCGTCCACGCGTCCCACTGATCGCGCGCCGGCAACGCGCGCCGACCGAGCAGCACGAGCCGCGCGTGCGCCGTGTGTGCGAGGTGGCGCGCGAGCGCGAGGCCGACGCCGCCCAGGCCTCCGGTCACGAGGTAGGCGCCGTGTTTCAGCGGCGTGAAGCGCGAGCCGTGCGGCACACGCGCCGTTGCGATCGTGCGCGCATGGCGCTCGCCGCCACGCAACGCGTGTTCACAGCTGCGCAGCGCGTGTTCGCCGTTCGATGCAACCGCGTCGAACTCCGCCGCGATCGCCGCAGCGAGCGCGTCGAGTCCGCGCGCATCGACCGCCGACTTGCCGCGAGCGCCGCGCCGCTTCAGCGGCAACTCGACGTCGAGCACCTGCGCCGTCAGGCCTTCGATCTCGCGCGGCAGCGTGCGCAGCGCGCCGAGCGCGAGCGCCTTGGCCGGCTCGTCGATGCGCTCGCCGTTCACCGAGTACAGGCCGTTCGCCGCGAACACGAGCCGCACGGGCGCGCCGAGTTCTGCCGCCGCGAGCGCCTGCCCGAGGAAGAACAGCGCGTGGAAGCCGCGTTCGACGGTCTCGTGGAAGAAGCTCGAACCCGGCCGGTGCGAGCGGTCCGCCGTGAGGTTCATGAGGTGCACGATCGCGGCCGGGCGGCGGCCTTCGCGCACGAGGTCTTCGAGCAGCAGCGTGAAGCCTTCGCGGCCGTGTTCGGGAGCGAGGGTGTAGCGCTCGCGCGAGACACGGGTGTACGTGTCGCCCGGCGCGACGAGCGTCACGACGGCGCCACGCGCGGCGAGTTCGCGCTCGACGCGCTCGGCGACGCCCGCCGCGTCGGCGAACAGCAGCACGTGTTCGCCGGACATGTCGCGGCGCGACTCATGGATCGGCGCGCGCTGCCAGACGTGGCGCGCGAAGAACTGTTCGGCGTTCGCGAGCCGACCGATGGTCGGCGCGGACTCGACGCGAGCGTCCGCGTCGATCCAGAAGCGGCGGCGTTGGAACGCGTACGTCGGCAGCGACACACGGCGGCGCTTCTCACCGGCGAAGAACGCGCCCGCGTCTTCGATGGCTCCGGCCGCCCACAGTCGCGCATGCGCCGTCGCGAGCGCGACCACGTCGGACACGGCCTCGTCGGCGTGGCGCAGCGAGTGGAACGCGTGTTGGTGTTTCGCTTCGGACAAGCCGCCGCGCGCGAGCGAGGCGAGCGACTTGCCGGGTCCGACCTCGAGCAGCACGCGGTGCTCGTGTTTGGCGACGTGCGCGACACACGCCGCGAAGCGCACGGTCGAACGCAGGTGGCGCACCCAGTAGTCCGGACTCTGGGCGTCGGCGGCCGAGAGCGTCTCGCCCGTCACGTTCGAGACGATCTGGATCTTCGGCGCTGCGAGCGGGATGCTCGCCAGGTACGCGCGGAAGTCCGCGAGGATCGGATCGAGCAGGCGCGAGTGCGCCGCGATGTCGATCGGGATGCGTGTGTGCTCGAGGCCGGCAGCCGTGAGGCGCTCGGCGAGGGCGGCGAGAGCGCCCTGCGGGCCGCTCGCGACACACAGTTGGTCGGCGTTCACCACCGCGAGGTCGCAGTCCGCGCCGAGCAGCGGCACGACGGCGCTCTCGGGCGCCGCGATCGACAGCATGCCGCCCTTCTCGACCTTCTCGAACAACTGGCCACGCAGGCGCACGAGGCCGAGCGCGTCCTCGAAGCGCATCACGCCGGCGAGCGCCGCTGCCGTGTTCTCGCCCAGCGAGTGGCCGAGCAGGACGGTGGGCACGACGCCGCGCGCTTCCCATTCCTTGGCGAGTGCGTACTCGACGAGGAACAGTGCCGGTAGTTGGAGCGACGGGCGCTCGAGTTCGCGCGCGAGCGCGGTGCGGTCGGCGCTCGCGTCGGGGTAGACGAGCCGCTCGAGTTCGAGGCCGCGTTGCGCGAGCCACGTGAACCCGCGCTTCATCCATTGCGCGAACACGCCGCCGGCGCGGAACAGATCGCGCCCCATGTCCTGGTGCTGCGCGCCGCCGCCCGGGAACATGAAACACACCTCGGCGCGGCGATCGCCGGCGCGGTGCGAGAACACACGCGCCTTGTCCTTGTTCGACAGGAGCGCCGCGGCCTCCGCGCGGTCCGTCGCAACCAGCACGCGGCGATGTTCGAAGCTCTCGCGACCGATGGCGAGTGTGTACGCGGCGTCGGCGAAGTCGAACGCTGCGTCGCTCGCGAACGCGGCGGCGAGGCGCGCGGCACTCGCATCGAGCGCCGCCGCGCTCTTCGCCGACAGCACGACGGTCTGGAACGGCTTCGTGCTCTTCGGGCCCGGCGCCACGAGCGGCGCCTCCTCGACCACGAGGTGGGCGTTCGTGCCGCCGACGCCGAGCGACGTCACACCGGCGCGTCGCACGCGCTTCCCGCGCTTCCACGCCCGCGCGGTCGCGTTCACGAAGAACGGCGTGCGCGCGAAGTCGATGGTCGGATTGGGCGCCTCGTAACCGAGGCTCGCCGGCAACAGCTCGTTGTCGAGCGCGAGCGCGACCTTCACCAATGCCGCCGTGCCAGCCGCCGTGTCCGTGTGCCCGATGTTCGTCTTGACCGAACCGAGCGCGACCTTGCCCACGACGTCCGTCGTCTCGCGGAAGGCCTGCGTGAGCGCCGCGACCTCGATCGGGTCGCCGATCGCCGTGCCGGTGCCGTGGCACTCGACGTAGTCGATCTCGTCACCGTTCACGCCTGCGACTGCGAGCGCTTCCGCGATCGCGGCCGCCTGACCGTCGATCGACGGCGCGAGGTAACCCGCTTTGCCGTTGCCGTCGTTGTTCACGGCCGAGCCCTTCACGATCGCGTACACGTGGTCGCCGTCCGCGAGTGCGTCCGCGAGTCGGCGCAACACGACGACGGCCGTGCCGCTGCCGAACACCGTGCCGGTCGCGCGATGGTCGAACGCGTGCACGTGGCCGTCCGGCGAGAGGATCTCGCCTTCTTTGAACAGGTAACCCTGACCGTGCGGCAGCTCGATCGTCACGCCGCCCGCGAGCGCCATGTCGCACTCGCCGGACAAGAGGCTCTGCGCCGCTTGGTGCACGGCCACGAGGCTCGTCGAACACGCGGTCTGCACGTTGACGCTCGGCCCTTTGAGGTCGAAGACGTAGCTCGCGCGCGTCGCGAGGAAGTCCTTGTCGTTGCCGGTGTGGCGCAGCAGGAAGAGCCCGACGTCGTCGACGAGGCGTTTGTTGCCCAGCAGGTTGAACGCGAAGTACGCGCCCATGCCGCAGCCCGCGAACACACCGATCGGACCTTCGAAGCGCGACGGCACGTGGGCCGCGTCCTCGAGCGCCTCCCAACACGCCTCGAGGAAGTGGCGGTGCTGCGGATCCATGATCGCGGCTTCCTTCGGGGACAGACCGAAGAACTCCGGATCGAAGAGATCGACGCCGCCCAGCAGCGCGGCGACCGGCACGTGGTCGGGATGGTCGAGGGTCGCTTCGTCGACGCCCGCAGCCAGTAACTGTTCACGCGAGAGCCGCGTGATCGACTCGACGCCGTTCGCGAGGTTGTGCCAATAGGCGCGCACGTCGGGCGCGCCGGGCAGGTGCACGGCGATGCCGACGATCGCGATCTCGGAGCCGCTGGGCTCCGTCGTGGACTCGTGGGGTTGGCTCATGGGGGCGTGAGCACTCTTCAGGAAGCCGTTCGTCGTTGCCGCGCCGCGAGCAATTCGCGCCGCGCCGCGCCGCGCGCCGCACCGCGGGTGCTGCGTGCGTCGGTGTCGTTCGCCAGCGCGCCGCCGAGGAAGGCGGCGAGTCGGGCGACACTCGGGAAGCGGTAGAGGTCGGTGAGCGAGAGCGTCGGCGCGAGGTTGCCGACCAACTCGCGGTGCAGTTGCACCACGAGCAGGGAGTGGCCGCCGAGCTCGAAGAAGTTGTCCTCGCGTCCGATCGACTCGATGCCCAGCAGCCTTGCGAACGCTTCCGCGAGCGCGAGTTCGAGGTCGCCGGCGGGCGGCGCGCTCGGTGTCTGTTCGCGAGCGCGGAGTTCCTCCGGTCGCGGCAGCGCTTTGCGATCGACCTTGCCGTTCGGCGTGAGCGGCAGCGACGGCAGCTCGACGATCACCGGCGGCACCATGTACGCCGGCAGATGCGTCGCGAGGTGCGTGCGCAGTGCGTCCGTGTTCACGACACCCGGTTTGGTCGGCGAGACGTAGCCGACGAGGCGCACGTCGCCCGGCGTGTCCTCGCGCGCGATCGCGACCGCGTCGTGCACACCGAGGCCTTCGCGCAGGCGCGCTTCGATCTCGCCGAGTTCGATGCGGTGGCCGCGGATCTTGACTTGGTGGTCGTTGCGGCCGAGGAAGCGCAAGGAGCCGTCGGC
>JBIKNC010000245.1:0-6356 GCA_044358925.1 Planctomycetota bacterium | reverse complement strand
CGATCGTCGCGGCCGCGCGCAGCGCCGTGCGCAGCACGAACGGCGGCACCTCTTCGAGCGGCGTCGGCTCGACGCGCCCGTAGTCGTAGCCGCCGCCGGCCTCCTTCTTGACGATCTGCCAGTGGCCTTTGGCCATGTGGTAGCGGCACGCGTACAGCGGTCGCCCGTCGAACACACCGACGCGCCAGTCGAACTCGCTCGGCGTGAAGGCCTGCACCAACAAGAGGTCCGACTGCGCGAGTGCGCGTTTCGCTTCGACCTCGAGTTGGGCCGGGTCGTTGCACTTGATGACGCCCTGGCTGAACGCGCTGTCGGGGTACTTCAAGACGCACGGATAACCGATGCGTTTGGCGACCTCGTCCGGGTCGATCGAGTCCGTGATCCACGTCTTCGGGATCGGCACGCCGCGCAGCTCCAGCACCTCGGTCTGGAAGACCTTGTTCGTGCAGCGCAGGATCGACTGCGGATCGTCGATGACGACAAGGCCCTCGGCCTCGGCGCGCTGCGCGAAGCGGAAGGTGTGGTGGTCGACGGCGGTCGTCTCGCGGATGAAGAGCGCATCGAACTCCGCCAGCCGCGCGTAGTCGTCGCGGTCGATGCGTTCGACTTCGAAGCCCTGTTCCTCGGCGGCGCGTTCGAAGCGATCGAGCGCCTTCTCGTCGGACGGCGCGAGCACCTCCGTCGGATCCGCGAGCAGCGCCAGCGCGTACTTCGCCTTGTTCTGTTCGCGGCCCGCATAACGCGGCCGCGCGAAGTAGGCCTTGGCCGCTTCGAGCACGAACGGCCGATGCGTCTCGGGCACGTCGCGATACGCGAGCGGTGTCACTCGCGACAGCTCCCAACCTTCCTTCGTCGAGACGAAACGCGCGCGCAACAGCGGCGCGGGGAACGCGCTGAACAGCTGCCGCGCCAGCTTTTCGTGCCGCGCCGCCACGTTCTGACCGAAGTACACCGACAGCTCGAAGTCGGGCGAGCGGATGTCCGCGAGGCTCTTCTGCGCGAGTTCGTCGAGATCCTCGGCGGTGCTGCGCACGAGTGCGCGGCTCTTCATGTCGAGCACCGTCATCAGGTCGGGGAACGGGCGGTGTTTGCGCGCCGCCGCGAGCAGCGACACGTAGTAGCCCTCCGACTGGTACCGGTACGACCGACACAGGTTGAAGGCGCGCACCGAACGCTCCTTCGTCCAGGCCGGATCGGTGAGGTAGTCGTGCGCGAGCACGACCTCCACGCCCGGCAGCGTGATCGGCCAGTCGCCCGGCCGGCTGACGACGACGACGGTGCGCATCAGCGTCCGTCCGGCGGCTGGCCGGCGCGTTTGGTCGTCTTCGGCTCGATGACGAGCAGGTTCGCGTCGTACGTCAGCACGCCCAGATAGATCGCACCGATCAAACGGCTCATCGGCACGCGGTACGTGTGGATCGGCGACAGCGGGTTCGGATGCATCGGATCCGTGACCGTGACTTCGCGCGTCTCCTGGTCGTAGCCGGTCAGCACGACGAAGTGGCCCGACGGATCGCCGCGCACGTCGTCGCTCGTGCCGTCCGCGAGTTCGCGCGCCTCGCGGTAGAGGAACGTCGCCGACAGGCCCGTGAGGATCGGCACGTTGCGTTTGAGGTAGCTGCGCAGGAGCGCCGCATCGAGATCGTCGAGTTCGACTTCGCCGCCGAGCTCGAGGAATTGGACGTACGCCTCGCACACGTCGCGCATCTTGCGATCGCCCTCGCGCGTGCCGCGTTGCGCCGCCGCGCGCGCCGCGAGCTTCTCCTTCGGCGAGCCGGCACCGGGCGCGAACCACGTCGGATCGAACACACGCAGGTTCCAAGAGACGATCTTCGCGCGATACCCGGAAGCGAGTGCGTGCAGCGCGAGGTGCACACCCACCGTGCCGCCGCCGTCGACCGTCGCGACTTCGTCCGACAGCGAGCCCAGCTCCCGATCGTCGCCCCAGTAGCGGTAGATCGCGTGCAGGCACGTCGGCCCGCACGTCACGTCGTCGGGCTGGCGCACCATGTCGAACTTCGACAGATCGCGTTCGTGATTCGGCATGAGTGCTCGGTTCAGGTGCTCGGCCAGAGGATCAGCACGATGTCGATCGCGAACAGCAGGATGATGATCCACTCGAGCACCTCGGCGCGCCGGTGCGCGGCTTGGCCGGCGAGGCTCTCGAAGATGCTGTGCACGACGCCGAGCTTGCGTTGGATCGCCGCGTCGTAGTCGTCGAAGTGGAAGCGTTCGGCCGACACGTGGTAGAGCCGCGCGAGGTAGTCGTCGCCGAACAGTTTGAGTGCGTTGTCGATGCCCTCGTGCAGAAGCGCGTCGTCGGCCTGTGTGCGCGCGATGCGTTCGATCTCGCGACGCATGGTCGTGAAGCCGGAGAGCGCGCTGCGCCGCGTCGTCAGCAGGCGGTACGCCGACTCCATCTCCTCGTCGAGTTGTGCGTCCAGCACGCGCAGCTCCAGCAACTCGACCGTGGCCAGTTCCAGCAGCAGCCGCTCGTCCTGCGTGTCGCGTCCGATCAACAACGCGCCGAGCCAGTCGACCAGCGACACGTCGTCGCGCCCGTACGACACCGCGCTGTCGAGCGCGTCCTCGACTTCCTGTTCCGACAACTCTTGTTCTTCGGCACGCAGCACACGCGCCAGGTCGCCGCGCGACTCGAACAGCAGCCGTTCGACGCCGCCTTCGACGGGCTCGAGCTCGAACACGACGTAGTCCTCGACCACGTCGTGGAGGCGCGCGCGGTCCGCCGCCTCGCCGATCTGCTGCACGAGTTCGAGCGCGATCTCGCGCGAACGCGCGATCAACGTCGTGTTGTCGTACAGCTCGCCCGTCACACGCACGAGGTCGTCGAGGCCGCCCTCGACCGGGTGCGACCACGTGATCGCGACCGCGCCGAAGTCGTAGAGCGCGATCTCGACCTCGGTGTCCGAACGCTCACCGCCGATCTCGATGGCCGGCGTGTGCCACGACACGCGCACGGGCGCCGCGACGCCGCGCAGCGCCGGAAAACGCCCCTTGTGGTGGAACGTCGTGCGCCGCGTCGTCCGCAGCGTCGCTTCCGCGCGCACGAGGTCGATCGTGCGAGCGACGTCGAAGCAGTAGAGCGCGCGGCATCGGCCGCGCAGGCGGGGCTCGGGGGACATCGGACGAGGCTCAGTATCGGTCGCCGCGCGCGCAACCGTGCGCGCCAAACCGCCCCCGGGCCGATCGTGCGTCAGACGGCGACGGCGCGGCGCTCACGGACGACCAATCGCTGAACGCGGCGGCGCAGCGCACCCGTGTGTGCCTCGGTCGCGCGTGCGACGAGGTGGGCGACGACCAGGCCGCAGGCCAGGGCGAGCGCGAATAACAGCAGGTTCGCCGGGGTCGGCTCGATGCGCGTCAGCGCGTCCGTCGGCGAACGCAGGAGCGCGAACGAGAGGACCACGAGCGGCAGGTGGATCGCGTAGAGCGTGAACGACGAACTCGCGACGAACGTCGCGGCGCGGGCTGCGAGGCTCGTGGCGGGCGCCGCGGCGGACGGGAAGGTCGCGAGGCTCGCGACGAGGGCGGTGAAGGTGATGGCGACCGCGAAGTCGCCGACCAGGCCGTGGCGCATGCGCGCGAAGGCGAGTGCGGCGGCGAAGGCCGCGCCGCAGGAGAGCAGCGCGATGCGCGCCGCTCGCAGGCCGAGCTGCGGCACCGGTCGCCACGCGAGTGCCGCGCCGAGCAACCAGGCCGGGAAGTAGGTGAGGATCGCGCCGCCGACGAACCACGCGCCGCCCAGTGCGAGCACGGCGCAGAGCGCACGCTCCCCGTTGCTCCGCGCCGTCGCGGCGCGCAGTGCCAGCGGGAACAGGAGGTAGTACCAGAACTCGTTCGCGAGGCTCCACAGCGCGCCGTTCGAGCCGAACGTGTCCACGGCGATGGTCTGCACGAACACTGCGTTGCCGATCAGCGTGTCGAGCCCGAGCCGTTCACTCGCCGCACCGATGACGTTCGACGGATGTGCGCCCGAGTACACGTCGGGCGCGAGGCGCGCGCCGAGTGTGTCGCACAGTGCCGTGAGCAACAGCGCCGGCAGCACCACGATCCACAGCCGCGACAGCCGATCGACCGCGTACGCCGGCCAGCTCCAACTGCCGCGTTCGGTGCGGGCGCGAATCGCCTGCCCGATGAACAGACCCGACAGCACGAAGAACACGAGCACCGCTTGGTGCCCGAGCCCGGTCGCGAAGTAGAAGCCGTGTTCGAGCGCGCCCGCCGACGCGAGTTCACCGTGCTCGACGAACCACACGCCGCGCGCGTGCCCCGCGAAGACCGCGAACGCCGCGAGCGCGCGCACGCCGTCGAGGGCCGCGGAGAGCCGGCTGCCGTGTTCGATCTGCACGGCTCGTCATCGGCACTCGGGTGCGCCGAGCCACTCGCGCTCCTGCGGCACCGCCGGTCGCTTTCCCGTCCGCGGCGCGCCCATCGTCGGTTCCAATCCGCGCCATGCTCGTCGATCCCCTGCGTCTGGAAACGCTCGCCCGCATGGACGCGTGGGGCCTGCCGCGGCCGCCCGAACACCTGCCGTCCATCGAACCGCCCGAGATGCTCCAGCCGAAGCCTGTCGAGCGGGTCATCGGCCGCATGTATGCGAGCGCGCACGTCATCAGTCGCTGCTTCGGGGCGCATCCGGACCGCGTACGCATGGACCTCGAGCGACTCCGACTGTGGACGCACGTGTCCATGTCGGAGATGTCGTTGTTTCCACGCAACCGTCCGACGAAGGCCCTTGCACGCGCGCCTGGATCACGGACCGTGTCACCCATGCGAGCCACGGTGTGCCCTGGAGGCTGCTCGCGCACTCCAGTTGGCTCGAGGAGTCGCTCCACGCGTTCGCGTGGATGACCGGTCGCAGCGAGTTGCGCCATCTCGAAGCGGGCGATCGCAACCTGCCGAAGATCCTCCGAGCCGAGTGCGAGTCACCCGCCTCCGCGCCGCCCGTGCGCCCGCGGTCGAACGACGAGCTGCGTCGCGAAGCCGATCTCCACTACGTGCTGCACTGGGCCGCGGTCGACGCGCGCATCAACGGCCGCACCGACCCGCGCCTCGACGAGTCGCGCCTGCAGTTTCGCCGCCACGCGTTCGATTGGATGCTCGGCACGGCGAAGCGCTGGGACGACGTGCCGCTCGACACCTGAGCGATGCACGGTGGGCGCTCCGGACCGAGCGCGTCGCGCACGTCACTCCTTCGCACGCGCGGCAACCAGTTGGTGGTGTGCCTGGAGCACGACCAGCGCGGCGCCGAGCGCCATCAGAAGCGTGCCGAGTGCATGGAGCGACGGGAGTGTGCTCTCTTCATCGACCCCGTGATATTCCATCCGGGTCGTCGTCGAGAACACCGCGTTCCACGTGCCGAGCAGCGCGTCAGCCATGTCGATTCCTCGCAGGTGGATGAGGAACCCGACGAGTAGTACGAACGAACCTTGTACGGCGAGCGAGCGAAACATGGCAGGTTGGTGAAGCGGTGCCGCGACGCGCGGAGCCTAACCTGTCGCTCGCGGCGTGCGCGTCGGAGGCGACCCGCACCGCAGACTCGCTCCTCATGACTCGGTCCAACGAACTCCACATCGTCGTCGTCGGCGCGGGAGCGTTCGGCGGTTGGACGGCGCTCCAACTCACGCGGCGCGGCGCGCGCGTCACGCTGGTCGACGCGTTCGGTCCGGGCAACTCGCGCGCGAGTTCGGGCGGCGAGACGCGCATCATCCGGCGGCTGTACCGGCAGCGGTTGTATGCCGAGTTGACGGCGCAATCGCTCGCGGAGTGGCGCGCATGCAACGAGCGTTGGCGCTGGCCGGTGTACGAGCCCACCGGCGCGCTCTTCATGGCGCAGCCGGCGGGCGAGGCGTGGCTGCGCGCGACGCGCGAGACGGCGACGCTGGTCGGATATCCGCTCGAAGTGCTCGATCGCACCGACATCGAGCATCGTTGGCCGCAGATCGCCGTGCCTGACATCGCGTGGGCGCTGTTCGAGCCTGATGCCGGCGTGTTGCACGCGCGCCGCGCGTGCCGAGCGGTGGTGGAGGAGTTCGTCGCGCTCGGCGGTGTGTACGAGGAGATCGACGCGCGACCGAGCGCGAGCGGCGCCGTGGAGCTGTCGGACGGGCGTGTGCTCGAAGCCGACGCGCATGTCTTCGCGTGCGGGCCGTGGCTCGGCGCGCTGTTCCCGGACGTGCTCGCACAGCACCTCACCGTCTCGCGCCAAGAAGTCTTCTTCTTCGGGACGCCGAGCGCTGACCGCGGCCGCCACTCGCGCGACTTGCCGGTGTGGGCCGACGTCGGCGAGCGCTTCGTCTACGGCATCCCGGGCAACGACGCGCGCGGCTTCAAGA
>JBIKNC010000048.1:0-21963 GCA_044358925.1 Planctomycetota bacterium | reverse complement strand
CCTTGATGCCGACCAGGCAGCCGGGATCGGCGCGGATCTTCTCGAGTGCGTCCGTGCCGAGCTTCGCGACGATGCGCGTCGCCAGCACCTCGCCGATGCCGTGGAAGCGGCTCGACGAGAGGTACTTCACGAGCCCGGCCGGGTCCTCGGGCGCGTGGACTTCGAGCCGCTCGAACTCGAACTGCTTGCCGTGGGTCGTGTGGTCGGTCCAGCGGCCGAACAGGCGCACGGACAGGCCCTCGCTGGGTTTGGGCGTCGCGCCGACCGCCGTCACGCGGGTCGCGAACAGGCCGGCCGGGTCGGCGCCGCGGGCTCCGGGGGCGCCCTTCGCGGGCGGCGTGGCCGCCGCGGCGGGGGCGACGCCGGGCTCGACCGTGACGCGCAGGACCGTGTAGAGCGACTCCTCGCTGTGGAAGGTGACGCGGTCGATGACGCCGCTGAGCGTCTCCAGCGGCCGGTCGTCCCCGCTCCCGCGCCCTCCTGCGCGGCCACCGGGTTCGTTGCCGCGCGATCGAGCGGGGGAGGGCGCCACGCCGCGGATCGTAAGAGAAGAGGTCCGGCGGCCGGAGCGGCGCGGCCGACTGCTGGTGCGGCGCGGCCGGCCCCACGGGTCTGCGCCGGCGCGCGAGACGGGCGCCGCGCGCCCCGCGCCGCCCCCGAGCGACGCACCGCAGGCGCCGATTCGAGCGCTTGCCTTTCGCGCCGCGCTCTCCATACTGGTCGGCCCTCAACACGTCGGGAGCCCATGCTTCGGAACCTCGACCGCCGGTTTCGCTCCCCCGTGTGCCGATCCAAGACCCTATGACGATCCGCGTTCAAGTCCGCTCCAACGAATCTCTCGAAGCCGCGCTGCGCCGCTTCAAGCGTCAGTGCAACTTCGGCGGCATCTTCCGTCTCGCCAAGGCCTACACCTGGCACGAGAAGCGCTCCGACTACCGTCGCCGCGAGCGTCGCGAACGCATCCGCACGATCCAACGCGCCACGCGCAACGCTCAGCGTCGCGCCGGCGGACGTCGCTGACATTCGCAGAGAGATCGAGTGAGTGAGCTGCGCGGTCGATCCGCGCGCCCTTCAGATCACGAGGTCGGCAGGCACGCTGAGGAAGCGAGCCTGCCGACCTCGACTCGTGGAGTGAGTTTCTTGGAGCAGTGAACTGCGCATCGGTCGAGCGTGGCTCCAATCGTGCGCCGCGCGCGAACCCACGTCATGAAGCGCGCTCTCGTCGTCACTGCCCTCCTTGCCGCCGCGGCCGTCGCACTCACCGCGGGCGGCTGCCGCTCGCCGCTCCCGAATCGCGTGCCGATCGGTGAGCAGTTCCCGAGCGCCGCCGGCAAAGCGCTCACCGGCGAACGCGTCGACGTTCCCGCCGCGTGGTTCGGCGCACCGACCGTCGTGCTGATCGGCTACGTGCAGGACGCGCAGTTCGACGCCGACCGCTGGATGCTCGGTCTCATGCAGGCCGGCGCCAAGGTGCGCATCATCGAACTGCCGACGATCAACTCGCGCATCGCGAGTGTGTTCGAGGACACGATCGACGAGGGCATGAAGGGCGGCATCCCGCCCGAGGACTGGTCGAGTGTCGTGACCGTCTACGGCAAGGCCGCGCGCCCGATCGCGGCGTTCACCGGCAACGAACGACCGCGCAACATGCGCGTGCTGCTGCTCGATGGCGAAGGTCGCGTCGTGTGGTTCCACGACGAGGGCTATTCGCCGCGCGAGCTGCTCGAAATGATGGACGTGATCGAGTCGCTCGACGAAGCCAAGGGCGCGTGAACGCCTGAGAACGTGAACGAGCGTGTCGGCGCACGGCTCGTCCGCTCACGGGATCAACGGCGTCGCTGCGCGAACGTTGCACCCGCTCCGATCGCGAAACCCGTCGCGAGACCGACGAGGTGCGCGGTCGAACTGACCATCGGCATCGACCAGTCGAACACCATCTGCAACGCGACGATCGCACCGAACGTCAACGCCTGACGCGGCACGATCGAGCCGCAACCCAGTGCGCGCGCGACGAGTGTGCGACCCAGCGCGGCGCCGAGCAGGCCCATCACGCCGCCGGACGCGCCGAGGAAGATTTGAGGCGAATCGCTGCCGATGAGCGCCACGGTCTGGCTCGAGACGACGACCGCGGCGAGGTACACACCGAGCATCCAGCGCCGGCTCCAACCGCGTTCGAGCAAGCCGCCGAGGAAGACGAGCCCGAGCGCGTTGAGCGCGAAGTGCCAGCCGTCGACGTGCAGGAACGCGGCGCTGAACGGGCGCCACCACTGGTCGTAGGGCGCGTCGGGCGGCGTGACGAGCACGCCCATCGCGATCAATTCGGTCGGGTCGAAGTTGCCGTCGGCGTCGAGCGCGTCGGCGAGCGTCGCGCCGCGTGCGAGTTGCAGCGCGAACACCGCGCCCAACAACACGACGAGCGCGCGCGTCGCCCACGGCGCGCGGCGCGGATCGCGAGGCACGAGGGCGAAGCGCGCGTCGTGGCGTTCGCGCTCGTGCAGGTGTCCGAGGCGCAGGCGCAGCGCGTCCGAGATCGGGAGCGGCGCGAGCGGACGTTCCAGTGCTCGCGCGGCGCGGCGGCGCTGCAGTTTCGTTGCATTCGGATACGCAGTGAGCGCGAGCAACACCTCGCGGCCCTCCTCCGCACGACCGGCGCGTTCGAGCGCGCGCCCGCGCAGGAAACACAACCGATCGTCCATCTCCATGACGGCGCCGCGCTCGAACCACGCGACCGTTCCCACGTCGCCGAGGTACGCCGCGACGGTCGCTCGCACGAGCAGCGCGGTCGTCGGCGGCAGCGAGCCCGCGAAGCGGCTCTCGTTCGCCTCGTACAGCGCGACCAGCTCGTCGATGCGGCTCAGCTCGCCGAGCGCCGTCAGTCGAGCGAGGTACAGCGACGGGTCGCGTTCGAGTTCACGGCGCTCGGGATGCTGCTCGAACCGATCGAGCCACGCCTCCCAATCGCCTGTCGAGTATGCAATGTGTGCGAGCGCCGCGCCGCGCGCACCACAGCGCTTCGTCGCGATGGCGTGAGCCGCGGCCAGCGACGCCTCCGCGTCGTCGAGGTGCTCTTGGTCCATGCGGACGCGTGCGACGAACGTCGGCCAGCCGTAGGCGTTGCGGAACGGGTGCGTGAAGCGCGCGACCGCGTACCAACGGAAGGCCGCCCTGAAGTCGCCGACCGCGAGCGCGCGAGCGCCGCGCGCGAAAGCGATCTGCGGCAGGAGAGCGAAGAACACGAACGGCGGCAAGACGGCTGCGGCGAGGTGCTCCGGCGCGAAGCGCCACAGCGCAATGATCGCCGCCGAGAGCCCTCCGAACACGACGATCCAGCCGTGCATGTGCGCGAGCGGCGAGCGCAGGATGCGTACGAGCCCGAAGACGCAGTGCGCACCGACGAGCCAAGCGACGATCGTGTTCGTGTCCATGACGTGTGGTCGCGCGGCTCACTTCACGTCGTACAGCCGCCACATCACCCACGTGCCGACGGACCGCAGCGGCCGCCACACTTCGGCGCGCGCGAGCAACTGCTTCGGCTTCGGACGATCTGCCAGACCATCGAGGCGCTTCAGCCCTTCCTGCACGCCGAGGTCATGCGGCGGCAGCACGTCGAGCCTGCCCAAGCGAAAGAGCAGGAACATCTGCGCCGTCCACTCGCCGAGTCCGCGCACCGCGGTGACGTGTGCGAGCACGTCCTCGTCGCTCATGCGTGTGATGCGGCGCAGCGGCAAATCGCCGGACAGCGCGCGTTCCGCGAGATCACGCATGGCGGCGACCTTCGCGTTCGACAGCCCGGCGCCGCGCAACAACGCGGGATCGAGCGCCAGCATCTGTTCGGCCGTCGGGAAACGCGGCCCGGGCGTGAGTGCGTGCACGCGCGCATGGATCGTCGCGGCCGCCTTGCCGCTCAGCATCTGGTGGATGACGGCGCGTGCGAGTGCGTGGAAATGCGAGTCGGCGGGGCTCTCGTGGCCGTCAGGAAAGCCGGGGTACGGAGCGACGCGCTTCATGGCCGCGCCGAGCACAGGGTCGCGCTTCGCCAGTGCAAGGAGTTCGCTTCTGGTCGGTGCGCCGGTCCTCATGGGCGTGTGTGGTGCAGAAGGAACTGCGCGCTGCGTTCGGCCACGTCGCTCACGACGTCGGCTTGGGAGCGGCGCAGTCGCGCGAGCACGTCGAAGTCGTGGTCGCCGCCGTCGACGGTGAAGAGCTCGTTGTGAGTCGCGATGTTCGCCAGGTGCGGCGCGAGTTCCGCCGCCGATCCGAACGGATCGCGCGTGCCCTGTGCGACGAACAGCGGCACGCCGATGCGCGGGAAGTGTGCGACGCGCAGCTCCTGCGGTTTGGTCGGCGGATGCAACGGATAACCGAGGGCCAGCACCGCGCGAATTCCGCCGCGGGTCGTGTTCGCGAACACGTCGGGTTCCTCCGCCGCGATCAGCGTCGCGATGCGCGCGCCCATCGACTTGCCCGCAAGACTCCACGTGCCGCCGAACTGCTCCTGTGCGAACGCGAGCGCCGCGCGACTTGCCGCGAGCAGCACCGGCATGCGGTCCGGCGGCCGCCGCCGACCCTCGTCGTGCACGCGCTGCATGTACGGTTGATCGAAACGCAACACACGCCAACCGCGGTCGCACCACGCCGTTGCGAACGCTTCCATGAACGCGCCGCGGCGATCGAGGCCGGCGCCGTGCAAGAACAGGAGATTGCCGGCGTGAGCGCGGCGCGGCTCGTCGAGGAACGCCCCGAGCGAGCGGGTACCCGCACGTTCGGCGAGTGCGCTCGCGAGTTCGATACACAGTTCCTGCGCCATGTCGGATGCACGTTCACACGCTCGGGCCACACGGCGGCACGGCGTGTGCCCCGCGGTTCCGCTCTGGGAAGACGATGGCATGCCCCATGCCTCAGCGAGCACGATCCGTCGCCCTGTGCCATCATCCGAGACCATGAGATCCGCATGGAAGACGCTTTCGGGGACCGTGGTGGCCGACCTCCCAAGGACGTTGCTCGATCTCGTCGGTGAGGACGATGTCGACGTGCACGTCGGAACGGACTCGAAGAACCGCGGCGGTTCGACCTACTTCGTGACGGTCGTCGCCATCCCGCGCCCGCTCGGCGGCGGCCGCGTGCTGTACTTCTCGGAGCGCCAACCGCGCATGTACTCGCTGGCGCAGCGCTTGATGCACGAGGCGCAGCTCTCACTCGAGATCGCCGCACTCGTCGACACCATCGTCGCGCAGGACGTGGTCATCCACATCGACGCGAATCAGGACGCGCGGCACCGCTCGGCGCAGTACGCGCATTCGCTCGCCGGCATGGGTCTGGGCAGCGGCTTCCAAGTGCGCTTGAAGCCTGAAGCCTGGTGCGCCTCGCACGTGGCCGACCACGTGGTGAAAGAGAAGCACACGCGCGTGGCGTGATGCGCGGTGGCGGTACGGTGTCCGACACGCAGCCGCCACCACTTCGCCATGCCCGAGTTGCCGGACGTCACCGTGTACGTCGAAGCGCTGACGCGCCACGTCGTCGGGCGACGGCTCGTCGGTGTGCGACTCGCGTCGATCTTCCTGTTGCGCAGCGTCGAGCCGCCGCTCAGCGCGACACACGGTGCGCGCATCGTCGGCGTGGAGAGGCTCGGCAAGCGCATCGTGTTCGAACTCGAGGGCGAGCTGTTCCTCGTGCTCCATCTCATGATCGCGGGCCGCCTGCGCTGGACCGCGCGTTCGCCAGGGAAGCCCAACGCGAAGCAGGCCGGCAAGAGCGCCCTCGCCGCCTTCGACTTCGAACACGGCACACTCCTTCTCACCGAAGCCGGCACGAAGAGGCGCGCGCACCTCCACGTCGTGCGCGGCCGCGCCGCTCTCGCCGAGCACGACCCACGCGGCCTCGAAGTCCTCGAATGCGACTTCGAAGCGTTCGCCGCGCGGCTCGCGCTCGACAACCACACGCTCAAGCGCGCCCTCACCGACCCGTCGATCTTCTCCGGCATCGGCAACGCCTACTCCGACGAGGCGCTGCACGCCGCGCACCTCTCGCCGTTCGTCCGCACGCAGGAACTCACGGAGCCCGACGCGCGGCGCCTCTTCGACGCGCTGCGCAACACACTCACGCGTTTCACCGAGACACTGCGCGCCGAAGTCGGCGACGGCTTCCCGGACAAGGTCACCGCCTTCCGCCCCGACATGGCCGTGCACGGTCGTCACGACGAGCCGTGCCCCGTGTGCAGCGCCCCCGTGCAACGCGTCGCCTTCACGGAGCGCGAGTTCAACTACTGCGCGACGTGTCAGACGGGCGGCAAGCTCCTGAGGGACCGCGCGCTCAGCCAACTCTTGAAGGACGATTGGCCGCGCACCGTCGAAGAACTCGAAGCGCGGAAGCGCGCGGCCCGCGACCGCCACGAGAACTGAATCCGCGAGGCACTC
The DNA here is from genome assembly GCA_044358925.1 of Planctomycetota bacterium. GTDB lineage: Bacteria > Planctomycetota > UBA1135 > UBA1135 > Rohdeia. The sequence goes on along the minus strand of JBIKNC010000048.1, from coordinate 15,550 downwards.
ACTTCGCAGCCGGACACACGACCTCGACCGTCGATCCCGGCGGCCCGGTTTCGAACTCGAAGCCGCTCTCGCACCAACGCACGCGGCTGTTCGGCGGCAGGCCGAACTGGGTGATGCCGGCGTCGTCGTATCTTCGAGCGACGTACTCGGTGTAGCGTCCGGTCAGCGGCTCCCACGTCGCGGACCCGGCCGCATCCCAGGCCACCTCGCGTTCGCCGGACCAGACTTCTCGCACCGAATCGACGCCGGTGCCGCCTTCGACGAGTCGCGCCGTGGCGGCTCGCATGGCCGTCAGCTCGCGAAACGAGTCGCAGTCCGGCGCGACGTCGAATTCCTCGTGGAGCGTGAACCACTCGGCGTCCTCCCCGTCGATGTAGTTCATGAACAGGCCGCCGAGCAACTCGTGCGTCGCGACATCGTCATCGCATACGAGCACGAGGTGGCTCGACGTGCGCCAGCGGCCCAGGGGCACGGTCGTCGTTGCCTCGAGTCGCGAGCTCTGCGCATCCACCCCGGACAATGAGAACTCGTGCAGGCGGCGGGTCGAGACTTCGACCAGCGTGACGTCGAAGAGGCCGCGTGGGGGGAGCGTGAAGTCTCCAATCACGTGGTCGAGCGGCAGCGTCGCCGTGAAGGTCATCACGCGCGACGCATGCATGACGACGGGGATCGTGATGCGACCGTTCGCCTCACTCGGGACGACGTGTGTGCTCGGGCCATCGAATGACCAGTGCGCCAAGCCGGTCGGCTCGTCGATGTCCGGTTCGAGCGTGACACGTCGCGGCGAACGCGGTGCCCCGCGGACCACCAAGCGCCGACAGCCCTCTTCGAGCGGCACGTTGAAGTCCGTGCGGCTCGAAACCACGGTCCCGTCGATCTCGAGGCGCACGTCGAGTTCGACAGGGTTGCGCTCCGGATCTCGGACCGCATCGCGCAGCTCGAAGGCCAGAGCGGGCGCGATCGGCGCGCCATCGGGATCGACCATTTCGAATTCGAGTTCGAGTCGGCCCGCATCCGGTTCGACGAATCCGAGATCGACGTCGACGCCTGCCGTGACGTCGAAGACGAGTTCCTTGAAACAGATCTGACTCTCTTCGGCGTGGCAGCCGTCAGCGGGCGGCACCTGCCAACGCAGCGAGAGCAGATGGCGGCCGGGGTCCATGCCGACGAGGCGGACTTCACCATTCACGTCGTCGAGCGTTTCGTAGTTCACGGTCGCCCGCGAACGGCGCCACGGCCGCGTGGCGCCGAGTGTGTCGTTCACGCGGTGCAGATCGGCTTCAATGTCGAACGCCGACGGTCCGAGGAACACCCGCGCCGCCGCGCTGCCGCTGCGCACGAGTTCGAACTCGATCGTCGCACCGGCAGCGAGATTCGCGGGGGCCGACCTGAACACGCGGCCGAGCTGGTTCTCGAGCGGTGTTCCGAGAGCCGTGGAGCGCACGGTGCGCTCGTCCTCGGTTCGCACGGAATAGTCGCCGATCGGCAGCCCGTCGAAGTGCACGGAGCCTTCGCGATCGGTGCGCGCGTACAGCCAATCGCTGCTCGGGCCGACCGGGAACGAGCACTGCGGATCGAGCGCACGGCGCCCCGGGCGCTTCTCCAACTCGGCGAGATCGATGGGCTCGCCCTCTTCCACGAAGTGCTCGAACAGGCTGACGCAACTCGTCGCCGGCTCGCCTTCGTGGTTGCGCTCCGGAGGTGCGAGCTCGAATGCGAAGGCGGGGACGGCATGCCCGGCCTCGTCGACGACGCGCACGATGGCCGAGCCGCTGCGCCAGAGCCAGACATCGACCGGCTCGGCGTCGACGAGCAGCACCCAGCGTGTCGCGTAGCCCTGCGCCGCGACTTCGAGCAGGAACGGCGCCTCGCCGATCGGCTCGAAGCAACCGGCGATCGATGAAGTCGAGACCTGGCCGCGCGAGTCCGTGCATTCGACGGCGGCAGCGAGTACGAGCGCTCCCGTGGCGTGGTCGACGACGCGCCACGCCGCCGGTTCCGTCGCGGTCAGTTGCTTCCTCGAACTCGCGTGAGCGCCCCGCGAGAGGCCCGATGACTCCGCAAGGTCCGCCGTCTCGGCGCGGTCGCGCGAGTCGATCGTCGCCGCGACTCGCGCTGCGAGGGCGGTCGGCTCGCGCCGCCACATCGCGACGAACACGGCGAGCGCGAGAACCACCAGAACGAGCACGAGCGAGCGCCGACGCATGCGCACGATCTTGGCGGGTCGGAGCGCGTGCCGTACCTCGCCGGCGTCTCCGCATTCGCGCGGCGCCGCCCGCGAGCCGAACCTGCGACGGGGGCGTCGAGTGGTGCGCGGTGCTACCTTGCCGCCATGCCGCAGAACCTCTCGTTCGACATCGAACTCGCCGACGTCCTCGAACTCGCGCCCGGCGAAGACCTCAACAGCAAGGGGCCGTTCAAGATCGCCTGCGCGGCGGCGTTCGACGGCACGAACGTCACGCACTGGTACGGACGCGATGCGGGCGGCAAGCCGGCGCCGCACATGACGGCGAGCGACGTGCGGGCGGTGCTCGTCGCGCTGCGCGCGGCGCAGAAGACGGGCACGCGCCTCCTCGCGTGGAACGGCCTCGCGTTCGACCTGCGTTGGATGGGCGCGGCGGCGGAGGACATGGCGCTCGCGCGCGAGATCGCGCTCGAGTTGTACGACCCGCTCTTCCAGTTGTTCGTCGAGCGCGGCTTCCCCGTCGCTCTCGAGAAGGTCGCGCAAGGCTTCGGCCTGCCGATTCGCAAGCTGATGAGCGGTGCCGACGCGCCCAAGGAGTGGGCCGCGGGCAACCACTCCGCGGTGCTCGAATACGTCGGCCAGGACTGCCGCATCACCGACCTCGTGTGTGTGACGATCGAGAGCCGCCGCGCGCTGACCTGGATCACCGCAAAGGGTCGGCCGAGTTCGCATCCGATGCCGAAGCTGGTGTCGGTGCGCGAGCTGCTCACGCGCCCCGAACCCGACACGTCGTGGATGGACGCGCCGATCCCGCGGTCGAAGTTCGCGGGCTGGCTCGCTGACTGACTGCGATGCGCAACCTCGAAGATCTTGTGCGCGGTCTCGCGCGACCGGCCGTGCGCCTGAAGCTCACCGAGCGTCCGACCCGATCGCATTTCGGAAGCAACGTCGATTTGCAACGCGGCATCGACTTGCCGAGGCGTTTGTTCCCGCCCATCGACCTCGCGCGTCACTTCAAAGTGCCGCAGCGCGAGATCACGCTCGACCTCGTCGCTCGTGTTTCGCTCGGTGAACTGCACGCCGCCGTACCGACGGATTGGCTGCCGAAGCGCGGCGCGCTGCTATTCTTCGCCGACGTCGAACACGCAATCGCCGCCGATGTGAGCGAGACGTCGACCTACTTTCACGTCCAGCTCGTCGACGACCTCGAACAGCCTGTCGACGCTCGTGCGCTGGAGTGGACCGATGCGCGGCCGCTCTGCAGGAACGTCGAGTTCGTCCGTACCACGACGCTGCCTTCGGCTGAACGCCCGCAGGTCTCAGCGCTTCAGCTGTCCGAGGCCGAACTCGAGGCCTACGGCGAACTCTGCGATCGACGAGACGGTGGGGGTGCTCGTCACCAGATCGACGGCTTTCCAGCGATCGTCCAAACCGACTACATGGAATACGAGTGCAACCAAGCGTTCGAGGGCCGCAGCTTCTCCCACTTCGACGACGCCGATGTCGAGGCCGCCCGTCGCGACTGGCGACTGCTCCTTCAGATCGACTCGGATGACGACCTCGACCTGATGTGGGGCGACGGTGGCACGATCTACTTCTTCGTGCGCGAAGAAGACGCGCGCCGCGGCGACTTCAGCCGCGTGCGCGTAGGGGCACAATGCATGTGATTCGACCCGTGGCGCGGCGCGAAGGGCCGCCCGTCACGGCGTCACGACCACCAGCGCCGGACTCGTGATCGTCACCTGCGTTCCGAACACTTCGACGGCTTGGAACCAGACGGTCTGATCGACGAGCCACGGGAACGGCAGACCGACGAGCGCGGTCGCTTCGCCCAGGCCGTCGAGCGCGAACGTCGGCGTCTGGAAGAACAGCCCGAGGTCGAGGACGCCGGTGCCGACGACGCCCGGCAGCTCGAGGCGCGGGCCCGTGCCGAGCGCGAAGAAGAGCGCGCACAAGGCGCCCGGGTTGCCGTCGATCTCGAGTGCGGCGCTGCCGCCGACCGGCACTCGCGCGCTCGTCGCGGCCATGGATCCGAACGTCGCTGCGTAGAGCTGCGCCGTCGAAGTCACGTCGGCCAGGAACGCCGGCGATTGATTGACGAGGGCGAGGTCGAAGCCGCCGCTCACGGCGACATTCGTTTGGAAGTGAGCCGTCGCGTTCGTCGTGAGGCGCACACCGACGCCGCCTTGGCCTGGAGCGCCGAACGGACCGCTCGGGCCCGCATTGCCGCCGCGCACCTCGCTGTCAGGTCCGCCGAAGTTCGTGATCACGGCGTTCGTCGCGCGGATGCCGTCACCGCCGTTCGACACGACACCGAAGCCCTTCGAGCCGACCCCGTTGCCGCCGCGCAGGCTCGAGCGCCAGATCTCGACGCGACCGCCGCTGACGAGCAGCGCGTGATCGCCCGCTTCCGCCGCGCCGCCGCCGCCGGTGTCGCCGGTCACGGTCGAGTCGACGATCGAGAGCACCGAGCCGAACGCCTCGATCGCGCCGCCCGCCGTGGAGCTGGTGTACGGCCCCGCATCGAGCACGCGCGAGTCGAGCACGATCACGTGCGCGCAGTTCGTCGCTCGCACTCCGACGCCGGCGAACGCGCCCTGCACGAGCATGTCGTGCAACACGACCGTGCCCGCAACTCCGTCGATGCGCACGAGCGCCGTCGGTTGCACACCGACCGTGTTCGTGCGCACCTCGAGGCCCGAGAGCACGACCTCGTCACCAGCCGCGACGCCCGTGACGACGATGCCGCTCACGGCCATCGAACCGATGACCACCGGCCCCGAGCCGTCGGCCAACACGCGCAACGCGTGCGGCACCGTGAACGGCAGGTAGGTGCCTGGCTCTACGACGATCGTGTCGCCCGGCTGTGAAGCCGCGATGGCTTGCGAGATCTGCGCGAACGCGCCGTTCGGTCCGACGTGCAGCGTCGCCGCCTGGGCCGCGGCTGTGAGCGTGCCGCAGAGAACGAGGCCGCACACGGAACGAGCACATACACGCCCAAGGTTCGCGAGCTCCATGTGCTCCACGGTACCTCGTCGGCACAGTCGCGGGGCTCGAGCGGCCAGGCTCCGTCACGGGCACGCGCGGCACGGCGCTCGGTGCGCCCGAAATACAACGACCCCCGACGGTGCGGTGCGACTCGGCTCGTCGCACCACAGACCGTCGGGGGTCGAAGGCATCGCAGCGTTGCCGCCGCGTTCGGTTCAGAGCGCCGCGCGGAAGAGGCGCACGAGCGTGTCGATCACTTGGTCGGGGCGCAGGCCCAGGTTCTGGATGTGGAGATCGACCGCCGGCGCCTTCTCGGCGACGTTGAACGGAGTCGCCAGCGTCTTGCGGAGGAGGTACTCAGCGAGCGCGTCCTGCTCGCTGCCCGGCGCCGCGAAGGTCGCCGAGCCGACGGGCAGGCCGGCCGTCAGCAGATTGACGCGGTTGGCGAAGACCGGGTCCGCTGCGACGAAGCTGGGGAACGGGTAACCGTCGCCGCCGTCCGCCAGGAAGTTGAGGGTCACCATGCGCACCGGCGTCGTGCCGAACGTGATGCCGCCGAAGACGAAGACCGGCAGGAAGCCTGCGCTCCAGTGGCTCGGCGTGGTGATGCCCGCCGTACGGACGCGTGCACCCGCCGGCAACGACGGGTCGAAGCTGAACACGATGTTGCCGACTTGCGCGAAGCCGCCCGGCGTCGCACCGGGCGTCGCCTGCGAGACGGCGTGCTCGAGAACGTCGCGCAGTTGCTGACGCGTCAGCGTGATGAGCGTGAGTCCGTTGTTGAAGCGCAGCGCGTTCTCGACATCGAGCTGCGAGATCTCGCCGGCCAGCTTGCCCGAGTCCGGGTTCGCTTCCGTCGGCAGCAGGGCGCCGGTCAAGCCGTCGATCGCACCGATCGACGCGCGGATGCCTCCGCCGTTCTTGTGCGACACGACCACGGTCGGATCGAACTGGCGAGCGAATTCGAGGTTGGCGATGGCGGTCAGCGTGCCGAGATTCGTCTCTTCCGAGCGGACGAACTCGCGGCGGCCTTCGAGGTACACGTTCGAGCGGCCGAGGATGTTGCCGTCCTTCAGGATGACGACCGCGCGCACGGCGTTGACGAGCCGCTGCACCAACTCACCTTTGGTGCCGACGGCGAACGGGGTGACCAGATTGCCCCACAGCGCCTGAACCGTGGCCGAGTTCGAAGCGTAGGCGCCGCTCTCCGCCGCGACGACCGAACCGGGGACGACCACACCGCTCGCGTCGAAGTCGACCACGAGGCGACCGACGTAGGAGTACTCACCGTCGGTGCTGACGATCAGCGTCGGCTGGCCGTCGAGGTTGGTGGCGACGATCGGATAGGCGCCCGCGGCGACGTCACCGGGCTGCAGCACGTCCGTGCCGTCAGCGAGCAGCGTGTCGGACCCGCCGGCGATGACGACGTCGACGCCGCTCAGCAGCGGGACGAGCTGTTGCTCGAGCGTCAACTGCTGGAGGTGGCTGACGAGCACGATCTTGTTCACGCCCGCCAGTTCGAGCGCGTCGATCTGGGGCTGAACGATCTGCGCCAGCAGCGTCATGTTGTTCGTTCCCGCTCCGGGGTTCTTGACGATCACGTTGCCCGTCGAGGAGATCGTCGCGACGATCGGCGTGGTCGCGCCGACCACTCCGATCGTGACGCCGCCCTTCGTGATCGTCGTCGCGCTGGCGAGCTTGGGCGCTGCCGCGGCGGCGGCGAGGTTCGACAGGCTGCCTTTGAAGGCCGTGTTCGGCAGGAGCGCCGAAGTGAAGAGCCCGCTCAGCGTGGCCTCCGCCGAGAAGTCGAGGTTCGAGGACAGATAGGGAAACTGGGCGCCGAGCCAACGGGCATCGTCGAGGATGCCGTCGTTGTTGCCGTCGCGAATGTCGGTCCCGATGATCTCGCGGAAGACCGAGGTGCTGGCGTCGAACTCGTGGTTGCCGACTGCCGAGGCGTCGAACGCGAGCACGTTCATGATGGCGAGGTCGACGCGACCCACGCCTTCACGGGCAGCCGGGTTGCCCAGCACACTGCGAATGACCGGCCGGATCGACGAGTCCGCGGCGGCCGAGAAGAACGGACCGGGAATGTAGTTGTCGCCGGCCGACAGCAGGAACGAGGGGAGCGCTTGGATCGCTGCATCGTTCTCCAGGGCCTGCACGATCGCGGCGAAGTTGGGAGCGGAGCTGATCGCGTCCACACCGCCTTCGAGGTCGGACGCATGGAGGATCTGGATGCGGTCTTGAGCGAAGGCGGTTGCGCTCGTGAGGATCAGTGCCGCGGTGGCGGACACGGATCGACGCGTGACAAAGAAGTTCATGGCGTTGCTACTCGACGTGGTTGGGTGGAGCGCCGCGGCGCGCTCTTCGTCGCCTCGGCGCGCGGAGTTCTCGCACATGCCGATGGTGCGGACGCGCAAGGCACGATCGTGTTGCGGCAAAACAACCGTGCGGCCACCATCAAGTCGCACAACGTGTTCTTGACGTGACACGCCGTGCGCGAACAACGCGCTCACTCGAGTCGACCACGACGATCCGTCGATCGTGCGACGCCTTCGCCTTCACTTCGCAACGAGCGTCTTTGCCACACCCGCCGTGTCGACCATCTGCTGGAAGCGCACGACGCGACCGGCGGCGATCCACCAGGTGTGTGCGACCTGCACGTCCAACTTCGAACCGGTCGCGATCGACGTGCCCTGGTAGCGTCCGAACATCGTCACCACGTCGCCGCTGCCCACGACGTCTTTGACGACGACTTTGAAGTCGCTCCACAGCGCGGCCACGCGCACGAAGACGCCATCGACGATCGCCTGCGGGCCGACGTACGGATTGCGGTCGGCGAGTGGAAACCCCTCCGCTTCGTTCCAGTGGATGTTCGGCGCGAGCTTCGAGACGAAGCTCGGCACGTTGCCCGCGGCGAAGTCGGCGTAGAGGCTGCGGACGAGGTCGGTGTTGGTCTTGGACATGGTGTGGAGTCGCGGTCGGTTGTCGGTCGAGAGCGCCGTGTCACTCTCACACGGGCAGCTTCTCCCACAGCGCCCGAATCGGCACGACATGCATGCCGTCGCCGAAGCTCGCGCACGTCTCGCCGTCGTAGAGAACGATGCCGCGTGAAGTCGACAGCGAGCTGATCAGCACGTCGGCGAAGCGCTGGAAGGGTCGTCGGCAGATCGCCAGATCCGGGGCCGGCAGATCGCTAGATCGAGCGTCGGAAGAACGCCGGTCGGCCCGCGCTGCGAGTTTCTGCTGGAGCGTATCGACCCGGTCTCGATGTGCGACACAAGCTCGGTTCGCTCAATGAGTTGTGCGCGTGTCTCGCCCGTCAGCGGTCAGCGGTCCTGTTCATCCTCGTGCCCCGGATCGGTATCGATCCGAGATCGCCGCTGCTCGTCGATGTCCTCGGCGAGTTCGGCCAGGACCTCGCTTGCCCACGCGGCGTCGCGCGCGTGTACGAGCACGTGCGGACGGCTCGCCATGTCGCTCGGCACGTCACCGAGCACGCCCTGCAAGTGCTCGTTGCCGATGCGCACCGCCAGGCCCGCTTCGGTGAGCACGCCCGCCATCAGGTTCGCGTGGATCCAGTCGCGCGCGTTCGCGACGACGACCCAATCGCCGATGCGGCCCACGCTCAGTAGCCGGCCGCGTGGCCGTCCTTGCGCGACTCCGAGGCGCCCCAATAGACGCCGGTCGTGGGGTCGCGCCAGATGGCTTGGTAGCCGCCGAAGTTGCCCTTGTCGTTGCCGAGGCGGTGGCCGCGGCGCTCGAGTTCGGCGACGAGGGCGGGTGAGCGCAAACCAGTCTCGAGCGAGAGCGTGCCGCCGTCCGTCATGCGCTCGCCGGTCGGCTCCGACGAGCCGTCGTGCAGGATGCGCGGCGCGTCGCCGGCCTCTTGAACGTTCATGCCGAAGTCGACGAGGTTCATCACGATCTGCACGTGGCCCTGCGGCTGCGTCGCGCCGCCCATCACACCGAAGGCCATGAGCGGCTCGCCGTCCTTCGTCATGAAGGCCGGGATGATGGTGTGGAAGGGGCGTTTGCCCGGCGCGTAGGAGTTTGCGCGGCCGGGCGTGAGGTCGAACATCTCGCCGCGGTCCTGCAGGACGAAGCCGAGGCCCTTGGGTGTCATGCCGCTGCCCATGCCGCGGTAGTTCGACTGGATGAGCGAGACCATGTTGCCAGCCGCGTCGGCGGTGCACAGATAGATGGTGTCGCCGTCGTCGGCGGCGGGGTTCGCGATGGGGTAGGAGAGTGCGGCGCGCTCGGTGATGAGTGCGCGACGCTCCGCGGCGTACTCGGGAGATATCAAACGCTCGACTGAAACATCCATGAAGTCGAGGTCTGCGTAGAGGTGCGCGCGATCCTCGAAGGCGAGCTTCTTGGCCTCGGTGAACCAGTGCACGTGCTGTGCCGAACCGAAGCCGGCCTTCGCGACGTCGAAGCCCTCGAGGACCTCGAGCATCTGCAGCGCGGCGATGCCTTGGCCGTTGGGCGGCAGCTCCCACACGTCGTAGCCGCGGTAGTTCGCGGCCACAGGCTCGATCCAGGTCGAACGATGGGCGTCCAGGTCTTCGAAGGCCAAGTAACCGCCGTTCGCCGCCATGTAGTCGGCGATCTCGCGCGCGATCGCGCCGCGGTAGAAGACGTCGCGGCCGCCCTGCGCGATGCGCTCCAACGTGCGCGCGAGATTCTCGTTGCGCCACAGCTCGCCTTCGTTCGGCCCGCGGCCGTCGATCGTCATCTGCTCGGTGAAGCCGGCGTGCTTCGCGAGCGAGCGCGCCGACATGCGCCAGTAGTGCGCGATCAGTTGGCTGACCGGGAAGCCGCGGCGTGCGTAGTCGATGGCCGGTGCGAGCACACGCTCCATCGGCAGCACGCCGAACTTGCCGTGCAGCTCGAACCAGGCGTCGACCGTGCCGGGCACGCTGACGGGCAGCGGGCCGGTGCTCGGGATGCGCTTCAATCCGCGCTTCTCGAACTCTTCGAGCGTCAGCGACTGCGGCGAGCGCCCGCTGCCGTTGATGCCGAACAGCTTCTTCTCCTTCGCGCACCACACGATCGCGTACAGGTCGCCGCCGATGCCGCAGCCGGTCGGCTCCATGAGGCCAAGCGCCGCGTTCGCCGCGATGGCCGCGTCGACCGCGCTGCCGCCGGCCTTCAGCACGTCGAGTGCGATCTGTGTCGCGAGCGGCTGACTCGTCGCCGCCATGCCGTTCGTCGCGAGCACGGGCGAGCGCGTCGCGAAGTCGCGGCCGACGATGCGGTCCTGTGGGGGCATGGGGGCGGGGCTCGAAGCGAAGGTGAGGAACGACGCGGCGGCGAGGGCGCACGTGAGCATCGCGGCACGGTAGCAGCGCGAGCGCGGCCTGCGACCCACGCCGGCTTCGGCAGCGCGGCGCCTCTCGCCGCCGCGGTGCTATCGTCGCGCCATGCCGTTCGCACCGACTGCACTCGTCGCCGCGCTGTCCTTGTTGTCGTTCGTACAGGAGCCGGCGCCCGCGCCCACACCTTCACCCGAGTCGACGCCCGCCGCGAGGCCCGCCGAAGAACCCGTCGAGCGCACGCAGCCGATCGAGATCGGCACCGTGCGCTGGCTGCGCGACCTCGACGCGGCGGCTGCGCAGTCCAAGTCGAGCGGGCTGCCGATCCTGCTCTTCTTCCAAGAGGTGCCCGGCTGCGACGGCTGCCGCGAGTTCGGCGCGACGGCGCTGAGCCACCCGCTCGTCGTCGACGCGATCGAAGAGCACTTCGTTCCGCTCTGCATCTACAACAACGTCGAAGGCCGCGACGCCGAAGTGCTCGCGCGCTTCGAGGAACCGCCCTGGAACTTCCAGGCCTTCCGCGTGGTCGACGCACAGTTCAACACGCTCGTGGTGCGCACCGACACGTTGCGCACCACGAACATGTTCTGCGAGTGGTTGCAGCTCGCGTTCGCCGAGCTCGAGCGGCCCGCGCCGCACCATCTGCAACTCGTCCTCGACGAGACGATCGCGCAGGACCACCCGTACCGCATCGAACACGCGACGTTCGCGATGCACTGCTACTGGGAGGGCGAGCGCAAACTCGGCGCACTCGACGGCGTCCTGCGCACGCGCGCCGGCTGGGTCGGCGAGCGTGAGGTCGTCGAGGTCGAGTTCGATGCGACGAAGATCGCGTACGCCGAGCTGCTCACGAAGGCCGCCGAACTCGAGTGCCTCGAGCGCGTCTTCACGCACGACCAGGACCAGGCGCGCATCGCGCGAAAGAGCCACAAGGACCGCGCCGAAGACCTGACTCAGTCGATGCGCCCCGTGAAAGAGACCGAGCAGTTCCACGAGCTGCGCCGCACGCCGCTCGGCCACCTCGCGCTCTCGCCGGTGCAGTGCACAAAGCTCAACGCCGCGGTGAAGTTCGACGAGGCCGGGAAGGCGACGTTCGAGCCGTCGCTCGAGCACTTCCTCTCGAAGCGTCAACTCGCAGACCTCGCCAAACTCGAGGCCGCGCTCGCCAGGTCACCCGCCGCGTTCGCCGGCTGGTACCCGCCGTCGCGCACGGACTCGCTGTGGGAGTACCGGGCGCGCGTCGATGCACAGATCTTGAAGATCGCAGAGCGCTGAAAGCAGTCGGTCGGCATCTGCGCGACGCACGAACCTCACATCGCGCAGGCGCCGACATTTGCGAGCGATCGGCAGCAGCAACAAGTTGCCAGCATCCCGCCGTGCTCTCACATGCGTTGTCTTCCTTTGCTTTGACTTTGCGTCCTTTGCGCCTTTGCGGTGAAGTGCAACGGGCACCAGATCCGCTCGCCGTCCGTTGCACTTCACCGCAAAGGCGCAAAGGACGCAAAGTCAAAGCAAAGGAAGACAACGCATGTGAGAGCACGGCGAACTGATGGCGCATCACGCAATCGTGAAGGCCTGAAGGTCGTTGCCGCCGAAATCCTTGGCGCCCTTCAGCTCTCTCAGCCGTTTCGCGCCAGTCGCGTCGCGAGGTGCCGCTTCACGTCGGGCCACTCGGCCGCGAGCACACTGAACATCACCGTGTCGCGGATCGTGCCGTCGCGGCGGCGCGCGAAGTGGCGCAGCGTTCCGTCGTTCTTCGCGCCCAGCGCGGCGATCGCGCGCTGCGAGGCGAAGTTGTACGCGTCCGTTCGCAAGCCGACCACGCCGCAGCGCAGCGTGTCGAACGCGTGCGCGAACAGCAGCAACTTGCACGCGCTGTTGACGTGCGAGCGCTGGCGGCTCGCAGCGTAGAACGTGTAGCCGATCTCGACGCGGTCGACGGCGGGCACGATGTCGTGGTAGCGCGTGCTGCCGACGATCGTGTCGCTCGCGAGGTCGCGCACGACCCACGGCAGCATGTGGCCGGCGCGTTGGCCTTCGAGAGCGGCCTCGATGTAGTCCCTCGTCTCGTGCGGCGCGGGGACGGAGGTGAACCACAGCTCCCACAGGCGGCCGTCGCTCGCGGCGGCGGTCAATGCATCGGTGTGGGCGAGCGTGAGCGGTTCGAGCCGAACACCGTGGCCTTCGAGCGTGACGGGAGTGGGTGCGAGCATGGCTGGCGAGCGTGAGCCCCTTTTGTGTCAGGCCCTCTTCGACCGGCGAGTGGCGGTCGCCTTCGCCGCCTTCTGGGCCACCTTCTTGGCCGCCTTCCTCACGGGCTTCTTCGCGGCCTTCTTCACGGACTTCTTCGCGGCCTTCGCCGCACGCTGCTTCTGCTCCTCGGCCTTGACGATCACCGTGCCCTTCGCGTTCGGATCGAGCCGCACCTCTGCGAGTTCCAACGCGGCGACGATCAGGGCCTCGATCTCCGCGCGTTCGAGGTCCTTGGCCGCGTTCATCACGATGTGGCGCACCGTCGCGCCGCGCCCTTGCAGCAGTTCGTTCGGATCCGCGTGCGCGAGTTCGGCGCCGCGCCCGAAGTAGAGCTTCACGCTCGCAGGCTCCAGCCAGATGGCGCACACGCCGCCGTAGCCCTTGTCGATCGGCGAGTAGGAGATGACGAGTGAGTTCTTGCTCGCGTACACGTACACGATCTCGAACAGCCCGGGCAGCCGCGCGCGCAGCTTGGTACGCAGCGCCTTGCCGAGTTTCGCGATCGCCGGGTCGTACTTCGCGAAGAAGTTCGCGAGCTGCTGTTCGGTCTTCATCGGCAGGCCTCGGTCACGTGCGTTGGTCGATGCGACGCAACAACACGCTACCGGTCGTGAAGCCCGAGCCGAACACCGTCAGCAGGAACAGGTCGCCGTGTTTCACTTCGGCGGCGTGTGCGTCGAGCGCGGTCGTGAACGCGGTGATGACGCCGGCCGCGCCCTGGTTGCCGCACACCTCCACGTTGTGCCAGTGCTGCTTGTCGGTCAAGCCGAGGCGCGAGCCGACCTCTTCGAGGACGCGCAGGTTGGCTTGGTGGCCGCAGAAGGCCTTGAGGTCCTTGATGGTCAGGCGTTGGCGCGCGAGCAGATCGCGCGCGCTCTTCTCGAAGCTGCGCAGCGCGTAGTCCTTCACGCGCCGACCATCCTGCCGGAACGTGCCTCCGATCGGCGTCGTCACGCAATCAGCGCCTTCGTTGATGTTCTCCATCACGAGGTCGACGATCTCGAAGCCGACGGTCGGCCGCGCGCGCTGCAGGAGCACGGTCGCCGAGCTGTCGCCGAAGAAGATGCACGTCGCGCGGTCGTCGTAGTCGGTGACGCGTGTGTACTTCTCGGCGGTGCACAGCGCGGCGCGTTCGATCGGCATGCTCTGCATCAATCCGCGCACGACCGCCAAGCCGTACACGAAGCCCGAGCAGGCCGCGTTCACGTCGAACGCGACCGGATCGATGGCGAGCTTCTGACCGATGAAGCTGGCGGTGGCGGGGATGAGCCGGTCGGGCGTGCTCGTCGCACACACGAGCAGTTGCAGGCTCTTCGGGTCCCAACCCGCGCGCTCGAGGGCGTGGCGCGTCGCGGCGGCTCCGAGGTCGCTCGTGTCGACGCCGTCGGCGGCGGCGCGGCGCTCGCGGATGCCGGTGTGCGAGAGGATCCACTCCTCGCTCGTCGCCACGCGTCGGATGAGGTCGGCGTTCGTGACGACGCGCGTGGGGACGCAGTAGCCGGTGCCGCAGAGGTAGGTCATGGGGAGCGTGCCGCTCGGGGCCGGGCGCGAGGCCGTGGGGGGGAGTGGGCGCGAGGTCGGGTGGCCGCCGACAGTATGGCAGGGTGAACGAGGGTGGATCGGCTGCGCGAGCGGCCCGACTCGATGACGAACGGCGGCGCTTTCGTGTTCGCGGGAGCGGCGGGGCGGCGCGCGCTGTCGAGGCGCTGGAGGATGGGCTCGACCGCCGCCAAGCCCGTAGCATCGTGCGCCTCTTCGATGCGCGCGACCTCGTGCACGTCGAGCCCGCCCGAACGAGCCCCATGACCCGCGTCGAAATCCACTGGACCCGCACGACCGACGAGGGCGAGAAGCAGCTCGTCGAAGCGCGCCAGGTCGGCTCGCAATGGACCTTCTTCGTGCGCCCGAGCCGCCGCGTCGACTGGGAACCGGTCGAGGCGCCGACGCTCGAGGACTGGCTGGGCGCGCTCGATGGCGTGCAGCGACTCGCGCAGCGCAAGCTCTACGACGTGCGCGAGGTGCCCGACCTCGAGGCGCTGATCCGGAAGCGCTTTCCGAAGGCGAAGTTCTGAGGGGGGGCGAGCGTGAACGCCGACTCCGGGGCTCGTTCCATCGACATGCAAGGCGTCCGCGACCTGCTCCTTCAGACGCCGAGTGAGCGCACGCGACGGAAGTTCCGCGGCAATCGGCGACACTTCGCGAAGGTGGAGCGCACCGTCGAGTGCATCGACGTCAACGCCGATCCCGACAACTGGTTCGACTTTCGCCACTGGCATCTCGATTGGAAGGGTCGCGGTGAGCGGAGTTGGCGGATGCGCCTCGCGTACCTCGACGCTTTGGTTCGGATGCACAGCGTCATCGCCCGACGGCTCGCGCACTTCGCGCGGCCGTTCCACTTGTGGATCGGTCTGGACGGCGGGAGCGCGAGCCAGGACGCGCTCCTCGTCCACTCTCCGAATTCGAACGGCACTCCGTTCCCACTGCGCTTCGAGAGGATCGAGTGGGGCGACGAGCGGCTCCTGCCGTTGTTCGAACGCCGGACGCCCGGAACGCAATGGCGAGTGGGCGCGCGGCCCGTCGTCACGGACGCCGACGACGATTCACCGTGTGCGAGTACGTCGTGGATCGCCTATCGAACGGACGTAGGTGTGCCGCTCGAGCCGTGACGCGTACGGTGTCAGACACGGAATCCGTCACGAACACGTACGGTGCCGCACCAAAAGTTGCACACCCCGTGAGCCGCATGAGGCGCGCTTCGCGCGCCTCATGCGGCTCACGGGGTGTGCAACTTTTGGTGCGGCAC
>JBIKNC010000244.1:0-6403 GCA_044358925.1 Planctomycetota bacterium | reverse complement strand
TTCATACAGCGGCCTCCGCGGGCGTCGCGAGTGCGGCGCGGGAGTGTCTGCGTCCGTCCGTGCACGCGAACACGATCAACAGCGCGGGCAACACGACCAGGTCGGCGATCAGAGCGACGACGACCACGCCGCTCGCGACGATCGCGAACTCGATCGTCGAAGTGAGTTCACCGAACACGCCCGCACCGAAACCCACGGCCAGCACGATCGACGTGACGACGATCGCGCGACCGCTGCGTGCGAAGGCGGCGCTCACCGCGCCGAGCGTGCGTGCGCCCGCGCGGCGCGCGCTCTCGAACGCGTGCAGGA
Source organism: Planctomycetota bacterium (assembly GCA_044358925.1). Classification (GTDB taxonomy): domain Bacteria; phylum Planctomycetota; class UBA1135; order UBA1135; genus Rohdeia. Next base: position 6,094 of record JBIKNC010000244.1, on the reverse strand, counting down.
AGTGGATCGTGTCGTCGACGACGAGGCCGAGGAAGACCGAGCCGATCATGGCGGTCGCGGCGGAGAGCGGTCGACCCGCGAGCTCGAGGCCGCCGTACAGCGCCGCGATCGGAAGCACGTTCGGCACGAGCCCGATGCACGCGATGCGCAGTGACTTGAAGCCGAGTGCGAGTGCGACGAAGACGACGACGAGCATCGACGCGATGCTCGCGACGAGGTCGCGTACGAGGCGCTGCGAGTCGCGCGTGACCCTCACGGACGGCCCGGTGACGAGTGCGCCGTCGAGGCCGCGCGCGAGCGCCCGCTCTTCGATCCACGCGAACCCGGCTTCGCGCTCGGCGCTGCCCGACGGAACCACGAGCAGGGTCGCGAGCAGGCTGCCGGACGCGGCGCGGCGCGGCAGACCGGGAAGTGTGTCGAACAGTTCGTGCGCGCCGATCTCGCTCGCGAGTGCCGCGGTCGCGAGCAGGCTCGGCGTCGGCGCGTCCGCGCGTGCGGGCACGAGGACCTCGACCGTGTCGATGCCGCCGAGGCGCTCGGCGATGCGTGCCGTCTCGACGCGGAATGCGTGACTCTCCGGCAGCACGCGTTCGGGGCGCGTGTCCGTCGACACGCGGCTGCCGAGGTACGTGCCGCCCGTGAGGAGAAGAGCGGTCACCGCCGTGACGAGCGACGCGAAACGTGCGAAGCGTGCGGTGCGACGCCGCCAGTCGTACGCGAGGCTCGCTGCCTGCGGCTCGTAGCCGCCGTCGGCGAGTCGCAACCAACACGGCACGGCGACGAGCGTGAGTACGACGGCGAGCGTGACCCCGATCGCTGCGACCACACCGAACGCGCGCACGGCGGGAATCGACTGCAGCGTGAGCGACAGGAAGCCCGCGATCGTCGTCAGCGTCGTCAGCACCATCGGTCGCACGAGTTCGCGTGCGGCGCGGCCGGGCGCGACGGCGGCGGGCACTCCGCTCGCACGCAGGTCGCGGTGGCGTTCGACGAGGTGGACGGCGCCCGCGACGCCGATCGTCAGCAGCGTCGGCGCGACGAGGGACGAGACCGGGTCGATGGCGAGTCCGAGGGCGCGTTCGACGATGCCGACGCAGCCGACCGCGAGCAGGCCGGGCAGCAGGGTGGCGAGCGCGTGGACGACGCGGCGCTGCAGGAGCACGAGAGCGAGCGCGAGGGCGACGACGACGATCGGGACGACGCGCTTCTGTTCGTGTGCGAGGGCGTGGGCGATCGCGCTCTCGCCGACCGGCTGCCCGGTCAGCGACAGGCGGTGCGTCGCAGGTGTGCGGGAACGAACGTCGCGCAGCGCGCGTTCGAGCTGCTCCGCCGCGACGGTGTGATCGGCGGTTGCCGCGGGAGCGAGCGTCAGGGCCGCGAGAGTGCCGGTCGCGTCGCTGGCGGGCAGGACGTCGACCGAGCGCAACGCCGGGTCGCTCTCCAGTCGGGTCAGCCACAGCGCGACTTCGGGGTCGTCGGGCGCACCCGTGACGGCCGAACCGCGCGGCTCGAGCAGCGCGAGCACGACGCGCTCGTCGCCGAATTCCGCGGCGCGCAGATCCGCCGCGCGCGCGTCCGCGGTGCCCGTCGCCTTCATCGCGCGGTTGCCGACATCCAGCGGCCGCGCCAGGTGGAAAGAAGTACCGAGAGCCGCGAGCGCTCCGAACGCCGCGAGGAGTGCAGCGTCGCGGAATCGGTGGGCGCTTCGCGGCTCGGTCGGCATCACACCGCGAGCGCAGAAAGCGTGCCGATGGACGCTTCGCGCTGCATTCCACGTGGGTCGCACCGACGATTGCAGGAACTGAAAGCGGCATCCAGGAGTTGTGAGCCGAGCGCGTCGTTCGCCCACGTCGAACCCGCGCGGCGTGCATGGCGAGGCGCGCACCCTCCGGCACGCTGCTTGCGCCGCCGGGCCGACATGAAACCGGTCTTCACGTGGTTGGGCGTCGCCGCCGTGTTCGGGTGGACCGCACTCGGTGCCGCCGCGTGGTTCGCGACGAAGGACAACGTCTCCATCGTGCTGTCCGAAGGCGAGACGACGCGTGCGCCGGCGGACGATCCGCTCGCGCTCGTGGCCGCCGACGTCGCAGCACTGAGGGGCGACCTCTCGGCACTTGTCGCGACGCTCGGAGCGAACCTCGAGACACTCGATGCTCGCGGCGAGGAGCGCAACGACGAACTCGCGCGTGAGCTGGCCGGCATGCGCGCCGAATTGGGCGTCGAACTTGCGCGACTGGGCGGAGCGCGCGAGGGCGAGTTGCTCGCCGAGGTGCGCAGTCTGCGCGCGGACGTCGCGGCGTTCGGAGTCGCCGTGCCGAGCGGGGCGGTGGTTGCTGCTCCGGTCGAGAGCCCGAACGAGCCGGTCGTCGACGAGCCGGTCGCGCAGGAGCCCGTGGCCGTCGCCGCAGCGGTCGAACCGGCACCCGCGCCGGAGCCCGCGACCGCGCCGAAGCGCTCGAGCTTCCTCGCCTTCACCTTGCCGTCGGACGACTTCCGCTTCGACGAGCGCCGCGCCTGGACCGTCGTCGCGAACCTCTCGCGCGTCGGCTTCGACGGCAAGAGCACGCTGCACGACTTCACGGGCACGACCTCCACGCTGTCCGGCACGTTCGACTTCGACCTCGCGCACGCCGCCGACGCACCGCGCGGCGTGATCCGCGTCGACGCGAAGAGTCTCGACACGGACAGCGAAGGTCGCGACGACGAGATGGACGACGTGCTCGCGACCGACCAGCACGGCGAGTTCGTGTTCGAACTCACGGCCTTCGAACCCGAGGCGACCGACGCCGCCGCCCAGAGCGTGCGCGGCGTCGCGCGCGGAACGCTGACGATCCGCGGCGTGACCAAGGACATCGCGATGCCGGTCACCGCGACGGTCGACGCGAGTCGCCGGCTCGTGCTCGAAGGCGAAGCGAACGTGCACCTGCCCGACTTCGGCGTGCCGGTCCCGAACAAACTCGGCCTCGTCACGATGGAGCCCGACGTGCGCATCTGGATCGCGCTGCGCGCGAAGCTCGAGCCGCGCGCGGTGGAGGCGAAGTCGTGAAGGGCGCTGCAATCCTCACGCTCGCCGCGTGCGCCGCACTCGGCCTGACACTGAGCGCGTGCCAAGGCAGCGGCATCCTCTCCGCCGATGCGCGCGCCATCGCCGACGCGGAAGCCGTGATCGTGTGGGCGCCGGGCAGCGCGGCCGACGTTCCGGGCCTGTACTCGTCGTTGTCGATCGAGGGTCCGGCGGCCGCGGTGCTCGCCGAAGTGCACTACCGCTTCGACGCGAGCGGCGCCTTCACCGGCGCGGCGCTCGTCACACAGCCCGAGCCGACCTACACCGTCCTGTCGGGCGCATGGCGCGTCGAAGACGGTCGCATGTTCCTGTCGGAGGACGGCGAGCCTGCGCTGCTCGAAGTGGCGGGCGACCGCCTGCGGATGAGCGGCGCGGAGGGCGTCGTCGTCCTGCACAGGAGGAGCGGCGTCTGACCATGAACGGCAACGATCTGTCGATCTACGAGCGCGAAGCCGCTGCGTGGTGGGACACGGATTCGCGCACGTTCCGTTCGTTGCGCGCCGTGAAGCGCTTCCACGAACAACGCATCGTCGAGGCGCTGCACGCGCACGTCGGTGCACGCTTCGACTGCGCCATCGACTTGGGTTGCGGCGGGGGATTGCTGTCTGTCGCACTGGCCGCGCACGGCGAGCGTGTGATCGGCGTCGACACGAGCGCGGCGAGTCTGGCGGTCGCGCGCGCTGCGGCGCTCCGTCTCGAGCGCGCGTGCGAGTTCGTGCGCGGCGACGTGTGCGACGTGCCGCTCGCGAGCGACGCCGCCGATCTCGTCGCCCTCAGCGACGTGATCGAACACGTCGCCGACAAACGTCGCGTGCTGGCCGAGGCTGCGCGCCTCGTGCGCCGCGGCGGACTCGTGTACGTCAACACACTCGCGCGCGGTTGGCGCGCGCGGCTGTTCGCGGTCGAAGTGGCCGAACGGCTCGGCTACGTGCCGCGCGGCACACACGACGCTCGACTGTTCGTCGGGCACGAAGAATTGGTCGCGCTCGCGCGCGACGTCGGTCTCGAGTGTCGCGGAGTCGGCGGCGAAGCGCCCCGACTCTGCGCCACGGTCAGAAGCGGCGCGCTCGAGATGCGGCGCGCCAGCGACACGGGGGTGTCGTACCACGCATGGTTCGTGAAGGGGGCGGCGTGAGCGGGAACAAGGGCAGGAGATGGGTCGCGGCGTCCGCTGCGGTCGTGTGCCACGCGAGCTTTCTCGCGGCGATCGTGAGCATGCTCGCCAGCCTGTGGAACGGCATGCAGCTCGGTGTCGGTGCGCTGACCGGGCCCGCCGCGTTCGTGGCGAACCTCGCGCTCCTCGCGCAGTTCCCGCTGCTGCATTCGTGGCTGCTCGGCGAGCGCGGCCGACGCACACTCGCGCGCCTCGTGCCGGGGCAGCACGGCCGCACGCTCGCGACAACGACGTTCGCGACGATCGCGTCGTGGCAACTACTCGCGACGTTCCTGCTGTGGTCGCCCAGCCACGTGGTCCTGTGGGAACCGCACGGCGCCTGGCGCTTCGCCTTCGTCGTCCCGTTCGCGGCCGCGTGGCTGTTTCTCGTCAAGGCGCTGAACGACGGCGGCCTCGCATTGCAATCCGGAGCACTGGGGTGGCGCGCGCTTTGGCGCGGCGAGCGCCCGCGCTTCGGAGGCCTGCCGACCTCCGGCACGTTCGCGCTGTGCCGCCAACCGATCTACTTCGGTTTCGCACTCACTCTGTGGACGGGTCCGGTCTGGACTCTCGACCACCTGTTCGTCGCGTTGGTCTGGACGACGTACTGTCTCGTCGGACCTCTCGCGAAGGAACGCCGCTTCGCCGCCATCCATGGCGCAGAGTTCGCGGCCTATCGCGAGCGCGTGCCCTACTTCTTGCCCAGGCTCTTCTCATGAGACTCGTTTCCGTCGGTCGCGCACTGCCGGTCCATCGCTATCCGCAAGTCGCGATCACCGAGGCGCTGCTCGGCATGTTGGAGCTGTCCGAAGAGACCGAGCGCCGCGTGCGCGCGCTGCACAGCCGCGTGCGCGTCGAACACAGGCATCTTGCGCTGCCGCTCGAGCAGTACGCAGAGTTGCACTCGTTCACCGAAGCGAACGACGCGTGGATCGCGAGTGCGATCGAACTCGGCGAACGCGCCGTGAACGACGCGCTCGCTCGCGCCGGTCTCGGCGTGCAGGACGTCGACGCGATCTTCGACGTCACCGTCACCGGTGTGTGTTCGCCTGCGCTCGACGCGCGCCTCGTCAACCGCATGGGTCTGCGCCGCGACATCAAACGCTCGCCGATCTTCGGCCTCGGTTGTGTGGCCGGCGTCGCGGGTGTGTCGCGCGCCGTCGACTACCTCAAGGGTCATCCGAACGACGTCGTCGTGCTGCTCTCGGTCGAGCTGTGCAGCTTGAACCTCCAGAAAGGCGACCTCTCGACCGCCGCGATCATCTCGACCGGTCTGTTCGGCGACGGCGCGGCCGCGGTCGTGCTGGTGGGGGAGCAGCGCGCGAAACGCATGGGCCTCGTCGCGCCGCGCGTCGTCGCGACGCGTTCGTCGTTCTATCCCGACACCGAGGACGTGATGGGTTGGCGCATCTCGGCCAACGGCTTCGAGCTCGTGCTGTCGGAGGGCGTGCCGGAAGTCGCGCGCGCGCGGCTCGCGCCGGACGTCTCGAAGTTCCTCGACGACCTGCACATCGAGAAGGAGCGCATCGTGAGTTGGGTGTGCCACCCCGGCGGCCCGAAGGTGCTGTCGGCGATGCAGGGAGCGCTCGAGCTGTCCGACGACGCGGTCGCGCTGAGTTGGAAAGTCCTCGCCGAACAAGGCAACCTCTCGAGCGCGTCCGTGTTGATGGTGCTGCGCGAGGTGTTCGACACGCGCCGCCCCAAACCCGGCGAGCTGGGCGTGATGGTCGCGATGGGCCCCGGCTTCTGTTCGGAGATGCTGCTGCTCGAGTGGTGAGCGCCGTCGAGTTGGGGTGGTACGGTGCCGCGACAAAATCCCCCCTCATTCCGCACTCGACCCGCGCCGCGCAGTTGGCGGGCTTCGGCGCGCGGAGCGC
>JBIKNC010000243.1:0-6460 GCA_044358925.1 Planctomycetota bacterium | reverse complement strand
CACGTCCTCGCCGGGCGGCGCGTAGATCCAGTCGTCGCGGCCGGCGATCGGGATCCACGATCCGGTGGCCAGCTCTTCGTCGAGTTGGCCCGCTCCCCAACCCGCGTAGCCAATGAAGATGCGCACGTCGTCTATTGGGGTTCCGGTCGCGAGGCGCTGCGTGATGACGTCGGCCAACTCACCGATTTCGCCGCCGATGCACAGACCGGGACGCAGCTCGCTCCCGCCGCGGATGCGGCCGGGCAGCGCATGGACGAAGTGCAGACGGGTGTGGTCGACGGGGCCCCCGAGCAGCACAGGAAACACGAGCCCACCCAGCGCAGGGTGGTCCGGCACGAGTTGATCGAGCGTGAAACCTGTTTCGCGATTGAGAACGAGCCCGAACGCGCCTGCGGGGGTGTGCTCGACGACGAGCAGCACCGTGCGCGCGAAGTTCGGATCCCCGAGCGCCGGGTGCGCCGCCAAGAGGTCGCCGGATTGGAGTCGGATACCCATGCCCACGAGTGTGTCCTGGAGGTCGGAACTCCTCGATTCCGATGCAGCCGGCGACCCGACCTGTCCAAGTTCGAAAAGTCGAGAAGTGGCGGTACTGGAGAAGCCCAGAATAGCTGTAACCAACGATTGACGAGCGCTGTTTAGATTCCGTGGATACTCCAGAGGTCCGCTGCCCTCCGCTGGGATCCGGCGACAGAACATGAAGTTGCAACCACAGGACGAGGAGTCTGTCTTGCACATCGACAACCGATCCAAACTTCGCGCCATTTCGTCGCCGCTCCGACGCTTGTTCGTCGACGCACTGTCGACACTCGGACAGGCTTCCGTACGCGAAGTCGCCGAGGTCGTCGGCAAGCCGGCAGCGACGCTCTACTACCACCTGCGTGCTCTCGAGGAAGCCGGCTTCGTGCGCGAAGTCGGTGAACGACCGACCGGCAAACGACCCGAGAAGGTCTACGCGCTCGTCTCGAACCAGTTCATCAGCGAAGGTGGTCACGACGCCGCGTACCGCGCCGAGTTGGGGCGCCACATCCACGACAACCTGCGAGCGCTCGAACGGTCGCTGCTGAGTTACATCGAGGATCCGCGCTTCGGGTCGGATGGCGTGGCGCCGCGGCTCCAGTTCCGCGTCATCCGCATCCACATCGGCGATCAGGAGCTGGCGGAGTTGGCGGCCCGCTTGAAGGAGCTGACGCAGTTCCTGTGCGATGCCGAGCAGCGCGCGCAGAAGTCGACGCCCGCCACCGAGTTCCTGTTCACCTACGTCCCGGCCGTTCCGCCGTCCGCCTCGCTCGAGCGCAAGCCCCGCCCGCGCCGACCGTCGGGCGACGCTTCTTCGTGACCGCGGCAGGCCCACACGGGCTGCGGCGGGTACTTCGCGAAACGTGCATCGCTCGCCGCGCGTGTGCACAACAGGAACGTCGAACCGCGTGCTGACGTGATCGTGCGCACGTGCACACACGTTTGGCACAGGCCGCCGTGATGGAGCGGGCGATTCATGAGCGCACCAGTGCGAACACACCTTCGAGGTGCGGTGTGTGTGGGAACAGATCGACGAGCGCGGTTCGCTCGAGTCCGTACGGCGCACCGAGACTGCCGTCCAGCAGAGGCACGAGGTCGCGAGCGGCGCTGTCGAGGTTGCAGGACACGTACACGAGGCGCGGCGGACCGACGGCGGCGAGCGCACGCACGGCGTCGCGATGCAGACCTGCGCGTGGCGGGTCGACGATCGCGACGTCGGGGCGCGGAAGCGGGCTCGCGGTCGCCGACGCGTCTGCCGCGGCACTCGCGCTCGCGGCGCGCGCGAGGAAGTCCAGCGCGTCACCGGCCTCGAAGCGCACGTTCGAGAGCCCCGCACGCTCCGCGTTCGCGCGCGCGTCGATGACGGCCGCTTCGACGAGTTCGATGCCGAGTGTGTGATCGAAGTGCGCGCCGAGCGTCAGTGCGAAGAGCCCGGCGCCGCAGTACAGGTCCCACAACACTCCGCCCTGTTCGCGCTCGACGCTCGCGAAGTCGCGCACGACTTCCAACAAACGCCCCGCCTGCGCGGTGTTGGTCTGGAAGAACGAGCGCGCCGACACGCGGAACTCCACGCCGCCGAGGCGCTCGCGCACGAAGCCCGGCCCGAACAGGACGTGGTCCTCGTCACCGAGTGCCACGGCGGAGAGGCGCGCCGTCGGGCCGTGCACGAGTGTCGTGATCTGCGGCACCGCTGCGATCAAGCCGCGCCACCAGGCCTCGAAGCGCGGCTCGACGTCGTTCGAAGTGACCACGTACACGAGCCACTCGTCGGTGGCGACCGCGCGCCGCACGACGAGGTGGCGCAGGAAGCCCTCGTGCCGCGCGAGGTTCCACGGCGCGAGTCCGTGTTCGAGGGCGAGCGCGCGCGCCGCCGTCAGGATCGCATCGCCGGTGGTGTGTTGCAGATGGCACGCGCGCACGTCGAGCGCCTTCTCGTGGTGCCCGCTCGCGTGCAGACCGAGCGCGAAGTCCGGGTGTCGATCGTCGTCGTTCTCCTCGCGCCAGCGCCGCGAGGCGAACGTGAAGTCCATCTTGTTGCGATAGCGCCAGGGTTCGGCGGCGCCGATCACGGCGCCCGGCTCGCAACCGAATCGAGCGAGCGGCGCGAGACGTAGCCTCGCCGAACGTCCGAGTTCGACGAGTTGGTGTTCGTACGCGAGATCCTGGAAGCGACACCCGCCGCAGTCGCGCACGTGTTCGCAGCGCGGAGGCACCGCGTGCGGCGAGGGCACGAGCACCTCGTCCACGCGCGCGCGCACGACGCTGCGTTTGCGGCCGGTCGCGACGGCGCGCACACGTGCGCCGGGCAACGCGCCGCTCGAGCGCCCCTCGAACGCGATCGTGTACTCGCCGACGCGCGCCTGTCCGCCGCCGCGCTCGTCGAGGTGCAACACGTCGCACTCGAACACGTCGCCGTTGCGCGGCCGGCGCGGTGCGTCGGCGCCGAACACGTCGCCGGCGGTCGTGTCGCTCGCGTTCGCGTCCGTCACTGCAAGCCCCACAGTGCGTGACCGCGCGCGCTGACCGGCGCACGGCCGACGATGCGGCCGTTCTCGACGAGCACGATCTCGTCGTAGAGGTTGACCGTCGTGCAGACGTGGCGCGGCACGAGCCACAGCGGCGCGCCGCGCGCGGGCAGCTCGCCGTCGCCATCGGAGGCGTCGAGCGGCAGGTGTTCTTCGCTCGGCGACGCGGGCACGAGGCGCGGCCAGTCGAGCACGACGGCGATCGGCCCGTGAGCGTCGGCGCCGAGCGCCTTCGAGCCCGCGTCACACGTCGCGCGCCCGCGCCGCGGCCGGCTCACGACTCGTGAGAACACGAGCGCCGCCGGCACGAGACCGAGCGTCGGATCCAGCTCTTCGCTGCGCACGTCGTGCAACACGACGGTGCCGGGCGACACGCGGTGCAGCGCCGTCGGCCACAGCTCGTGCAGCGCGTCGAACGGCGCGAACGACAGCGCCGCGCGCAGGGCCGGTGTACCGCTCGTCACCAGTTCGTCCAGGCGCACGCCGCGCCGCACCAGTTCGAGTGCGAGTTCGACGAACGTGCGGTAGCCGGCGTGGGCCGCGCGCTCGCGTTCCGCCGCGTGTGCCTCGGTGTGTTGGCCGTCGTACCAGTGCAGTCCGCGCAACCGCTCGCCGGCAGCGCGTGCGATCGCGAGCACCTCGGCCGCACCGACCGCACCCGTGCGATCCATGCCGGGATTGACGTCGACGAAGCAACCCAGCGGCTCCGGCCAACGTGCGACGTCGGCGGTGCTCTCGACGAGCACCGACACACGCGCCTCTGCGAACTCGCGCGCCAGTTCGGCGAGTCGCTCCACCGCCGGACCGTGGTGCGGATACGCGACGAGCAGGTCGACCGACTCGCCGCGCGCACGTGCGAGCGCGAGCAACGCCGCCGCCTCCCCCACCGTCGCACACTTGAAGGCACGCACGCCGCGCGCGAGCAGCTCGCTCCACAGCCGCGGCGACTTGGTCGTCTTGAGGTGCGGGCGCCAACGCTCCGGCCGGCCGCCCAGGTGCGCGACGACCGTGTCGACGTTGCGCCGCACGTGGTCGAGGAACACGACCAGCGCCGGACTCGGCAGGCGGGCGACGTCGCGCGCGTCGAGTGCGTACGCGGATGTGCTCCACGGCGCGGTCGGCACCGTCGTGCTGGTCGATTGCGAACCGCTCACGCAGAGCCGCTCCTCACGAGAGCTCGAGTCGCCGCAGGATCTCGCGCGACGCGCGGTCGTCCGTGTCGTGTTCGAGTGCGATGTGCAGCCAACGCTGCGCATCCTTCGTGCGACCGACTTCGGCGTAGAGCCGGCCGAGGTCCGCAGCGACCGGCGGCCACAGGTGCGCGAAGGGTGCCGCTTCTTCGAGGCGCCAGATGGAGTGCTGCAGGAGCCCCTCTTCCTCCGACAGGCAGGCACGCAGCCAGTACGCGCGCGCGCCTTCCATGCGCACCGGTCGGATCGCACACGCACGTTCGAGCGCGCGGTGCGCCTTGTCCTTGCGACCGAGGTGCCACAGCGCCTGGCCCATGAGCGACCAGCCGCGCGGATCCTCGGGATCGACTTCGAGTGACCGCCCCGCGAGGCGCAACGCTTCGCGCGGCTCGTCGGCCAGGCGCAGGGCGCACGACTCGTGCAGAGCCTCGACGCACTCGGGTTCGAGTTCGAGCGCGCGCGCGAGGCAGCGCTCCGCTTTCGCGGGCTCGTCCATGGCGAGGAACAACGCGCCGAGTTCGGCGAGGGCGTCGACGAAGTCCGGGTCGCTCGCGAGTGCGCGCTCGAGCGTCGCCTGCTTCTGCTCGAGACTCTCCGACAAGTGGCGCGCGTGCAGCAGCAGCAACTCCTCGTTGTCGGGCTCGAGCGCGAGTCCGAGTTCGACCTGCTCCGCCGCTTCGTCGTAGCGCCCCTGTCCGATCAACAGGCTGCCGAGTTGCCCGTGCAGCAGCGCACTCTCGAAGCGCTCGAGCGCGCGCGCGAGCGCCTCCTCGGCGTCGCCTTCGCGGCGCAGTTCGACGAGACCGTACGCGAGTCCGCTGTGGGCGAGCGCGTCGCGCGGGTCGAGTTCGATCGCTCGTTCGAACGCGGGGAGCGCCGCGGCGGGCTTGCCGCGCTGCAGCTCGAGTTCGCCGAGGTAGATCCACACGCGCGCATCGCCGTCGTTGCGCGCGAGCGCCTCGCGCATCACCCGCACGCCGTCCGCGAGCAGGACCTGGCTCTGCTGCGCCGCTCCACGCACCGAATGCATCGCGCGTTCGAACGCGGCGGTGCATTCGGCGGGCGGTGAAGACTCGTGTGCCATGACTCCTTGCGGTTCGGTGCGTGACGCGTCGCACACGAGCCGGACCTCACGGAGCCGGGCGGCGCACGACGTCCGCCGGCCGCACGTCGTCGTGCGCCCGCGGATGGGGATCGTGGCGACCGGAGTTGTCGGGCAGCGGCACTCCGGCCGAGACCAGGGCAGTGTACAGACCGAGGCAGACGACGTTCGCGAGGTTGAGGCTGCGCACGCCGGGCCTGATGGGGACGTACACGGGGCCCGCGCTCGCGCGGTCGACGAGCGCGCGGTCGAGCCCGCGGCTCTCGCAACCGAACAGGAGCACGTCGTCGGCTCGGAAGCGGGTCTCGAACAGGCTCGTCCCTCCACGAGCCGAGAACGGGCGCATCCGCTCGTGGAACGGACGCTCCGAGTCCCGGGACAGACGTGCCACGAGTGCGTCGAAGTCCCGGTGCACCTCGAGGTCGACGAGCGGCCAGTAGTCGAGCCCCGCGCGCTTCAGGTAGCGGTCCTCGAGGCTGAACCCGAGCGGCTCGACGAGGTGCAGTGTCACCCCGGTCGCCGCGGCGAGGCGCGCGGCACAACCGGTGTTGTGCGGGATCTCGGGCTGTACGAGGACGACGTCCACGCGCCGATCCTACTCGTGCTCGCTATCGTCGTCGCCCATGCAACGCACCATCGCGACCACGTCCCTCCTCCTCTTCACGAGTCTCGGCGCGGCGCTCACGACGACGTCGTGCAGCTCGAGCGAGAGCCCCTCGGCCGCACCCGTCGTCGTCCAGGACGGCTGGCAGATCCACGGCGCGGCGTTCGATGCCGCCGCCCCGCAGCCGCTGGCCGAGGCCCTCGCGCGCCCGGCCGGCGACGTGGTCGTCGTCGAGGGCGACGTGGTGAAGGTGTGTCAGGCGTCGGGTTGCTGGCTCGACCTGTCGAGCGGCGGCGCGTCGGTGCGCGTGCACTTCGAGAACGCCGACGGTTCGAAGTACCACCTGCCGAAGGACGGCGCCGGCGGCAAGGTCGTCGTGCAGGCGCGCATCGAAGGCGAGGGTGCGGAGCGCGAACTCGTCGCGAGCGGCGCGCGCTTCAAGCCCGTGTCCGGCTGAGAATACGGTGCCGTAGCAAAAAACCTCAGGATGCGCAGCGCGGCCCAGAGGGTCGAGGAGAGCGCT
>JBIKNC010000047.1:0-22268 GCA_044358925.1 Planctomycetota bacterium | reverse complement strand
AGATCAAGCTCTCGCGCAAGCAAGCGCTCGAGCCGGTCCCGAGCTGATCCGAGTCCTGGGGCGCACGGGCAACGCTCGTGCGCGCCACGACACCGGACCGACGCGCGCCCCCGCGCCGCCCAGGCCCACTCGGGCCAGGCGGAGCGGGGGCGCGCTCGTTTTCTCGCGTCCGGACGAATTTCAGGCCGCGGCCGTCGAGACGGTTCCGTCGGCGGGGCGGGGCGGGCTAGAACGGCTCCTGGGGTCGGCGCTCGGGGGCGAGCGCCTGGCGCTGCGGCGGCGGGGGTCGTCGCGGTTGCCGACGGGTTCGGTGGATCCGAGGCGTGTCTCGGCACGTATCGGGAACCTCTGAGACGATGGTTCCGCCTCTCGGTTCGGCACTGCGGATGCCGATACCCGGGGCGCTCCGTCACCGGTGCTCCCGTCCACCCCCAACCTCGACCTCGCGCGCCATGCACACCTTCGCCGCTCTCGCCGCCGTGCTCTCGCTCGCCGCCGCCTTCACGACGGGATCCCCGGTGGAGGTGGCTGCCGCAGGCGAGCCGATCCGCGCGCTCGTGGGCGAAGTGTCGACCGGCTGGCAGGCGCGCGCCGACGACCACATCGCCGGGCTGGCGGACCCGAAGACGCTCTCGAACCCGGCGCTGGTCGACTACGACCAGCTCTTCCGCGCGACCCCCGAGTCGAAGCGCATCACGAAGGACGGCATCGACCCGAACTCGGCCGAGGGCATCCAGCTCACGACCGCGGGCCAGTCGCGCGTGCGCCAGGCCTGTGAGAGCGTGATCGCGAGCGACGGCTACTGCTCGGTCTGGAAGACGATCAGCCACAGCGACGGCCGAAGCGTGAGCGATGCGACCGCCGCTGCGAAGCGCGTGCTCTGAAGGATCAGGGCCGAGCCGATGCGCGTCGACCGCAGGAACTGAAGGCCGTGGCGTGTCGTGTTCTTTGCGCTGACTTCGCGTCCTTCGCGCCTTCGCGGTGAAGTGCAACGCGACCGGCCCGAGTGCGGTTGCACTTCAGCGCGAAGGCGCAAAGGACGCGAAGTCAGCGCAAAGAGCGCACGGTGGCCGTGAGCAACCACGACCTTTGGAGCGCTGCGATCCTCGACGTGCCGCGCCAGGACACGCTGCGCACCTTCAGCTCTCGAACGGTCGCCGGAACACGACGATCGACGAGTTCGCGTGGCTGATCTGCTCGTGGTAGAGGTCCTCGATCAGCGTCAGGTTGTTCGCCGCGAGCACGGCGTGCATGTCGGTCGATCGGAAGCGCGCGCGCCAGCCCGACATGGGGTCGCGGCCGGGCGGCGTGCGGTCGATCGAGGCGTAGTGCACGATGCCGAGGCCGCCGGGCACGAGCAGGCGCGCGAAGTCCGCGAAGTAGGCCTCGACCTCGGGCTTCTCGACGTGCACGAAGACGTCGAACGAGAAGACGAGGTCGAACGCGCGCGCGCCGTCGATCGGCACGCTGCGACCGTCGCCGAGGACGCACTCGAGGCGGCCGCCGAGATCGCCGAAGCGCTCGCGGCACATCTCCAGGCAGCGCGGTGAAAGGTCGAGCAGCACCAGGCGCCGCGGCTCGCGCGCGATCAGTTCCTCGGTGAAGCGGCCGGCGCCGGGGCCGATCTCGAGCACCGACTGTCCGGGCCGCCCGTACTTCACGAGCGTCGCGTCGAGGATGGAGCGCCACCAATCGCGGCTGACCGTCCACTCCTCGCCGCGGCGGGACCAGTCGAACTGCTGGTCCCACATGGTCCGGTTCTCTTCGCGCGTGGGCATCGCGAGGAAGGTACCTCGAAAAGTTTGCAGGGGACGGGTCGAAGAGAGTTCCGACTCGGGACGAGCGCAACCGCCGAGCGCGCCGCCACCACTCCCGGCGTGGCAGACTCGCCCGCTGCGGCGACAGGCCGCTTCGTCCCAACCGATGACCACGCGCGCTGCTGCCACCGACCGATCCGCCGAAAGCGCCCCGCGCCGGCGGCGCGTGGGGCCGTTCGTTCTCGGACTCGCGTTCATCGCAGCGCTGGCCGCCTGTGCCGCGCCCGAACGCGAGGGACGCGAGGGCTCACTCGCCGACCTGCGCCAGCTCCTCGAAGAGGGCGCCGAGGGGCCGGTGCGAGCCGAGGTCGTCGAAGACGGCCCCGACACGGTCGGGCCGCAACCGCCATTCGCACCGCTCCCGGTGGACGAGGACGACCCGCCGATCGACATGCCGCTCGCTTCGCCGGCGCCCGACGGCGCCTTGCGTTCCGCGAGCGAAGCGAACCCCGCCGCGGACCCGTCCGCCGCGGTCGCCCTCGAGAGCTCCGATCCGCTGTCGGCCTTCTCGCAGAACCCGTACCTGCGTTTCGGTTCGCGCATCCTCGTGCGCCGCGACGGCCGCATCACGAAGCCGTATCCGTTGCAGGTCGGTCGCGGGCGCCGCCTGCTGCAACTGATGGCGCAGATCGGCGGCTTCCCGCTGACCTACCAGATCGTCACGAAGGCCGACGATCCGATCGCACCGACGCCCGAGCCGCCGGCCGGCACCGTGGCGCAGATCGTGTTGCTCGAAGGCTGGGACTTCGAGCAGTACTCGAACTTCCAACCCGCGCTGCTCGCCGCACCGGCCGACTCGAAGCCGCTCGACATCGCCGACTGGTTCGTCGTGACGGCGGGTGAAGACCTGCTGGCCGAGGTCGAGCAGTTCATCGACCTGTTCGTGGCGAGCGTGCCGCAGATCGAGATCGAAGCGCGCATCGTCGAAGTCGTGACGACCGACGAACTCGACTACGGCGTGCGCGGCGGCGGCACGAGCGGCGCGGTGACGACGACCTTCCCCGACGGGACGCTCGTGGACTTCTTCTCGTACGCCGTGCCGAACTCGGCCGACGCGAACGAAGCGCTGCTGGGCATCGGCACGATCCAGGACGGCGTGGCGATCGACGCGGTGCTCGAGGCCATCCAGACCTGGGAGAACGTCACGATCACGACGCGCCCGAAGATCGCCGTGCGCGAAGGCGGCGTGGCCGAGGTCATCAACTCGTCCGAGGTGCCGTTCTTCAACTTCACGGGCTTCAACTCGTCGACCGGCAACTTCAACGCGCAGTTGACGTTCAAGCAGGTCGGTGTCCAGCTCTACGCGAGCCCGCGGGTGCTCGGCACCGACACGCTGGCGCTCAACCTCTACATCGAGGCCTCGGAGCAGGTCGGCACGGCCATCAGCTTCTTCGACGCCGACGGCAACGAGGTGCGTTCGCCGCTGATCGCCCGGCGCCAGGCGCGCACGGTCGTCTATCTCGAGCCCGGCCAGGCGGTCGTCATCGGCGGCCTCGAGACCGTGCGCGAGGTGAACCAGGAGCGCAAGGTCCCGATCCTCGGCGACATCCCGCTGCTCGGGATCCTGTTCCGCTCGGAGCGCAAGCGCAAGGAACGCACCAACGTGCTGTTCTTCATCCGCCCGCGCATCCTGCAGGGCACGGACTTCATGAGCGAGCTCTGAGAGAGTGAGAAGAAATCGACGCTTCGCGCCGGACACCACTCTCTCAGATGCTCATGGCCCAACCGCTGGCGCGGTTGGAGCCCGTTCGCGAGCATTTCTGCTCGCTCTCTGAGCGCGGGTCCACCAGCGCTCGCCTCCGCGCCGTCGCGCCCGGCCGCGGGTCGACACGGAAGATAGGATCGCGCTTCGTGGTCCCGATTCACATGCAGCCTGTCGACGTCCGCCCGTCCGTCCCCGCTCGCTCGCCCTTCGGTCCGCGCGGTGAGCGGCGGCGACGCGGGGCGGCGCTGATGATGTCGCTGCTGGTGTTGTTCGTGCTGGTGTTGATCGTCGGGCAGATCAGCATCGGAACGAGCACCGACTACCGCACGGCGCGCAACGAGGTCGAACTCTCGGCCTTCGACCTGGCGATCGAGTCCGCACTCTTGAAGAGCTTCCAGGACCTGCTCGACGACGCGGTGCAGGACGCGGAGGCGGGCAGCGGAGCCGGCGGAGCGCCAGGCGGCGGAGCAGGTGGACTGGGCGGCCTCGGCGGTCTCGGTGGCTTGGGCGGTCTGCTCGGCGGCGGCGGTTCGGCTCCGCAGGATCTCGGCGGTGATCTGCCGGGCGGAGCCGCGGGCGGCGCGGCAGGCGGCGGTCCGAGCGATTCGCGGCGCGAGTTGTGGGCCACACCGCAACGCACGTCGGACTTCTCGCCGATCGAGGTGCGCATCCTGATCCAGGACGAGAGCAGCAAGTTCAACGTGCTGCAGATGCTCTCGACGGATGGGGACGAGGCGACGAAGGCCTTCGCGCGCGTGGTGCGCATCATCGATCGCTTCCGCGAAGGCACGACCGAGGACGTCGAGGAGTTCGAGGCGCGCAACATGGCCGAAGCCATGCGCGACTGGCTCGCACGGCGCACGAGCAGCGAGATCGCGCGCCCCGACCTCGTGACGTACGACGAAGAGAAGACGGACGTGCACCTGCCGCTGTCGCTGCGCGAGCTGCTCGTCCTCGACGAGTTCGCGCCCGAGCTGTTCCGCGACTACCGCGACGACGAGGACGTGATCGTGCACTCGCTCACGTCGTTCCTCACGGTGCACTCGTCGATGCAGACGCGCGAGGACCTGATGACGGCGCGCGAAGCGGCGGCCGGCGGCGACAACTCGACGAACGAGGACACGGGGCAGGATCGCGCAGGCGGCGGAGCCGGCGGTGGTGATCGCGAAGGCGGCGGAGGCAACTCCGCGGGCGGTTTCGACCTCTCGGGCGCCGGCGGTGTGTCGCAGGGACAATCGGGCGCTTCGCTCCAACAGGACCAAGCGAAGGACTCGAGCGGCCAGGGCGTCGGCGGCGCTGGTGGCGCGCCCGGCGGCATCCTGCCCGGGGCCGTCAACCTCAACACGGCGCCCGGTGCGGTGCTCAAGAGCCTCTTCGACGACCGCGACGTGCCCCCGCAGTTCTGGGACGAGGTGCTGACGTGGCGCAACGAAGAGGAAGAGGAGGATCCGAACGCCGAAGAGACCGAGCCCATGCTCGACGAGTTCGGTGAGCCGATCGCGAACAACAAGATCTTCGACACGCCCAATCGCCTCAACTCGCTCGAGTACTGGGACGTGATCGAACCCATCATCCGCAACGACCTCAAACAGCACGTCGACGTGCGCAGCCAGGTGTTCACGATCTACGTGACGGCGCGGCGTTCGACGGCCGGCGACACGGCGGTCGCGACGTCGCGCGCGGAGCAGGAGGAGATCGAGCAGTCGCTGGGCAACCTGCGGCGCACCGTTGCGTGCACGGTGTGGCGCACGGGCGACGGCGAGGATGCACAGCTCGTGCCGATCGTGCGTTGGGAGGTGCTCGACTACACGCCGTACGAGGTGCTCGACTTCCCCGAGGAAGATCGTTGACGAAGAAGGCCGAGCCCGCCGCCGCGCGCCGCGCAGCCCGTGGAGCGCGGCGCGCTCGTTCGCGCGGCTTCGACCCGCTCGAAGTCGAGGTCTTCGGACATCTGTTCGCCGCGCTGTGCGAGGAGATGGGCGCGGTGCTGCAACGCTCGGCCTTCTCCGCGAACATCGTCGAGCGGCGCGACTTCTCGTGTGCGCTGTTCGATGCGCGAGCGCAGCTCGTCGCACAAGCGGCGCACCTGCCCGTGCACCTGGGCGCCGCGCGTGCGAGCGTCGCCGCCGTGGTCGCCGCGGTGCGCGAACGCGGCGCACGTTTCGAGCGCGGTGACGTGTGGCTGCTCAACGATCCGTTCGCGGGCGGCTCGCACCTGCCCGATTTGACGTGTGTCGCGCCCGTCCACCTGTCGGAGCGCGCCGAGCCCGAGTTCTTCCTCGTCGATCGCGCGCACCACGCCGACGTCGGCGGCCCGTTCCCCGGTTCGATGGGGCCCGCGCGCGACGGTTGGTCGGAGGGCGTGCGCATTCCGCCGGTGCGGCTCGTGAAGGGCGGCGAACTCGAGCGCGGCGTCGTCGACCTGTTCCTCGCCAACGTGCGCGTGCCCAACGAACGGCGCGGCGATCTCTTCGCTCAACTGTCCGCGCTGGGATGCGGGACGACGCGCCTGTGCGAGATGGCACGCGAGTACGGCTTCGAGACTCTGCTCGCGCGAGCATCCGATCAGATCGAGTGGACCGAGCGCTTGGCGCGCGCCGCCGTGCGCGAGTTGAAGCCCGGCAGCAGCAGCGCGCGCGACGAGCTCGAGTTGGCGCACGGCGCGCGCGCGACGATCGCGGCACGTGTCGATGTCGTCCACGACGGACGCGGCGAACGCCTCGTCGTCGATCTCACACGGAGTTCCGACCAGGTGCCCGCGCCGCTCAACGCGCCGCGCGCCGTGGCCGAGGCCGTCGTCTTCTACGTGCTGCGGTTGTTGTTGCCGCAGGGCACACCGACGAACCACGGTGTGCTCGCGCCGCTCGAACTCGTGACACGACCGGGTTCGATCGTCGACGCGCGCGCACCGGCGGCGGTCGCCGCGGGCAACGTCGAGACGAGCCAGCGCCTGGTCGACGTCGTGCTCGCCGCACTTGCGCCGCGCACGCCGCGCGGACTGCCCGCGGCCAGCAACGGTTCCATGAGCAACCTCTCGTGGGGCTCGACCGCCGACGCGCGCGAGGCCTTCACGCACTACGAGACTCACGGCGGCGGCGCCGGCGGCGGCCCGTCGGGAGCGGGGGAGAGCGGCATGCACTGCCACATGACCAACACGCGCAACACGCCGATCGAGGCGCTGGAGCGCGGCTCGCCGGTGCGTGTGCACGAGCTCACGCTCGCGCGCGGCAGCGGCGGCTCGGGGCACGCGCGTGGTGGTGACGGCCTACGCAAAACCATCGAGTTCGGCGAGCCGGTGCGCGTCAGTTGGTTGTCCGGTCGCCGCTCGACGCGCGCGGCCGGAGCGCGCGGCGGCGGCGACGGCGCCCGCGTGTCGGTGACCGTGAAGACGGCGCGAACGGCGCGGGCGACCGCTCTCGAGCCGCAGGACAGCGTCCTGTTGCCGCGCGGTGCGCGCGTGCGGCTCGTGACACCCGGCGGCGGCGGATTCGGCGCCCGTTGAAGGCTCGCTCGCTTCCGCACGCGGCCGCGTTTTCGGCTTGAGGGGCCCGCCCGCGATCTCGACAATCGCGCACTTCCGCCCGACGACGAGACCCTCGCTCCACACGCTTCGCCATGCCCTCGTTGTGTCTGTTCGGCGCCCAGTGGGGCGATGAAGGCAAGGGCAAGGTCATCGATCACCTGGCCGGCGGCGTCGACTACGTCGTGCGCTACCAAGGCGGTTCGAACGCGGGCCACACGGTGATCGTCGGCGGCGTGAAGTACGTCCTGCACCTGATCCCGTCGGGCATCCTGCACCCCGGCCGCATCAACGTGATCGGCAACGGCGTCGCGATCGACCCGATCAAGCTGGTCGAGGAGGTCGAGGGACTGCGTGCCCGCGGCGTGAAGGTCGATCCGACCAACTTGCGCATCAGTGCGCGCGCGCACGTCATCTTCGACCACCACCGCGGCTTCGACGTGCTCGCGGAGAAGCTGCGCGGCGCGGACAAGATCGGAACGACGGGACGCGGCATCGGGCCCGCGTATGCGGACAAGGCCGCGCGCAGCGGACTGCGCGTCGCGGACCTGCTCGACGAAGACGTGCTCGCACCGCGTCTCGCCGCCGCGCTGCGCGAGAAGAACGCGATCCGCCACACGCTCGGCGGTGAAGAGGCCTTCGACGAAGGTTCACAACTCGCTCGCAATCTCGAACTCGGTCGTTTCCTCGCGCCGTTCGTCGGCGACACGGGAGCCGAACTGCGGCGCGGTTACGCGGCCGGCAAGTCGATCCTGTTCGAGGCCGCGCAGGGTGCGATGCTCGACATCGACCATGGCACGTACCCGTACGTGACGTCGTCGAACACGGGCGTCGGCGGCATCGCCTCCGGCACCGGCGTGCCGCCGCGTGCGATCGACCGCGCGGTCGGCATCGCGAAGGCCTACTGCACGCGCGTCGGCGAAGGGCCGTTCCCGTCCGAGGACCACGGTCCGGACGGTGAGCGCCTGCGCACCGTCGGCCGCGAGTTCGGAGCCACGACGGGGCGGCCGCGGCGCTGCGGTTGGATGGACACGGTCGCGCTGCGCTACGCGCTCGACCTGAACGGTGCGGCGGGACTCGTACTGACGAAGCTCGACGGCCTGTCGGGTTTCGCGACGATCCCCGTCGCCGTCGCCTACCGCTTCCGCGGCGCGCGCATCACGGACTACCCGGCCGAGGCCGCGACGCTCGACGGTCTCGAGGTGGAGTACGATCGGCGGCCGGGCTGGAGCGAGGACATCTCCTCCGTTCGGCGTTTCGACGACCTGCCTCGCGCGGCGCAGGACTACGTGCGCTTCGTCGAGCACCAGATCGGCATACCGATCCTCATGGTCTCCGTCGGACCCGATCGTGAGCAGGTGATCCCGCGAGGGCTCTGAATCCCTCCACGTGCGCTCCGACTCGAGCCGCCTTTCCGACATGCCCCGACGCACCGCGAAACGACCCGACCTTCAAGGTCCGTTTCCCGAGCACGTCGCGATCATCATGGACGGCAACGGGCGCTGGGCCGAATTGAAGGGCCTGCGCCGTGTGTTCGGCCATCGCCGCGGCGCGCGCGCCGTGCGCGACATCACGACCGCGTGCGCCGAGATGGGCATGGGCAGCCTGACGCTGTACGCGTTCTCGGTCGAGAACTGGCGCCGGCCGGAGCGCGAGGTCGCGTACTTGATGCGACTGCTGGAGCGCTACCTCGTGGACGAGCGACCGACGCTCATGGAGAACGGCATCCGCCTGCGCGGACTGGGACGCCTGTCCGATCTGCCGCCGGGGCCGCTCGCGCGTCTGCGCGAGACCGAAGCACTGACCGCGAAGAACGACGGCATGTTGCTGCGCCTCGCGTTGTCGTACGGCGGGCGTTCGGAGATCGCGGACGCGGTGCGTTCGGTCGTGAACGAGGTGCAGGCCGGGCGACTGGACCCCGAGGGCATCGACGAGGAGACGCTGCGCGCGCATCTGTACGACCCGCACACGCCCGACCCGGATCTCGTCATCCGCACGGCGGGTGAGCTGCGGCTCTCGAATTTCCTTCTGTGGCAGTCGTCGTACTCGGAGATCCACGTCGCGAACGTGTGCTGGCCCGAGTTCACGCGCGACGAACTCCTGCGTGCGTTGCGGTCGTACTCGGGGCGCGTGCGCAAGTTCGGCGGACTCGCGCCGGCGCCCAAGGCGGAGCGGAGCGGCACGACGCCGGCGCCGTGACGGCTTCGTCGGACAGCCCGGCGACGGACGCGCCCGTGCGCACGGCGTCGACACGGCGAGCGGCGCTCGTGCGACGCACGTTGGTCGGCGGCGGACTGGCGGGCGGACTGGCGCTCGCGCTCTGGATCACGGCCGTGCTCGACTCCCGTTGGCCGGCACTCGCGATCGGAACGCTGCTGTCGCTCCTGATCGCGTTCGAACTCGCCGCGATGGGAGGTCTCGCGCGGCGCGGATTCCTCGCGAGCGGTCTCGTCGGGCTCGCGGCCGCGCTCGCCGTCTTCGAGTTCGGGCGCGACTTCAGCGCGGCGCGCGAACTGCCGCACTGGCTCGTCGTGCATGCGGCGGCCTTCGCCGCGGCCGCTCTCGTCGGCGTGCGCCGCCCGGGAGTGTTGCGCGCGGGCGCCGCGGCGACCTGGGCGCTCGTACCGCTGCTGCTCCTGGCCGAGATCTGGACGCGTTTCGGGAGCGGGGGTCTCGCCGCCCTGATGGTCCTGTCGAAGATCGGCGACATCGCCGGCTACTACGTCGGGAGCGCCATCGGCCGCCACCATCCGTTCAAGCGCTTGAGCCCGGGCAAGACGACCGAGGGCTGCCTCGCGTCGTTCCTCGCGGCGACCGCGGTCGGCCCCTTGTGTCTCGCCGCAGGCGCGTTTCCGCTCGGCACGACGTGGTTGGCCACTGCCGCCGTCGGCGCGGTGACCAACGTCGCGGCCCAGGCGGGCGACCTGCTCGAGAGCTGGGTCAAACGCCGCGCCGGCGTGAAGGACTCCGGCCGCACACTCGGTCCGTCGGGCGGTCTGCTCGACGTGGTCGACAGTCTGCTCGTCTCCGTGCCCGTCGCACTCGCGACGTGGCCGCTCCTCCTCTCATGAACCCGCCGGCACCGTCGCCGGAGCCCGTGCACTCGATCACGATTCCGCTCCGTTCCAACGACGAGGCCATCCTCGTTCTCGGACCCTACGACCGCAACGCGAAGCTGCTGCGCCAGAACTTCGCGCTCGAGCTCTACGCGCGCTCCGGCAACCTGCGGCTCGAAGGCGAGCAGATGCAGGTCACCGAAGCGGCCTCGCGCATCGAGCACCTCCTCGGCAAACACCGCAAGGGGCGCACACTCGACGCGCGAGCGATCGAGGAGATCCTGCTCGGCGAAGGCGCTCCCGAGCCGCGCCCGACGGCGCCCGCGAGGGCCTACTCGTCGCGCAGTTCGAACAGTGGTTCGCACGACGAGCGTCGTTCGTACGACGACCGCCGCGGCGGCGATTCGTACCGCCGTTCGTTCGGCGGCGGAGGAGGCGATCGCGCGAGCGCCGAACGCTTGAACCTGGGTGCGCTGCGTGTGCGCGCGATCGAAGCGCGCACGCAGAACCAGCGCATCTATCTGGAAGCCGTCGAACGCAACTCGCTGACGTTCGGCATCGGTTCCGCCGGTTCGGGCAAGACGTACCTCGCGGCCGCCGCCGGCATACGCGCATTGCGCTCGGGCAGCGTGCGTCGACTGGTCGTCACGCGACCGGTCGTCGAAGCGGGCGAGCGCCTCGGCTTCCTGCCGGGCGACCTGCAAGCCAAGCTCAATCCGTACGTGCGTCCGGTGTACGACGCGTTCTTCGAACTCGTCTCGTTCGAAGAAGTGCATCGTCTCGAAGAGGCCGGTGTGATCGAGATCGCGCCGCTCGCGTACATGCGCGGCCGCACGTTGAGCCACGCGTTCGTGATCCTCGACGAAGCGCAGAACACCACGCCCGAGCAGATGAAGATGTTCCTCACGCGCCTCGGTGAGGGCTCGCGCATGGTGGTGACGGGCGACCCGACGCAGTCGGACCTCGACCCGCGTCAACGCAGCGGCTTGATGGACGCGGTGCGCCGCTTGCGCGGCTTCGCCGACATCGCGGTCGTCGAGTTCGGACCGCGCGACATCGTGCGCCACCCGCTCGTCGAGAGGATCGTGCACGCGTACGACGCGCCGCCGCCGCGCAGCGACGCACCGACGCCGCGCCACGACGAGGAGCGCGGCTCGTGAGTGTGCGGGTCCACTTCGAAGTGGATCCGCCGCACGGTGTCGACGCGGAGTCGATCGCGCGTTGTGCACGCGCTGCGCTCGCACACACACGGCGCGAGCACTGGAACGTCGACGTCGTCCTCGCCGACGAAGCGCTCGTCACACGACTGCACGAACAACTCTTCGACGATCCGACGCCGACCGATGTCGTGACCGTCGACTTGTCGGGTGACGATCCCGATCCGACGGGTGATGCGCCGGTCGGTGAGGTGTTCGTGAGCCTGACGCGTGCACAGGAGGTCGCCGCGCGTCGCGGCGTTTCCCTCGCGCGGGAAATCGGTCTCTACGTCGTCCACGGTGTCCTGCACCTGTGCGGACACGACGATCGCGACGACGACGCGCGACGTGCGATGCGTGTTGCCGAGCGCGACGTGCTCGCTGCACTCGGCTTCGAGTCCGACGACGCGCCGCACGACGAGGACTGAAACGACGTCGTCGTCCATTCGCCGAACGCTGCGCGAACTCGCGCGGAGCGCGACCGCCGCGGTCGTCGTGTGTGCGTGCAGCGACGACGCGCAGTACGTGTGTGACGTCGCGGCGACGGAGGTGCGTGGCGACGTGTGTCCGTGCGCTCGCACGTCGCACGCGCGACGCGTTCGTCGTCGAGCGACACACGTCGTCGCGCGGTCGGGGGGCGCAGCGTCACCGTTCCACACGGTGAAATTGCTTGCTCGGTCGTGCGGTGGGCAGGCACCGTGATGCGCGAGTGGAGTCGAAGAGCCGTGCGACCAAAGATCGGTGACAGATCCGACGACGACGTGCTGCGGTGCTCGAACGAGCCGCAGCCGATGCGTCGTCAGCGCGCGGCGCCGACGGACGGTGGGGGGCACCGTCCGCGACACGATCGGACGCCGGTGAGCGTGTGTGTGTCCTCCGCGGTCGCGTTCCGCGAGCGTGCTGCATGACCGAACCGTTCGACACGGCACCGAAGACGAACACCGCGCCCGAGATCGCCGTGTGTACGCGCGCCGCTGCCTTGCGTGGCTTCGTGCTCGTTCCTGCGGCGCCGCGCGCGCGGTTGCGCGGCCGGCGCACGCCGCTTGCCGCTCGCGCCACGGCGCTGGCGCTCGTCGACGTCGCAGCGCGCGTCCCGCTGAGCACCGCCGACTGCACCGAACGGATCGTCGAGCCCGAGGCGGCTCCGATCGTCGTGCTGGGCCCGCGCGCGCGAGCCGCGGCGCGCAAGGCCGTGGTCGGTGAGGCGCTCTACCCGACCTGGCGTGCGTTCTGGAAGGACGGCCGCGATCGCGACCGCAACCACCTCGTCGAGGCCTACCAGGAGTTGGTGCGCGAGATCGTCGGCCGCTTCGCAGCGCGCCTGCCGCGCTCCGTCGATCGCGGTGATCTCGCGACCGCGGGCAACGTCGGACTGATCGCCGCGATCACGAGCTTCGACGCCGATCGCTGCGTGCGCTTCGAGGCCTATGCGGATCGACGCATCCGCGGCGCACTCCTCGACGAGCTGCGCAGCCAGGACTGGATGCCGCGCCCGTGGCGCCAACGCTTCGAACAGCACAAGCGCGCCGTCGAGCGGCTGCGCGCGCTGCTGGGTCGCGAACCGCAGGACCACGAGACCGCCGAGCAGCTCGGCCTGACACTCGACGAGTACGTCTCGACCTACGCGGTCGGCCTGCCCGGGACGCCGGCTTCCGCGCGCGCCGCCGAAGGCTCCGACGACAACGCCGCCGGTCTCGACGTCGTGCCCGACACGCGCGGCGACACACCCGAGGAGCGACTGACGCGGGACGAGCTGATCGGACTCGTCACGCAGCGACTCACGGTGCAGGAGTACCGCATCGTGCACCTCAAGTACTGGGAAGACCTCCCGATGCGCGTGATCGGCGAACTCACGGGCCTGTCGGAGTCGCGCGTGTGCAAGATCCACACGCGCCTCATCGAGCGTCTGCGCGACCGCCTCGGTCTGCGCATGTGATTCGGCGCGCGAGGCCTGCGGGAAAAAGTGTGGGGGCATGGGATGCGCTCCCATGCCCCCACGGACCCGATCGGTCGCCTGGTGTGGCGATCAACACCGCGGTGCTGCAGCAGAGCCGCAACACTCCCCATCGCGGTGAGCTCCGTCCCCGTCATGAGCTCGAGCGGGCATGCGATTCGTCCGGCGGGTCCCCGTCCGCCTCGCGAACCGTTCCTCCTTCTTCGTCAGCGACGGTGCGGCGTCCCCACACCGACCGTCGCATTCGACTTCCCGTCGCGGGAAGTTGCGCGCTGCACATGGACTTGCCTGCAGTCGCGCGAGCCTGACTCCCAGTCCCTTGCCGACTCCACCGCGTGTGCACGAAGCGCTGCGAGCGCGCATCGCCGGAGCGACGGAGTGTGCGTGTGTCGAGGACATGGCGAGGGTGCGAGCGGTCGCGAGCGAGCCCCCTCGGAAGTGCTCCCCGACCGCGGACTCCCACCCGCGGTCGAGGAGGCACATCTTCCGAATGGAGGATCTCGAAACCAGGAGGGGCCGAAACCCCTCGCCCCTCGGATGACGTGCAGGAAGGTCCAGACGGCCTTCGGTAGCTCGGCTTCCCCGATCGCTCGGGGCCCGTGGCTTTGCGTCCCTGCCTCACGACAGGTATGCCCTTCTCGGTGCCATCTTCGAGGCGGCGAAACATACTCGTGTGGCGCTTCGAGGCGAATTGCAGCTTCGAAGCGCGTGCAGCGCGGCGCCCAAGTGCTCGCGCGGCGCGCGATTGCGTGTGAGCGATTTGCAGCGAGCGGGCCCACGAACACGCCATGACGGGTGACCTTCCGGAAGGAGTTTCTGAGGGGTTGCGCCAGCACGTGCGCGATCCGCGCCGGATCGCGGCGCAGGGACCGCTCGTGGAGGGGACCCGCGTCGTGCGGGCCACGAACGCGGCGTGCGGCGACGAACTCGAACTGCACGGGCGCTGCGAAGGCGAGCTTCTGAGGCTCGAGTTCCGGGCGCGCGGCTGCTGGGGCGTCGTGGCGGTCGCGTCGTTGATGTGCGAGCGGCTCGACGGCGCCCCGCTGGCCGGGGTGCGTTCGATCGACGTCGCGGCCGCGGTCGCGGGGGCGGGCGGGTTGCCCCGCTCCCGTACCCACGCGATCACCCTGTTCGAACGCGTCCTCGCCGACCTCGTTGGGGGCTTCACTCCCCCGGCCTGATGCGCGGATGTCGCGTCGGCCGCCCGCGTGGCGGGTGCGGAAACAGCGTGCTACCCTTCATTCCACGCGCGGCGTGCCCGAAGAGCCAGTCTTCGGGCGGCCGCGCGCCCTTCCGCTCACACGGGCGGACCGCACCACCGCACACCACAGCACGCCCCGCACGGAGTGTGGCCGATTCACCACCGGCCGTTCGCGAGCGCACTCGCGACCTTCGTGCAGCGTGTCAGCGCCCACCTCGGGCGCAGTCGGTGTCGCCCTCCGCACTCAACGCCGACCAGGACCCACCGGAGCTGCCCATGGTCTCGACGACGCCGACACGCAAACGCGTCGTGCTCTTCCTCCCGCACCGCGCCGACCCGAGTCGCGGTGAGGTGTTCAGCGCCGACCTCCTGCCGCTCGAGCTGCTTCAGATCGCGTCAGGGCCCGTGGCCGACGGCTACGAGGTCGTGATGATCGACGCGATGATCGAGCCGAACTACATCGCGAAGGTCCTCGAGGCCTGCGATGGTGCGCTGCTCTTCGCGAGCTCGTGCATCCTCGGCTACCAGGTCTACGACGGCTACGTCGTCGCGAAGGCGGTGCGCGAGCGCTTCCCGAAGCTCCCGATCGTGTGGGGCGGCTGGTTCCCGAGCGTCACGCCCGAGATGTACCTCGAGAGCGGCATCGCCGACGTCGTCGGCCTCGGCCAGGGCGAGTTGACGTTCCGCGACGTGGTCAAGGCCATCGACGCGGGCGAATCGCTCGAGAACGTGCCCGGCCTCGCGATCAAACGCGACGGCAAGGTGCACTACACGGCGCACCGCGAAGTCGTCGGCTTCGAGAAGTTCGAGCCGGTACCGTGGCACCTGCTCGAGTACGAGCGCTACGCGACGCTGCAGACCACGCCCACCAAGATGAAGGTGCGGCACCGCTTCCCGCTGCCCGGCCACTGGACGCCGAGCAACCCGCCGCGCGGCTTCAGCTTCTTCTCGAGCTTCGGATGCCCGGAGCCGTGCACGTTCTGCTGCTCGCCGCGCGTCACCGGTCGCCGCTGGAAGGCCATCGGCGGACGCGAACTCGCCGAGCAGGTCGCCGAGCTGCAGCAGCGCTTCAAGTTCGACGTGCTGCGCTTCCAAGACGCGAACTTCGGCGTCGCCGAGAAGCGCACGAAGGAGTTCTGCGAGGCGCTGATCGATCTGAAGGTGCCGATCCACTGGAACGGCACGGTCGAGATCGAAACGATCATGCGCTACAGCGAGCAGTCGCTCGACCTGCTGCGCGATTCGAAGTGCCACCTGCTGTGGCTGGGTGCCGAGACCGGCGACCAGCAGATGCAGATGGAGATCGGCAAGAAGATCAAACTCGGCAACATCCCGACGGCAATCGGCAAACTCGCCGACCGCGGCATCGTGCCGGGCACCTTCTGGATCATCGGCTACCCCGGTGAGACGGAAGAGACGATGGCGGAGACGCTGCGCTGGGCCGCGGCGATCAAACACCGCTATCCGATCGCCGGCTCGGAGGTCTATCCGTTCCGACCGATCCCGGGCACCGCGGACTTCGACACGGCGGTGAAGCTCGGCTACGTGCCGCCGAAGGACTTCCACGAGTGGGGCAACTGCTTCGAGTACAAGTACAACGCGCAGAACACGCCGTTGCCCGAAGCGATCCGAGAGACGTGGCGCCGCTACAACAACACGGCGGCGTTCTACGACATGCACGTCACGGAAGGCTGGGACTGGGTGCGCCGCACGATGTCGCGCATCGCCGGTTGGCGCCTGCGCACGGGCAACTACAAGTTCCCGGTCGAGCAGAAGATGTTCGACGTCTTCGTGCGTGCCACCGGCCAGCGCCAGCGCGCGGCGGAAGACGTGTCCGAGGACTACCAGCAGCTCCAGCCCGAGACGCAGGCTGCGAAGCTCGCCGTCATGGGCAAGAGCGCCTGAAGGTCGAAGAGAGTTCGACACTGAGCGAGCCGCATCCGACGCAGTCGGGTGCGGCTCGCTCTCTTTCAGGAACCGATCATCCGTGGCGCTGCAGTTCGCGTCGCATCTCGTCGTTGCCTGCCTTCCTGTCTTCCTTTGCTTTGACTTTGCGTCCTTTGCGTCCTTTGCGGTGACGTGCAACAGACCCGTGCTCCCGGACCTGTTGCACGTCACCGCAAAGGACGCAAAGGACGCAAAGTCAGCGCAAAGGAAGACAGGAAGGCAGGCAACGACGAGATGTGAGTTGCTGCAGCGTTGAAGACGCCTTCGACCTCAACCGCCGCGCGCCGCACGCCAGACAGCGAGCACGCCGTCGAGGATGGCGGGGAACTCTTCGAGCCGCAGCATGTTCGCGCCGTCCGACGGCGAACTCTCCGGGTGCGGATGCACCTCGAAGAAGAAGCCGTCGACCTCGCCCGTCGCCGCGGCGGCGCGCGCGAGCAGCGGCGCGAGGTCGCGATTGCCGCCGGTCGTGCCGTCGGCGCCGCCGGGGCGTTGCACGGAGTGCGTCGCGTCGAACACGACGGGGACGCCGAGCGCGGCCAGGTCGACGAAGCCGCTCATGTCGACGACGAGACGGCCGTAGCCGAACGTCGTGCCGCGTTCGCAGACGCTCACCGAATCTCCGCCGCCCGCGCGCACCTTGCCGACGGCGTGCGCCATGTCCCACGGCGCGAGGAACTGGCCCTTCTTCACGTTGACCGCGCGACCGCTCTCACCAGCGGCGACCAAGAGGTCCGTTTGACGGCACAGGAAGGCCGGGATCTGCAGGACGTCGACGGCCGGAGCCGCGAGTGCGCACTGCTCGGGCAGGTGCACGTCGGTCAGCGTCGGCACACCGAGGTCCTCGCGCACGCGCGCGAGCTGTTCGAGCCCGCCTTCGATGCCGGGCCCGCGCGCGCTGTCGGCCTTCGTGCGATTGGCTTTGTCGAAGCTGGCCTTGAAGACGAGGTCGACGCCGCGCTCGCCGGTGATCTCGAGCAGGCGCTCCGCGATCGAACGTGTGAGCGCCGGGTTCTCGAGCACACACGGGCCCGCGAAGACGAAGGGGCGCGCG
Organism: Planctomycetota bacterium; assembly: GCA_044358925.1. Taxonomy (GTDB): domain Bacteria; phylum Planctomycetota; class UBA1135; order UBA1135; genus Rohdeia. The sequence continues at coordinate 4,818 of JBIKNC010000047.1, read as the reverse complement.
CCGCCGAGTTGGCGGCCGCCGACGGTGAACGTTCGGGCCTGGCGCAGTGCGTTCATGCGCGAGCAGCGTGGCCGCGCGCCGCTCGGCTCGCAAGCCCGGTGTCGGACTCACCCTCCACGGCCGCCGGGGGCGCGCTCACGGCGCCATCAGGCGCTGCACCGGACCGGAGAGGTCGTAGGTGAACGAGCCATGACCGCCGAAGTCGCCGTCGAGCTGCCACGCGTCGTCCGGTTCGGCCTCGACGCGCACCGTCTTTCCCTGCGCGAAGAACACGTCGCCGCCCGGTTGGCTCGCGAACATCGCACGCGCGCCGAAGCGCAACAGGTCGAGCCGGCTCGCCCGCTCGAGGCCGTAGACCTCGACCTGCCCGTCGTCGCGTCGCGAATCGCGCGCGAGGCGGAAGACGGCGCCGTACTCGCGCACGTTCGAGATCAGCACGAAGCCGAACTCGCGCTCGATCGCGCGGCCGTCGATCGAGAGGTGCACGCGCGCCGGGCGGTGGTTGCGCACGACACTGAGCCCCGCGCGCACGTAGTCGAGTTTGCTGATCGGGCCGCGGCGGCGGCGCTCGACCTCCGCGACACACGCGCCGTCGAAGCCGATCCCGACACACAGGAACGAGAGGCGCCCGTTCACGAGCGCCGTGTCGAGAGGTGTCGTGCGCCCGCTCGCGATCAAGGCCGCCGTGGTGCGCGGCGTGCGCGGCAGTCGCGCGTCCTTGGCCAGCACGTTCGCCGTCCCGAACGGCAGTTGAGCGACGGGCAGCTTCTGTTCACCGACGCCGGCCAACACTTCGCCGAGTGTGCCGTCGCCGCCGACCGAGACGACGACGTCGAAGCGCCGACCTTGGGCACGCACGTGTTCGCGAGCATCGCCGCGACCGTGAGTGAGGAACAGCTCCGGCGCGATGCCGCGCGCCTCGAGTTCCGCGCACAACGCGCGCGCCGCGCCCTCCGCGCGGCCGCGGCCGGCGATCGGATTGGCGACGACGAGTGCGCGCTCGAAAGCCGCCTTGGTCGCCTTCGTCGCGCTGGATTCGGACATCGAGCGCAGGATGTTAGGTTCGCGCGCTCGGAGCCGTTCGTGAAGAGTCTCCTCGTCCTCGGATCGACCGGTTTCCTCGGCCGCGCGCTCGTGCACGAACTCGCGCGTGTCGGGCGCGAGCGGCACGTGCTCCTCGCTTCGCGAACGCCGCAGCACGACGCGGGCGGCGGCTCCGGCGGGCAGTTCGAGCCGATCGCGGTCGATGGCGAGCTGCCCGGGCACGTGGGAGCACTCGTCGAAGCGCGTGCGCCACGCGTCGTGTTCCTGGTCGCGGCGCTCGCGCGCGGCGGCGACTGCGCACGCGAACCGCAGCTGGCCGCGCGCCTCAACACCGACCTGCCGGGTGAGGTGGCCGCGGCCTGTGCCCGCAGCGGCGCGCGCCTCGTGCACGTCTCGACCGACCTCGTGTTCGGCGCCGCGCCTCCGCCACCCGGCGGTTTCCGCGAGGACGACGCGCCCGCGCCGCTCGACGTGTACGGCGCGACCAAAGCGGCGGGGGAGCGTGCGGTCCTCGCCTGCGACGAGCGCGCTCTCGTCGCGCGGCTGCCCCTGTTGTTCGGCGACTCTCGCGGGCGCGGCGCCGGCGCGAGCGACGCGCTCCTGTTCGACGTGCGCGCCGGCCGTGAGATCGTCCTGTTCGACGACGAGTGGCGCATGCCGCTGTGTGTCGACAGCGCGGCGCGCGCGCTGCTCGCGCTCGCGGACCTCACGTCGAGCGGCATCGTCCACCTGCCCGGCCCGGAGCGCCTCACTCGCGCCGCGTTCGGGTTGCGCGTCCTCGCGAACGCCGGCCTCTCGGCTGCACGCGTGCGCAGCGCGCCGCGCCGCGCCCTGGGCTGTGAGCACTCGCGCCCGGCCGACGTCTCGCTCGCCGGCGATCGCGCGCGCCTCCTCTTGGGCGAGCGCTGGAACGTCGCGAGCCCTGGGCGTCCTTGACCCTCGCGGAACGCGGCGCCATCGTGGCTCGCCTTCAACCCCGCGCAGGATCGCCCGATGGAACTCTCGAGTCGTTACGAACCCAAGGAACACGAAGGCGCGATCCACGCGCGTTGGATGGAGTCGGGCGCGTTCACGCCCGCGCAGGAGGCGCCGCCCGGCGCCGAGCCCTTCGTGATCATGATCCCGCCGCCGAACGTGACGGGCGTGCTCCACATGGGCCACGCGCTGAACGGCACGATCCAGGACATCGTGATCCGCTTCCGGCGCATGCAGGGCTACGACGCGCTGTGGGTGCCCGGCACCGACCACGCGGGCATCGCGACGCAGGCCGTCGTCGAGAAGAAGCTCTACGCCGAAGAAGGCAAGACGCGTGCTGACCTCGGGCGCGACGCGTTCCTCGCCAAGGTCTGGGAGTGGAAGGAGCACCACGGCAACGCGATCCTCGAGCAGTACCGGCGCCTCGGTGCGTCGTGCGACTGGACGCGCACGCGTTTCACGATGGACCCGGACATGTCGCGCGCGGTGCGCGAGTCGTTCCTCCGGCTCTGGGAGAAGGGCCACGTCTACCGCGGCGCGCGGCTCGTGAACTGGGACTGCGTGCTCGAGACGGCCATCTCGGACGACGAGATCGAGACGGTCGAGCGCAAGGGCAAGTTGTGGCACCTGCGTTATCCGATCGAAGGGGCGCCGGGGCAGTTCGTCGTGGTCGCGACGACGCGGCCCGAGACGATGCTCGGCGACACGGGCGTGGCCGTGCACCCGAGCGACGAGCGCTACCGCGCGTTGATCGGCAAACACTGCGTGCTGCCGTTCATCGGTCGGCGCATCCCGATCGTCGCGGACGAGTCGGTCGATCCGGCGTACGGCTCCGGTGCGGTCAAGGTCACGCCGGGTCACGACCCGGCCGACTACGAACGCGGCGTGCGGCACAACCTGCCGGTCGTGAACGTGCTGAACAAGAACGGCACGATCAACGCGGAGGGCGGGCGCTTCGTCGGCCTGTCGCGCGAGAAGGCGCGCGACGAAGTGGTGAAGGGCCTCGAGGAACTCGGGCTGCTCGAGAAGATCGAGGACATCAAACACTCGGTGCCGCTGTCGGACCGCAGCAAGAGCGTGGTCGAACCGCTCGTCAGCGAGCAGTGGTTCGTGCGCATGAAGGAGCTCGCCGCACCCGCGATCCGCGCGGTGGAGGACGGCAGCCTCGTGTTCCGGCCGGAGCGCTGGAAGAAGGTCTATCTCGACTGGCTCGTGAACGTGCAGGACTGGTGCATCAGCCGCCAACTGTGGTGGGGGCACCAGATCCCGATCTGGTACGACGCGGACGGTGTGCCGTGCGGCTCGCGCGAGGATCTGGCGCTCGGATCGAAGCATCCGGTGACCGGCAAGCCGATCGTGCGCCAGGACTCGGACGTGCTCGACACGTGGGCGTCGAGTTGGTTGTGGCCGTTCGCGACGCTCGGTTGGCCGGACTCGACGAAGGACCTCGCGCGCTTCTACCCGACGCACTTCCTGTCGACGGCGCGCGAGATCATCTACCTGTGGGTCGCGCGCATGATCATGGCCGGCTACGAGTTCATGGACGAACTCCCGGTCGAGAAGCGCTGTGCGTTCAGCGTCTGCAACGTGCACGCGACGGTGCTCGACGCGAAGGGCAAGCGCATGAGCAAGAGCGCAGGCAACGGCGTCGACCCGATCGACATGATCGAGAAGTACGGCGCGGACGCGATGCGCTTCGCGCTGATGATGCTGACGCGCGAAGGCCAGGACGTGCGCTTCGCCGAGAACCGGCTCGAGGACGCGCGGCGCTTCACGAACAAGATCTGGAACGCGGCGCGTTTCGTGCTCATGCAGATGGGCGGCCAGCGCACCGGCGGCACGTCGAAGGAGGCGCAGACACTCGAGGACCGTTGGATCCTGTCGCGTCTCGCCGAGACGATCGAAGGTGTGACGGCGGAGCTCGACGGCTACCGCTTCAACGACGCGGCCACGCGTGTGTACCGCTTCGTCTGGAACGACTTCTGCGACTGGTACGTCGAGCTCGTGAAGTCGCGCCTCGCCGGTGACGACGACAGCGCGCGCGCGGCACGAGGGACGTTGGCACGTGTGCTCGCGGACATCCTCGCGCTCCTGCACCCGTTCACGCCGTTCCAGTCCGAGGTGTTGTGGGACGCGTTGCACGCAGCCCTCGGCACGCGGGCACCGGCGATGCTCGTGCGCACGGACTGGCCGAAGGGCGCGGGCCTCGCGCGCGACGCCGCGGCCGAGCGCGAGATGGAACTCGTGCAGTCGGTCGTGCGCGCCGTGCGCAACGTGCGCGCGATGACGACGATCGGCGATCGCAAGCCGTTGCCCGCGATCGCGACGTCGGCGCGCGGCGACGAGTTGGCCGTGCTCGAGCACTCACGCGCGCGCATCGCGGCGCTCGCCAACCTGTCGAGCCTCGAGATCGGCCGCGATCTCGCGCGGCCGAAGGGTTCCGCCGCTGCGGTCGCGGGCACGTTGCAGGTCTTCGTGCCGCTGGGCGGCGAGGTCGACACGGCGGCTTTGCGCGAGACGCTGCTGCGGCGCGTCGAGAAGCTCGACGGCGGGATCCTGGCGCTCGAGAAGAAGCTCGCGAACGAGGGCTTCGTCGCGAATGCGGAGCCCGACCTGATCGAGGCCGAGCGTGCGCGCCTCGCCGAACAGCGCGAAGAGCGCGAACTCCTCGCCACGAACGCCGCGGGCCTGTGAACGGGTTCGGTTGACGCGTACGGTGCCAGGCACCTTGGCGTCACGACCGGTGGGTCGCAGGCGCCCGAAAGCACGAAAGGGACGCGCGAAGCGCGTCCCTTTCGT
>JBIKNC010000242.1:0-6491 GCA_044358925.1 Planctomycetota bacterium | reverse complement strand
GGGGGCGCCCGGCACCGTACCGCCCTCACCCGTCAACGCGTCGGCGGCGCGAGGTCCTTGACCTTCGCACCGAACTCGTCGGAGAGCACGAGCACGGCGTAGCGCTCCGCACTCGTCGCACCCTCGCCCGACAGGCTCGCGTAGTCGAAGCGGCCGCGCAGGTCGGTGTAGCCGTCCTTGTGGAAGCGCACGCTGCCGTCCGCATCGCGCGCGAAGACCTTCACGTAGACCTTGGCCAGAGCGCGCCCCGTCTCCGTGTGCGCGACACGCAGCTCGCCGAAGTTCTCGATCCACTGCACGTCGAGCGCACTCGCGAACACGGCCTCGCGCCGCACGATGCCTGCCGCGCGCACCTCGACCAACAGGTTCGCGCGCGCGAACTCGGCCGGCAACTCGAAGCCCGTCGTGCGCGAACCGGGACGGACGGCCAGCGAGTCGCGCCGTTGCGGTTCGACCCATGCGCCGGTGCTCGTGTCGCTGCCGAGGAACGGATCGGCCGAGAACAGGAGCTCGACGTCCATCGGGTAGTAGCCGACTTCGACCGTGGTGAGGTTCGCGTGCGTCAGCGTGAACTGCGTGCCCGTCACCGCGAGTTCGAGGGCCGGCGCGCTCGACGCGAGGTCCGTGTTCGTCGGCACACCTTCCGTGTTCGGTCGCGTGCGGCCCTCGGCCTCGTCGAGCTGCGCCGTCAGCTCGCGGAACAGCTCGCGCCAGCGAGCGACCGGGTGATCGACGTGGCGCGCCGCCAGCCCGCGCGCGACGAGCCGGTCGTCCGTGAAGAAGTCGAGGTACGCCGCCAGGTAGTCGAGTTGCACGTCCGTGCCGAGCTGGGAGCGATCGACGCGGCTGAACGTCTCGAGCGCATCGGCCACGCGGTCCTGCAACAAGAGGTGGTAGGTGACCTGCGCCCGGTCCGCATCGTCGAGCGCCGGCTTCTGCGCCAACACCTCGAGCAGCGCCAAGTACTGCGCCGCCACGTCGCGATTCAGGATCTCGCGCCGGCCGGGCAACTGGTGCGCTCGTGCGTTGACGAGCGGCGTGTACTCGATGTGTTCGTACACACGCCGTTCGATCGGATCGATCGACAGCAGCGGCGACTCGAGCCACACACCGACCTGCGCGACGAACCACTCCGCGTGCCGCAGGTACTCGCGCACCGCGAGCTCGTCGCGATGCACGAAGCCGTAGGACCACAACGTCGGTTGGAAGACGAGCCGCTCACGCAGCATCGGCAACAGACGCGTGAAGAAGGCTGCGTCGCTGCAACGCCAGGCGATGCGCTCGAGGTCGAGGCTCTGCACGTTCGCGGCGGCGAGGAAGGCGAAGACCTCGTCGTTCGTGCCGCGTTGGCTCACGTACTCCCACGACTGCGTGTCGACGCGCGACGGTTCGAGGCGCACCTCGAAGCTGTCCGCCTCCGCCATCGCGACGGCGCGTTCGTCCTCCGCGACGACGACCGGCGCGTGTGCGAACGAACCAGGCGCCGGGAAGTAGAACGCGTACTCGACCGTGGTCGTGCCGTACGGCGTGAGTGCGAGCGGCACTCCGCGCGTCTGCAGCGAGCCGCGCACGCCGATCGCGCCCACGGGCACCTGCAGGAGCACTTCGAGTTCGCGCGGCGACGAGGTCGGGTTCGTGACCACGACGCGGCAGCCGTACGGCTCGTTCACGAGGAACTCGTCCTCGACGAACGCGTCGACGAAACGCACACCGTCGTGCCGTACCGGTTCGGCCAAGCGGAAGAAGTCCTGGCTGACGAGCACCGGCAGCGCGTCGTCGTTGCGTTCGAGTGCGGCCACGTCGCGCACCGCGATCACGAACGGCGTGGCGGCGACGATCGCGAGCGCGTCACCCTCCGCCGTGCGCGTGTTCGCGCCCTTCTCGAACGGCAGATCGAGCAATGCCAGCGCGAGGAGCATCTCGTTCAGCGAGTCGGCCGCGGCCGCGAAGTGCGGGCTCACGAACGGCGCGCCTTCGCTCGTGCGCGCGAAGTCGCGCCAGAAGCGGTCCACCGTCACGAGGCCGCCGTCGTGCTCCGCGATGCGTCGTTTCCAGTAGTTGCTCTCGGCGAACGCGCGCGTCGGATCCACGGCGCGGAAGAAGCCGGCGGACTGGTTGCGGCGGCGGTCGAGGTCGGCGCTCTGCCGCAAGCTCTTCAACTCGTCCGAGAGTTTGTCGTCGTGCCGCGCGTCCATGTTCTCGGCGGGCGACTCACCCAGGAAGAAGTCGGACGAGCCGCCCGTGATCGTCGGGGCACCCGCAGCGGGGTCGTCGCCCGCCGCACGGCTCTTCGCTGCGGGCGGGGCGCCGGGCGTTCCGTTGCCATCGCTGTAACCGAGACCTGCGAGTGACGACTCGAGGCGTCGCGAGACATCGAGCCCGCCCGTGGCGAGCGCGACACTGAACGACCGGAACTCCGCCAGGTCGAGCACCTCGGGCGGGATCAGTGCGAGCAGCTCCTCGACGAGGCGCGTCACACCGGCGCGCGACGCTTCGAGCCGGCGGCCGAGCAGGATGCGCTCGACGACGTTGAGGCGCGCGAACGCACGCGGCTCGAGATACGCCGTCACGTCGCGTTCCAGCAACCAGTCGTCGAGGAACGTCGGGTGCAGCTTCTGCGCGAGGTACGGCTTCACGACCGCGTCGAAGAACGCGGGGTCGTGTTCGTGGAGGAACAGATGAAGTTCGTGGCAGGCGTGCTCCGAGTACGCGGCGCGTTTCTCGTCGTCCGAGAGCTCCGGCCAGCGCACGAGGAACTCGAACTTCGCGAGGTCCGCGGACGGCGCGAGTGTGGTGAACAGCGCGTACACGTCGCCGAGCGTCTCGAAGGTCTCGAACGTCGCGTCGCGTGCGTCGGTGATGCGCGCGCTCGCGCCGCGTTCGATCGACAGCAGCGAGCGGCGCTCGCCGTGCGGCACCGCCGGATCGAGACCGTTCACGAGGCGCTGGTCGAGTCGCTCGAGCGGCGTCTCTTCGAGCGCGACGCTGCGGCTCACGACGTGGTCGTCGTCGAGTGCGACCACGAGCACGTGTTGGTTGCCGCGCAGGTTCGCCTTCGGAACGCGCACGCTGCCGTCCGCGCCGGGGCGCAGGTTCGCGAGCACGACGGCGCCCTGCGCGACGAAGTCGAGATCGGCCCACACACCTGGATTCACGGCGCTCGCGCCTTCGCCCTTCGAACGCCGGCCGCCCATGCGACCTGCACCGCCGCCGCTGCCGCGGCCGATGCTCTCGCTGCTCTCCAGCGACTCCTCGACGTTCTGTGCGACTTCGCCGATGTCCCACGGATTGAGCAGCAGGCTCGGCCGCGCGAGCATCACACCGGGGAAGTGCTGCGCGAGGCGCCGTTCGAGCACGTAGCGGAACTCGTCGCCGATGTCGCGTTGCGCGAGGAACTGCGAGAGCGGGCGATCGAGTTCGACGCCGCCGCGTCCGTCGACGAAGCCCAGATCGAGCAGCGCCGCCATGTCGTTGGCGGGCAACCAACGCGTCGCCACGACGTGCACACGCGTGTTCGGCGAGCCGCCGTCGAGCGCGATCACGAGGTCCGCGCCGCTCGTGTCGATCGAACGCAGCGTGAGCGAGCGCCCCGGGCCCGTTTCGAGCAGTCGCGTGTCACTGACCGCAGCGACGCCGCGCCGCTCGCCGTCGACGATGCGCACGAAGACCGTGCGCTGTTCGTCGAACAGGTGCAGTCGGTGGTCGCCGGCAGGCAAGTCGCGCAACACGACCGCGCCCGCTTCGAGCGTGACGTGTTCGAACTCGTCGGCGATCACCGCCGCGCCGTCCACACGGACGAGTCCGAATGCACCTCGCGTCGGCGCACCGGCAGTCGCTCCGGCGACGAGGGCGGCGCGCGTCGGCACACGCAGCTCTTCACCGACCACGGCGCGCAACTCGGTGGGGGACGTCGCGCTCGCGTCGGCCAGGCTCCAACGTCCGAACTCGCCCTGCGGGCCGTTCACCGTGACGTGCGTGACGCCCGCGAGCAACCCGAGGTCGATGCGGCCGCTCGCATCGCTCGCGAGGTACACACCCGTGCGGTCGGTGAAGTCCGCGTGGTCGAACGTGAGCGTGAACGGAGCGGCACCGAGCGGCTCGCCGTTGCGGCCCAGCACGTCGACGTGGAAGCCCTGCGCCGTGCGACCGAGCAACGGTACCGCCGTCCAATCGGTCGTCTCGATGCGCGCGACCTCGAACACGGTGCTGCGCGCAGAGACCTGCATGTCGGGGCCGCCGATCGCGCTCTTCACGGTGCCCGACAGCGCGGCTTCGAGGCGTGCGAGGCGTTGCGGCACCGCGAGGTCGAGCACGAACTCACCTTCCGCCGTGAGCGCCGGGTCACGCACTTCGAGCGACGTCGCGACGCCGCTGTGGTCGATCGCTTCGACGCGCAGCACGACGCCTTCGAGCAGCGCGAGCGCGGCATCCCGGTCGTTCGCGAACAGGCGCGGTCGCACGAGCAGGGACGCGCGGCCGCCGCTGGTGAGGGTCTCGCGTTCGACGAAGAAGCCGGCCGCGAGTTCACACACCTCGGCCTGGTGCTCGAACGTGGTCGTCGCAACGCGCTTGCCCGCCGCGAGCACGAGTGTGCGGGTGCCCGGGTTCGTGCTGAACGGCAGCGCGATCTCGCCGTTCGCGTCGGCCGTGTACTCGCGACCCGCGAAGAGGATGCGCGCGTTCTTCACGAGGGCGCCGCTCTCGTCGAAGACCTGGAACACGTGGCCGGATGCGCCGACGCGTTCGGTCGCCGCGAGGCCGCCCTTCTTCACGAGCACGCGGCTCGCACTGCCGTTGCCGATGAACTCGAGCACCCACGTGCCGGGTCCCGCGAGCTCCGGGAACTCGAACTCGCGCCGTACCGAACGCAAACTCGGTTCGTCGTAGCGCTGCGTCGCTTCGCTCGTCGCCACGAGGCCGTCGAGCGGCACGTCCGTCGGCACTTCGCGGCCGTTCGCCGTGCACCACGACAGCGCGTCGATCGCGTAGACCTTCACGATCAGCGTGTCGACGTTCTTGACGTCGAGTGCGATGCGCACGAGTTCGTCCGCGGCGAACAGCGTGGCTTGTGTCGGCGCGAAGGCGAGGTCGACGCGCTTCTCGAGCGCCGCGTACCAAGCCGCGTCGTCGACGAGCGAGTACCACTGTTCGCTGTCACCGCGGCCCGCCAGCAACTGCGTCTCGGCGAACAGGCGCTCGAGGTACTCGCGATCGACGAGCAGCGTCCACGGCTCGAAGTTCGCCGCGTCAGCGAACAGGTGCGCGAGGCAGGCGCGCACGAGCGGCTCGTCGTTCCCGACCGGCGGCAGTCCCGTCGGCAGCGCGGCGGAGAGGTCGACGCTCTCGCGCGACTGGTTGAAGGTCTGTCGCTGACGTTCCGTCGTCCACGGCGCGAGGCGCGGATACGACAGGTAGCGCTGGAGCCGCGCCTCGTCGACGACGCCGCGCGCGAGATCGTGCGCGAGGCGGTGGTGGGCGACGTGTGCCTTCAGCGAGTTGTGGACCGGCGGCAGACGTTCGGCGAAGACTTCGAGGCGCTCGAGGTGCGCGAGCCGCGCGTTCGCGTCGTTCGCGAGGTCGACGTCCGCATCGGGTTGCATGCGGCGCAGAACCGCGTCGACCCAGGCGTCGTTCGACAGCAGCGCCGGCTGTGCCGTCGCGAGTGCTTCCAGTTGTGCGAGCGAGAGCACGCGGTGCACACCGAGCGCGCCGAAGCCGCGGCTCGTGCGCTGGCGCAGCTCCTTCAAGACGAGTGCTTCGATGCCGGGCAGGTCGGCGCGCGTGAGGCGCTCGAGCAGTTGCACGAGGCGCACACCTTGATGCGCCGCGTTGTCGCCGGCGCCGGCCGCGAGTTCGTCGAGATACGAGTCGCGGAAACCCGCCAGCGAGTCCGAGTTCCAGTCGAGCGCGCGCCGCACGAGCGTCGCCTCACCGATCAGCGCCTGATCGAGCCTGGTCGGCAGCGCCGGGTCCGCTCCCGGGATCTCCGCGCGCCGATCGAACGACAGCCCGAGCGTGCGCACCAGATACTCGTGGGCGCCTTCGGGGTCGCGCTCGTACGCGAGCAGCACCTGGCGATGTTCGATCGCCTGCGTCCGCGCGTCGCGCCCGTGCCGATCGATCCACGTCGCGAGCAGCGGCGGCACCGCGTCGAGGTCGCCCGTGTGCTGGGCGTTCAGACAGTGGAACCAGTAGAACTCCGGCGTGCCCGGAGCCAGGCGCCCGAGGACCGCCGCGCGGTCGGTCGCCAGCGCGAAGTCCTCCACGAAGCCGATCGTCGTCCCCTGCGCACGCGCGCCCGGAACGAGAACCGCGGCCAGGGCGGCCGCGGCGAGGAGGAGACGGAAGGGCGACGAGATCCAGGAACGGGCGTGGACGAGGCTCTGCATGGCGGCTCCGAAGCGAGACGGTGGAGATCATCGCTCCACCGCTCGTGTGAGAACGGCGCCGACCGCGAAAGGTTGGGTCCCGTTCTCGGGTCCGGTGACGCA
>JBIKNC010000241.1:0-6509 GCA_044358925.1 Planctomycetota bacterium | reverse complement strand
GTGGACACTCCTCGGTGTACCCAAGGAGATCGTCCCGAGCAGCGCGTTCTCGAGCGGCTCGGCTTCACGCATCCTCGCGCTCGACGCTGGATCACTGGAGCTCGACGGCTTCGTGATCGAGAACTCCGCCGTCGCCGCGAGCGACACGGACCCGACCGGCGGCGCGCTGCGACTCTCGAACGGCGCACAACTCGTGCTGCGCGACTGCACGCTGCGCGGCAACTCCTCGACCAGCTCCGGCGGTGCGATTCGCGCCGACACCGGCGCACACGTCGTGCTGATCGACTGCCTCGTCGCGAACAACAGCGCCGCCGGTGCGGGCGGAGCGATCTCCATCACCGGCGTGGGCACGCGCCTCGACGCCATCGGCACGCGCTTCGTCGCGAACACGTCGCAGACGAGCGGCGGTGCGCTGCACGTGATCGGCGGCGCCGTCGCGAACGTCGCGAATTGCGTCTTCGACGCGAACTCCGCCGGCACCGTCGCCACGCCGACACAGGAAGGCGGCGCCGCGATCGTGCTCGGCGCGGGCTCGCTGCTCGAGGTCGACAGCTCGACGATCGTGAACAACCGTGCACCCGGCGGCAGCGACCTGTGCGGCGGCCTCGACGCGCGCACGACCGCGACGCTGCGTGTGCACAACAGCGTCCTGTGGAACAACAGCGGCGCGGCGAGCAGCGCGTCGCAGAACCAGGTGCGCGCGACGAGCGCCGCCTGTGTCGAAGTCGACACGTGCCTCGTGCAGGGCTGGACCGGCAGCGTCGTGAACTCGACGTGCAGCTCGGCGAACAGCTTCGACGCCTTCCCCTTCCTCACTCTCGACGCCGCACTCGCGCTCGGCTCGCCCGCCATCGATGTCGGCAACAACACGCTGCTGCCGCTCGACACCTTCGATCTCGACGGCGACGACGACGTCCTCGAACCGCTGCCGTTCGACGCTGCGCGCAAGGCGCGCGTGCACGACGACGTCCTCACGCCGAGCACCGGCGGCGCCCGCACCGACCTCGGCGCCTTCGAGCGCGGCGCGCCGCCGACCGCCGAAGCGCTCGACTGCCTGAACAACCCCGCCGGTTCGCTCGCTCTCACGGGCGGCTCGACCGCGCTCGGCGACACGCTCGAACTCACACTCACCGATCCGGTGCAAACGCTGCCTGGCGGCACCTATCCGATCCTCGTCTTCAGCAGCGCGCTCGCGAACCCCGCCGCGCCGTGCAGCCAGATCCTCGCCGGCGCGGGCCTGGCCGGCCCGACCGCGCCCGGCCACCTGGTCGTCGACACGACGAACATCGTGTTGCACTACGGCGACGCCCTGCTCGCGAACGGAGCGCCGACGCTCTTCACATTCACGGTCCCCGACGCCCCCTCACTCGCCGGCTCCGTCGTGTTCGCGCAAGGCGCCTTCCTCGACACGGCGGGCGGCCGCCTCGCACTTTCGAGTGCACTCGTGCTCGCCTTGGGTGGGCAGAACGGACGCGATCGGTGATCATCTCGCGCCTCTCGGGCTTCGAGAGACCACCTCACGCCTCGACATGCTGCTCGCCACGCTGCTCGCGCTCTCGTTCTCGACGCCCTTCAACGACGTTCCCGCCTACAAGCTGCTCGGCGGCGGAAGCGTCGGAACACGCGGTGTGCCGCAGCTCGTCGTCGTCGGCGCGCCGATCGTCGGCCGCTCCGCCGTCTACCGCATCGAGAACGGACGGCCCGGCGCGATCGCCTTCGCCGGCTTCTCACTCGGCACCCAGCTCCTGCCGCTCCCGGCATTCGGTGCGACTCTGCGCGTCGCCGAGCCGTTGCTCGCTCTGACGCCGACCGTCCTCGACGCGAACGGCACCTCGCCGGCACTGATCGCAGCCGCCTCCGTTCCGCCGGAGCTGTCCGGCCAATCGATGACCGGTCAGGGCATCGTGTTCGACCCGGCGGCGATGGGCGGACTCGCGTTCACGAGTGCCCGCCGTACGCGCTTCGGCCTCGAACCTCGGCGCGGTCTCTTCGCACAACCGATCGTCGACGGCGCCGTCGACTGGAGCGGCTTGTCCGGCGCCGATGTGAACGGCGACGGTCGGCGCGACGTGTTGTTCGGCGCGCCGACCGGCATGGGCGTTGCGCTCGTCGACGGCAGCGGCACGCTCGACGATTGGACGTTGCTGCCGCTCACGAGCCGTTCGAACGCACGCGCTCTCGACGACTTCGACGGCGACGGCGCGCTCGACATCGCTGCGATCGTCACCGGCGGCCAGGTGGCGATCCTGATGGGCAACGGCGACGGCACGTTCGGCGCGCCGACCTATCAGCGCGCCGGCGCGATCGTGTCCGACGTCGCGAGCGGTGACTTCGACGGCGACGGGAACGTCGATCTCGTGACGGCGAACAACACCCTGAAGACCGTCGCGCTGTTGCTCGGCAACGGCGACGGCACGTTCGGACTGCCGCTCGCGATCAGCGTGCCTCAGACGCCGACGCGCGTTTCGACACGCGACGTCGACGGCGACGGCGCCCTCGACGTCCTCGTGATCTCGTCGAGCCCAGAGGGTTACGCCATCATGCAGGGCCGCGGCGACGGCAGCTTCGAGTTCCCCGTCTTCCATGCGACGAGCATCACGCCGACGCGCCTGTTCGTCACGGACGTCGATGGCGACGGCCTCGCCGACGCACTCGCGACCTTTTCCGGCAACACGCTCTTGCTGCGCCGCGGCACTGCAGGCGGATCGTTCGGCGCGGAGGAGGCGGTGACGATCTCCGTCTCGTTGACGGTCCACGAATTGGTCGACGTCACGGGCGATGGCGAACTCGATCTCGTGGGCATGGTGGCGAGCAGCGGTGCCAACCCGCCCGCTCTCCTGGGCGTGTGCGCCGGCAACGGTGACGCGACCTTCGATCCGGCGCTGCTCGCGAATCTGCACCCGAGCCCGAGCGCCCTCGCGACGACGGACCTCGACGACGACGGCGATCTCGACGTGGTCGTGAGCCACTTGGATGCAGTACAGCCGGTGACCACGCTCGTCCGCGGCATCGGCGTCGGGACCTACGACTTCCCGGCTCCGTATCCGCAGACGGAGATTCCGGGCGATCCGCTCATCGCGGACTTCGACGGCGACGACCTCGGGGACGTCCTGTACGCGAAGAGCAACCCTTCCGAGTTCGTGATGCGGCGCAGCGACGCGTTCGGCGCACTCGGCCAGGCCGAGACGGTGCTCTCGAACGTGGCAGCCTGGGACGTCCTGACACTCGACGTCGACGGCGACGGTGCTCGCGACATCACTGCGAGCAACAGCTTCAACGACTCGATCCTGATCGCCTATGGCGATGGTGACGGCGGCTTCGCTGCACCGCTCGCGATTCCCGCCGGCCTGCTACCGCAGGAGATGGAGATCGTCGACGTGAACGGGGACGGGCGGCTGGATCTGCTCGTCCACGACGATCAGGGCAACGCCGTGCTGACGTTCCTCGCCACCGGCGCGCGGACGTACGCGGCGGCACTCTCGACACCGGTGCCGTCCTCGTTCCGCCTGTTCGTCGCTGCCGACGTCGATGGCGATGCGAAGATCGACCTCGTCCAAGTTCACGACAGCCCACACCGCATCGACGTGCTCCCGGGCCTCGGCAACGGCACGTTCGCCGCAGCATCGACGCAGTCGGGACCCGACAGCGTGTCGGGCCTGGTCGGAGCCGATCTCGACGCCGACGGCGATTTCGATCTCGTGCTGTCGAGCCCACTCGGCACGCACGTGTTGCTCGGCGACGGCAGCGGCGACTTCCAATCTCAGACCGTCCTGCCGTTGTCGCGCACCAGGCACGTGCCGCAGATCATCGACGTCGACCGCGACGGACACCTCGACCTCGTTGCGATCGGTGGCGACGGGGTGGGGTCCAATCCATGGGGCTGGACGTGGGTCGCACGCGGCGACGGAACCGGCGCGTTCGACGACATCCAGCGCTACAGCGCAGGGAAGGAGCCGAGAGCGCTCGCGGTCGGTGACCTCGACGGCGACACGTTCCCCGACGTCGTGTCGGTGAGCACCGAAACCGAATCGCTGTCGGTCGATCTCGACCGGACCCTTCCGTGAAGGCCTTCGAACGCACGTACGAGACTCGCACCATGTCTCGCACTTCACGCCGATTCGCGCACGTTCCTTTCGCACGCACGTTCGCTGACGGAGCCGCGGCACTCGCCGCGTTCGTGTGTGTGACTCAGCTCGCACAGGCACAGACGTGCACGACCGCCGCGCAGTCCGAGCGCCTCGGCGGCGGCAGCGCAGGCAGCGTCGGCGTCGCGCGGATCGCGTTCGACGGCGCGCCGATCGTCGGTCGTTCGTTCGGGCTGTACGTGTCGGACGGTCTGCCGCTCGCGAGCGGTTGGTTCGCCGCGAGCGGTGCGTCCGCACCCGTCGTCTTCGCTCCGCTCGGCATCACATGGCACCCGGCCAACCCGCTCGCGCTGCTCACGGCGTTCACCTTCGACGAGAACGGTCGTTCGCCGCAGGTGTTCGACGGCGTCGTGCCGACGTCGTTCTGCGGACTCGAGGTCGTCGTTCAGTCGATCGCGCTCGACCCGGCCGGCCCGACGGGAATCACGGCCGGCGACGCACGTCGCCTGCGTTTCGGTTCGATCGACGGCGGAGCGCTGCTCCAGGGCGAGACGCTCTCGGTCGGGCACGCAGCGAGTCGACTCGTGCTCGCCGACATCGACGGCGACGGTCACGACGATCACTTCGCACTCACGGCGACCACGAACTCGGTCGCCGTCAGCCTCGGCTCCGGCGACGGCACGTTCGCTGCGCCGCTCTCGAGCGCCGCGAACAACCAGCCGAGCTTCGTCCGCATCGCGGACATGAATGGCGACGGTCACCTCGACGCCGTCACGTGCGGATCGACCTCGGCGGCCGTCGTCGTGCTTCTCGGCCGCGGCGACGGGACCTTCGATCCGCCGATCTCGGTCGGCGTCGGTGCCACCGGAACCCGCGCCGCCGTCGGCGACATCGACGGCGACGGAGTGCTCGACATCGCGACGCGCCGCTTGTCGCAGTCGCCGTCGGTGCAGATCCACCGCGGCCTCGGCAACGGACAGTTCGCGCTGTTCCCCACGCAACCGGCGAATCCCTTCGCCGTCGACGTCGCTCTCGCCGACGCGAACGGTGATGGCTTCACCGACCTGCTGACGTGCCGCTCGTCGGGCGACTTCCGTGTCGCGCTCGGCAACGGCGACGGTACGTTCGGATCGAACAAGGTCGTCGTGGGCGGCTCCGGTCTGCAGACGATCGTCGCCGCCGACCTCGACGGCGACGGGCATCTCGACATGCTCGCCGGCGGTCAGGACTCGTTCTTCGTCGTGTACGGCGATGGACAAGGCGACTTCGACGACCTCACGACGGTTTGGCTGCAACGCCCGGCGACGCTCGTCGAGCTCGAAGACGTCGACGGCGACGGGGACCTCGACGTGGTCTCGGCCGGCTTCGGCGACAACAACGTCGCGATCACACTCAACGTCGGCCAACGCAACTTCGCCGCGCCGCAGCACTACCTGGGCGGTCAGGTCCTCGGCATGGACGTGTCCGACGTCGACGAAGACGGACTGCTCGACGTCGTCGTCGGTGGCCAGTGGATCTCGGTGCTGCGCGGACTCGGGCAAGGCCGCTTCGACGGTCCGCGCCTCTACCTCAGCACGACCGGCTCGGTCGAACTCGACGTCGGTGATCTCGATCGCGACGGCACGGACGACCTCGTGTGCACGACGACCATCAACGTCGCCACCGTTCTGCGCAACACCGGAGACGGCGAGTTCGCACTCCCCTCGAACTACGCCGCGTCACAGATCTTCAACCTGGCCGACATCGACGGCGACGGTGTCCTCGACGGCTACGGAACGTCGTTCTCGTCGACGCTGTTGGCACGCGGACTCGGCAACGGCGGGTTCGCCGCTCCGTCGACGATCGCATCCGATCCCGACCTCTCGGCCTTCGGAACGATCGCCGCAGACTTCGACGCCGACGGTGACCTCGACATCGCCGTCCTCGACGTCACGCCCAACCGGCTGCGCCTGCTCGTGAACTCGGGCAACGGTTCGTTCGCGGGAACGGCGGTGCTCACCCCACTCCCGTCGGCCCCCTTCGACACCATGCGCGCCGTGGGGCACCTCGACGGCGATCCGTATCCCGATCTCGTGCTCTCGCTCGCGTCGCCGAGCCGCCTCGTCGTCATGACCGGCTCGAGCAGTGGTGTTTTCACGCCGCACCCGACGACGTACGCGATCGGCGGGAACTCGCGCCACGCGGTTCTGCACGACATGAACGGCGACGGTCGACTCGACAGCGTGCGCGCGGAGATCACCGGGGTCGGCCTCGAAGTTCGCCTCGGCAACGGCGACGGAACCTTCGCCAGTCCCACGGCGACAGCGCTTGGGACCACGGTCTTCGAGTTCGCCGTGGCCGACTTCGACGGCGACCGCGTGCTCGACGTTGCCCTGCCGGGCCCCATCGGCACGCGCCTCGCACTCCACCGCGGCGTCGGCGACG
>JBIKNC010000046.1:0-22344 GCA_044358925.1 Planctomycetota bacterium | reverse complement strand
CCGAGCATCTCCGCGGCGCGCAACGTCGCCGCGAGCAGTCCGTCGCCGGTGTACGGCGCGAAGTGGAAGCCGAGTCCTTCCGTGGGCGACTCGTCGATGTCGCGCACGGCGTGTTCGAGGCCGCTCTGTGCGTAGACGATCGGCGCGACGCCGTAGCGCAGCGCGATGCCGAACAGCGGGTTCGACGGCTGGTAGTGCGACGGCAGCAGCATCACGTCCGAACCGCCCATCAGGCGGTGCGCCGCGGCCGCGTCGTAGCCCTGGATGACGCGCATGCGACCGACGAAGGTCGTCTCCATCGTGCGCAGGCGCTTGGCGAGGTCCTCACCGCCGGCGCCCATGACGATGAGTTCGACGTCGCGCTCGAGCGCCGGCGCCATGATCTCCGACAGGAGGTCGAAACCCGAGTCGGCGTCCCAACGACCGATGTGGCACGCGAGCAGCGCGTTCGCATCGACGTCGAGGTTGAGCGCGGCTTGCAGCGCGCGCTTGCACTCCTTCTTGCCCGACGGATCCTTCGCGTCGAACTTCGCGGGCAGCAGCGCGTCCTTCGACGGATCCCAGGCCTGGTAGTCGATGCCGTTGTGGATGCCGATCAGCTCCTTCTTGCGGCGTTCGAACGTGTCTTCCAGTCCGTAACCGCGGTCGCGCGTTTGGATGACCTGCGCGTGGTACGGCGAGTGCGTGCCGACGACGGTCGCGAACTCGGCGCCCGTCTTGAGGAAGTTGACCTTGCCCGCGAGTTCGACGCCCTCGATGGAGCGGAAGTACTCGTGCGGGATGCCCATGCGGGCCAGGACCTCGCGCTCGAACTGACCTTGCATCGCAAGGTTGTGCACCGAGAGGAACGTGCCGGCGCGGCTCGCCGGATGGTCCGACGGTTTGTCGAGGTACTCGATCTTGTGGATCAGCGGCAGGATGCCGCCGGTCCAGTCCATGACGTGGATGACGTCGGGCGCGAAGTCGAGCTGCGGGAAGCTCGCGAGCACCGCGCGCGCGAAGCACGCGTAGCGACGCCAGTTGTCCGTGTAAGGACCCTGTTCGTTCCCGTACGGATTCTTGCCTTCGAAGAAGCGCGGGTGATCGAACAGGTAGATCGGCAGTTCACCGAGCTTCGCCTGGTGCAGACGGAAGGTCTGCGGTGCTTCCGGATCGGGGACCTGGATCGACGGCAGCTCTTCGATCTCGCCGAGGACCTCGACGTTGAGCTGCACCGTCCACGGGATGAAGACCCGGGTGTCGCTGCCGGCGGCGCGCAGGTGGCGCGCGAGGTCTTGAGCGACGCTCGCGAGGTTCGTGCGACGGACGAGCTGCTGCAGCTCGGGGGTGACGAAAGCGACCTTGACCAAGGTGGGGTCCGGCGCGGCGCTTGCAGCGTCCTCGCAGGCGAGGCGGGGGATCGTACGGAAGTGGCTTTCCGAGTCCTCGCGTCCGCCCGGCGTGGGCCAGATGCCCACCGGATGTGGGACAGATCTTGCCAGAGTCGGGACGCGAGCCGCTAGGACGGGCCGACGTGCACGGCCACAAGTCGGCCCCCGGTCGGGTGATGCCGGAGAGCGATCCGTGGGCGTGGCGCCGTTCAGTTCAGCGGCCTTCGAAGATCGCGAGCGCTTCCGGCATCAGAGCCTCGAGCTCGGCGATCCGCGTGGTGCCCGACGGGTGGGTCGAGAGCCACTGCGGCGTGCCGCCGCCCCCGAGCGCGCTCATGCGCTCCCAGAAGGAAGTCGCATTGCGCGGGTCGTAGCCGGCGCGCGCCATGAGGATCAGGCCGATGTGGTCGGCTTCGAGTTCCTGATCGCGACCCCACGGCCGCGTGATGAACAGGTCGGCGGCGAGCATGCCGGCCTCGGCGTACGAACTCCAGTCGGGGCGCACGAGGTTGACGCTCTCGACGATGCCGGACTGCACGAGCTGCTGCCCCATGCGTTCGGCGCCGTGACGGGCGAGCGCGTGACCGATCTCGTGGCCCATCACGACCGCGAGGCCCGCTTCGTCCTTCGTGATCGGCAGGATGCCCGTGTACACGGCCATCTTGCCGCCCGGCAGACAGAACGCGTTCGGAACGTCGTCGGCCTTCAGGAGCTGAACCTCCCATTCGAAGCCGGGGTCGAACTCGGACGACGCCGCGACGAGGCGGTTCATCACGTCGTTCACGAGCTTCACCTGCGGGCCGCTCGTCACGACCTGTTCCGTCGACAGGATCTCCGCGTACGCCTCGGCGCCGAGCGGCGTGTCCTCCTGAACGTCGAACGGGATGAACGCCTGGCGTCCGGTGATCGGCACCGTCACACACGCGGCGACGAGTGCGGCGATCGGCAGCAGCACGCGCGCGCCCCAGGACGCTCGGGGCGACGGCCGCCGTGACGCGTGCGGCGACAGTTGCTGTTCGGTCGAGCGGTAGACTCGCGGTCGATTCGTTTCGTGCACGGCGGTTCCTTCCTCCAGGGCGGGCATCGCGAACGGAGCCTCTTCGGCGCATCGGTCGTTCGCTTCGGACGCCGGAGTATGCCAGCCCGGATCCTCGTGCACGAGTCGTGAACCGCACCGCCACGCCACGCCGATGCTCCGAACGCGCCTCATCCGACGCCCGCTGCTCCTGATCGTTCTCGACGGCTGGGGGCACCGTGAAGCGACCGAGTACAACGCGATCGCGCGTTCGGCGCCGTTCTTCGCGAGCGCGCTCGGACGCTACCCGAACACCCTCCTGTCCGCTTCGGGTCGCGAAGTCGGCCTGCCGCTGGGCCTGATGGGCAACAGCGAGGTCGGCCACACGAACATCGGGGCAGGGCGCGTCGTCTACCAGGACATCACGCGCATCGACAAATCGATCGAGGACGGCGACTTCTTCGAGAACGGAGCGCTCGTGCGCGCCTTCGAGACGGCCCGCCGCGAAGGCAAACGTGTGCACCTGCTCGGCCTCGTCAGCGACGGCGGCGTGCACAGCTCCGACCGGCACGTGCGTTCGCTCCTCGAACTCGCGAAGCGTCGCGGCCTCGGCGGCGACCAGGTCGCCATCCATGCGATCCTCGACGGTCGTGACACGCCGCCGCGCAGCGCGCGCGGCTTCGTCGAGACCCTCGAACGCGATGTGCGCGAGACGGGTGTCGGCGTCGTCGCGTCCGTGGTCGGGCGCTACTTCGCGATGGACCGCGACAACCGCTGGGAACGCGTCCGCAAGGCGTACGACCTGTTCGTCGCCGGCGTCGGCGAGCGTGTCGGTTCCGCGCGCGACGCGGTCGAGTCGAGCTACGCCGCCAACAAGGGCGATGAATTCGTCGAGCCGTTCGTCGTCGGCGACCCGACCAGGAACCGCATCGCGAACGGCGATCAGGTCGTGTGTTTCAACTTCCGCGCGGACCGCATGCGTGAGATCTGCAGCGCGCTCGCGTTCGACGATTTCGACGGCTTCCCGCGCTCCGCGCGCGTGCGACCGATCCTCACGACGCTCACGCAGTACCGCGACGACTTCCCGTTCGCGATCGCCTATCCGCCGGCGAAGCTCAGCGGCATCCTGCCCGAGTTGATCAGCGAAGCCGGCTTGCGTCAGGAGCGCATCGCCGAGACCGAGAAGTACGCCCACGTGACGTTCTTCTTCTCCGGCGGTCGCGAGCGCGAGTACGAGGGCGAGTCACGCACGCTCGTGCCGAGTCCGAAGGTCGCCACCTACGACATGCAGCCTCAGATGAGCGCGTACGAAGTGCGTGACGCGATCCTGGCTTCGCTCGAGAAGGGCGACACGGACATGTACGTCATCAACTTCGCCAACGCCGACATGGTCGGTCACACGGGCGACTTCGAAGCCGCGTGCAAGGCCGTCGCGGCCGTCGACCTGTGCCTTTCGCAGATCGTGCCGCGCGTCGTCGCGAAGGGCGGGGTGGCCACGATCACCGCGGACCACGGCAACGCAGAGATGCTGTGGGACGAGATCAACGACCAGCCGCACACGGCGCACACGACCAATCCGGTGCCGATCGTGTTCTGCGGCGACGGCCTGCAGGGTGTGAAGCTGCGCCCGATGGGCATCCTGGCGGACGTGGCGCCGACGCTCTTGAAGATCGGCGGGTTGCCGCAGCCCGAAGCGATGGACGGGAAGAGCCTCATCGTCTGATTGCGTTGCGTTCCTTTGTTTTGACTTTGCGTCCTTTGCGTTCTTTGCGGTGACGTGCAACGGATCCGTGATCACGGGTTCGTTGCACGTCACCGCAAAGAACGCAAAGGACGCAAAGTCAAAGCAAAGGAACGCAGGACGCTGTGAGTGCTTGCGCACTCACGGCCCGGTGAGCGTCAGACTTCGCCGAGCGTCTTCCCGGCCAACGTCGCGCGCGCCACGTCGTCCATCAACACGGCGGCGAGCGGCAGGCTCGCGTGTTCGAGCCGGTCGCGCGCGGACTGCACGGCCTTCGCATCGAAGGCGGCGGCTGCGCTCGCACCTTGCGCCGCGAACGCACGCGCGGCCTTCACCGCGTCTTCGAGGTCGAGGCGCGTCTCCTTGTCGAGTTGCGCTCCGGCCTTCGGCAGCGTCTTGTCGATCGCGCGCAGCATCGTGCCGATCTCCGTGCACAGATCGGCGACGCGGCGCGCCTCGAAGTCGGCCTTCGCGTGTTCGAGCGACGCGGCGAGCATCTCCTCGACGCGCTCGTCCGACAGACCGTTGAGCGGTTGGACGTCGATCGACGCACTCACTCCGGTCGACTCCTCGCGCGCCGTCACCTGCAGGATGCCGTCGGCGTCGATCTGGAAGCGCACGGCGACGCGCGCCATGCCGGCGGGCAGCGGCGGCAGGCCCTTCAGCTCGAAGCGGCCCAGGCTGCGACAGTCCACGGCGAGTTCGCGCTCACCTTGCACGACGTTGAACACCATGCCCGTCTGATTGTCGGCATAGGTCGTGAAACCGGCCGACGCCGCGCACGGGATGGGGGAGTTGCGTTGGATGACCTTGTCGACGGCCCCGCCCATCGTCTCGATGCCGAGCGACAGCGGCGTCACGTCGAGCAGCAACACGTCGCGCGTTCCACCGGCGAGCACGTGACCCTGGACCGCGGCGCCGAGCGCCACGACCTCCTCGGGATTGAGTTCGCTGTGCGGCTTGCGCCCGAAGTGCTTCTCCACCGCCGCGCGAACGGCGGGCACGCGCGTCGAGCCGCCGACCAGCACGACCTCGTCGACGTCGGACGCGCTGAGCTTCGCATCCTTCAAGGCGCGCCGGCACTGGACGAGCGTGCGCTCGACGAGCGGTGCGATCAGCGCCTCGAACTCGTCGCGCGTGACGCGCCGGTGCCAGGTCAGTGCCGGTTCGCTGGAGTGGACGTGGAGGTCGGCGCTCGGGTCGTTGGAGAGCGCGAATTTGCAGCGCTCGGCGGCGAGCCGCAAGCCCTGCACGAACGCAGGGTCGTTCAGCGTCGCGGCGTCCGCGCGCCCGCTCAGCTCGCGCTGCGCCAGTTGCACGAGCACGCGATCGAAGTCGTCCCCGCCGAGGTGCGTGTCTCCGGCCGTCGCGAGCACACGGAAGACGCCGTCCTCGATCGCGAGCACCGACACGTCGAACGTTCCTCCGCCGAGGTCGTACACGACGACGGTGCCTTCCTTCTTCGAGTCGAGACCGTACGCGAGGCTCGCCGCCGTCGGTTCGTTGACGATGCGTACGACATCGAGGCCGGCGAACCGCGCCGCCGTGCGCGTCGCCTGACGTTGCGCGTCGTCGAAGTACGCAGGCACCGTGATGACGGCGCGCGTGGGCACGTGTCCGCCGAGCGCCTTGCAGGCCGATTGATGGACCTCGGTCAGGATCAGCGCGGAGAGCTGTTCCGGCGTGTAGCGCTCACCTCGGATGACGAACTCGATCACGCCGTTCGGGCCGGCGATCGTCGGGAACGGAACGGTGGCGAGATCGTCCTTCACGTCCGCCAGTCCGCGTCCCATGAAGCGTTTCACGCTGAACAGGGCGCGGTCCGGTTCCGCGACGGCACGGTCGCGCGCCCTGTTGCCGACCAGGATCGAACCGTCGTCCGCGAAGAAGAGCGCGCTCGGGATGCAGCTCCCGCGCGCGTCGGCGCGCAGCACCACCGGTTTGCCGTCGACGTACATCGCCGCGACGGAGTTGGTGGTGCCGAGGTCGATGCCGAGGATCGGCTCCGAGCGTGCGTCGAGGACGTCGAGTTGGATGTAGGCCATCGGACGGAGCGGGGGAGTGGTCGGCAATGCGCGCCAAGCGCGCCGGCAGTTGGGCCAAAGGCACCTGACAGAGCATGTCCGGCGCTCGGAGAGCGAGCAGAAGTGCTCGCGAACGGGCTCCTACCGCGCCGGCGGTCGGGCCAGAGGCATCCGAGAGAGTATGTCCGGCGCGGAGCGTCGATTCGTTCTCACTCTCTCAGCGTCGACGAGTCGTCACTCCGTCAGCAGGCGATCGACCTCTTCGAGAGCGCGATCGACGTAGCGCAGAGCGTTGAGGGATTGACGTGCGCGCAGGAGCTGCGGTGCGCCGTGTTCGGGCAGCGGCACGAGTTCGCGCGACAACGCCGTGAGGGCATCTTCGCGCGCCGCTGCGAGCCGCAGCTGAAGGTCGTCGAGTGCGCCGCGATCGGCGTTCGCACCGGCGGTGCGCGCGTCGTCGAGCGCCTCGTTCCACTCCAGCACCTCGAGCAGGAACTCCTGCGGCATGCGCCGGTCGTCGTCCTGCGTCGGACCGCCGAGGCGACGTACGAGATGGTCGGCGAGCAGAACCCGATCGTCGAGCATCTCGAACGCCGCATTCACGCGCGAGGCCGACGACTCGGCGAGCGCACGCGCTTCGGCGCCATGCGTCGCGACGAAGTCCGGATGCGCTTCGCGCTGCAGCTCGAGCAAGCGCTTGCGCAGCGCTTTGCGGTCCAGCTCGAACGCGGGCGCGAAGCCGAAGACCGCGAACGGATCGACGCTCGCGTCCGCCGGCCTTCGATCAGACGTGGAAGGACTCACCGCAGCCGCAGCTCTTGGTGGCGTTCGGGTTGCCGAACTTGAAGCCGCGACCCATCAGGCTCTCCTCGAAGTCGATCTCCGTACCCGTCAGGTACAGGAAGCTCTTCGGATCGACGACGACTTTGACGCCGCTCGACTCGAACACCTGGTCCGTCTCGGCGGTGTGGTCGTCGAAACCGAGTGTGTAGCTGAAACCGGAACAGCCGCCGCCCTTCACGCCGACACGGAGGACCGTGTGCGGGGAGAGGCTCTGTTCGGTGATGATGCGCCCAACTTCGCGCGCTGCTCGTGTGCTGACCGTGATCACGTGTGGTTCCTCCGCTTCACTTCGCGGGTGCGGTGCCGCGCTGTACAGCCGCTTCCGCGGCACGTTTCGCCTTGAAGTCGGCGACTGCCGCCTTGATGGCGTCCTCGGCGAGGACGCTGCAGTGGATCTTGACCGGCGGGAGCGAAAGTTCCTGCACGATCTGTGTGTTCTGGATGGAGAGGGCCTCGTCGAGCGTCTTGCCCTTCACCCACTCGGTCGCCAGCGACGAGCTCGCGATCGCCGAGCCGCAGCCGAAGGTCTTGAACTTCGCATCGACGATGCGATCGCCGTCGACCTCGATCTGCAGCTTCATCACGTCGCCGCACTCGGGAGCTCCGACGACGCCGGTGCCGACCTTGTTCGACGACTTGTCGAGGGCGCCGACGTTGCGCGGGTTGTTGTAGTGGTCGAGAACCTTGTCGCTGTAGGCCATGGCTCGGTCTTCGTGTCGTGGGCGCGACGCGCGGTCTGCGGCGTCGACGGTGCCCTGGGTGTGAGTGTTCGGTGGTCTCTTCGTCGTGGGCGGTCGCGTTCAGTGGCCGGTCCACTGACGGTGCTCATGCGGTCAGTGGGAGGTCCACTGACTGTGCTGATGCGTTCAGTGGGAGGTCCACTGACTGTGCTGATGCGTTCAGTGGCCGGTCCACTGAACGGTGTTCAAGTCGATGCCTTCCTGCACCATCTCGTAGAGCGGGGACATCGCACGCAGACGCTGGACGACTTCGACGACCTTGTCGGCGGCGTAGTCGATCTGCTCCTGTGTCGTGAAGCGCCCGATGCCGAAGCGGATCGAGCTGTGCGCGAGGTCGTCGCCGACGTCCATCGAACGCAGCACGTGGCTCGGCTCGAGGCTCGCCGACGTGCAGGCCGAGCCCGACGAGACGGCGATGTCGTTGATGCCCATCAGCATCGATTCGCCTTCGACGTAGGCGAAGGACAGGTTCAGGCAACCCGGCAGGCGGTGTTCGCGCGAGCCGTTGAAGGCCACGTGGTCGAGTTTCGCGCGGATACGTTCCTCGAGGCGGTCGCGCAGGGCGACGGCGCGTGCCATCTCGCTGGTCAGCTCCTCGCGGCAGATCTGGGCGGCGCGGCCGAGACCCACGATGCCCGGCACGTTGAGCGTTCCTGAGCGCATGCCGCGTTCGTGCCCGCCGCCGTCCATCTGCGCGACGAGGCGCACGCGCGGATTGCGACGGCGCACGTAGAGCGCACCGACGCCCTTCGGGCCGTACATCTTGTGGCCCGAGAAACAGAGCAGGTCGACGTGATCGGCCTCGACGTCGACCGGGATCTTGCCGACCGACTGCGTCGCGTCCGTGAAGAACAACACGCCCTTCTCGTGGCACAACTCGCCGATCCCGCGCACGTCGTTGACGGCGCCGATCTCGTTGTTCGCCCACATGACCGCGACCAGGATCGTGTCGGCACGCAGCGCCGCGGCGACCGCTTCGCGCGTGATGCGACCATCCTTGCCCGGCTTCAGGTAGGTGACTTCGAAACCGATCTTCTCGAGGTGCTTCGCGGTGTCGAGCACGGCCTTGTGCTCGTTCATCGCCGTGATGACGTGCTTGCCCTTGTCGCCGTACATCTCGGCCACGCCTTTCAGAGCGAGGTTGATCGCTTCCGTCGAGCCCGACGTGAAGACGATCTCCTTGTCCGATGCGCCGATCAGCTCGGCGCACGCGGCGCGGGCAGTCTCGACCGCTTCCTCGGCCTTCCAGCCGAAGGCGTGGTTGCGGCTCGCGGCGTTGCCGAACGACTCCGTGAAGTACGGCAGCATGGCCTCGAGGACCCGCGGGTCGACCGGGGTCGTGGCCTGGTAGTCGAGGTAGATGGGGAATTGCATGGTCGTGGAGCGTCGCGTTGCGTGCGGTCGCTCGGAGCTTCGTTACGTGCGGTCGGTGAACGGAGAGGTCGCGGCTCGATCGTCGGCGTGTGCGTGTGCCAGCTGAACGAGCGTGCCCGGCGTCGCCAGGTCCTTCAGCGTCGTGCGCTGGAAGAGCGTCCAGACGCCGTGGCGCACGCGCGACATCGGTGTCTTGATCGGGCAGTTGGGCTCCACCTCGCAGTGCATGCCCTGGTTGCCCGAGAACGACTCGCAGCCGGTCAGGCCGGGTGCGCCTTCGAGCGCTTGGACGATGTCGCCGAGGCGAATCGACTCGGGCTGGCGTGCGAGGGTGTAGCCGCCCGTCGAGCCGCGCTGGGAGTGCACCAGTCCGGCGCGTTGGAGGTCCTTCAGCACCTCCGCCAACAGCCGGCGCGGGAGCGGGTACTGGTCCCCGATCTCCCGTGCGCTGACGTGTCGATCCGTGACGTGCTCGATCGCGTTCTTGTCCACGAGGTGGACGAGCGCGATCAGCGCGTATTCGGTGCGTTTCGTCAGTTGGAGCACGTGGAGGGGGCGCCGCAGCGCGGGAGCCGGGACTCGCAAGCGAGCCCGAACGTCTGCGCCCAGTATGGCGCAGCGCGAGTCAAAGCGCATGTTCTTGGTGCTATTTGATCGGCCGGAACCCCGCGGGTTCTGCCGGTTCGCGGCGGGCGGCGGCCCAAGTCCGGTCCGCGAGACGACTTGCAGTCTCCCAGCATGGCCCCGAGCGCAGCTCGACCTTCAAGCGCCGAGCCGCCGACCGTCGATCGAGAGGCATGGCGAAGCCGCGGTCGGAAGAAAAGGTCGGCGAGGTGCGCTGCTTCGGCTGCGGACTGGAGCCCTTGGCTGGTGTCATCCAACGCCTGGCGGACGGCTCGAACTGTCCCACGTGCTGCGGGCGCGTGCTCGAGGAACAGCCGACGCTGCTCCGCCGATCGACCGAAGCGGGCCGTCCACAGGCTGAAGACACGCCGCACACGCCATACCAGGAGCCGCTGGCCGACCACGACGCAGCGACGGCTCCCGTCGCCGCCGGACGCCGCCTTCGCCATCTGCATGGCGGATCGTCGCCGGACATGCGGCCGGCACCCGACGGTCACTGGCCGAACGAGCCGGCCTGACCC
This sequence comes from Planctomycetota bacterium, assembly GCA_044358925.1. Lineage (GTDB taxonomy): Bacteria > Planctomycetota > UBA1135 > UBA1135 > Rohdeia. The sequence goes on along the minus strand of JBIKNC010000046.1, from coordinate 12,092 downwards.
TGCGGCATCAACGGCGTCGGCCGCCGCGCGCCGCAGGCGCCCGTTCGAACGTCGCGAGGACGTCGTCCGGCAGGGGGCGGACGGCCGGTGGATCACAGCGCAGGTCGACACAGGCGAGCTGCGTGCCGCCGTCGGCGATCACGAGTCCGTCGTGCGCGCGCCGCACGCGGTAGTCGATGTGGACCGAAGCGCCGCGCAGCGCTCCGATCCAGGTGGCGACGCACAGTTCCTCGTCGTAGAGCGCCGCGTTGCGGTAGCGCAGCGAAAGCTCGCGCACGACCAGGCCGAAACCGCGCTTCTCGAGCTCTGCGTACGAACAGCCGAGCGCGGCCATCATCCGCGTGCGGGCGTCCTCGAGGTACAGCACGAAGCTGCCGTGGTGTGCGCGCCCCATCTGATCGGTCTCGCCGTAGCGCACCCGTACACGATGTTCGAAGGCGTCGTCGGGGCACGGATCACCGGTCGGAACGGGCATGCTGCGCAGCGTAGCGGCGCACCCACGCACGGCGTGATCGCGGCTCGCCGCGTGGATTCCGCGGCCCGCTGCTGTTAGAACGCCCACCTCGATGGCGTCCGCCCGTTCCACGCTGCCCCCGTTCGGGCCCACGCTTCTCACTTGGTTCCTTCCGGGCGCCGGGCACGCGCTGCTCGGTGCGTACGGGACCGCGGTGTTCGCGTTCGTGCTCGTGCAAGGGCTCTACGCCGCAGGCTTCCTGCTGTCCGACGGACTGGCGTTCGAGTTCCTGCACTGGGAGCTGCGCGGCCGCCTCGCGCTGTTGCTCGCGCCCGAGATCGGCAATGCGGGTGCGCTGCTCGCGCACCAGATGCTCGCACCGCTCGCGTCGCCGCCGCCGCTCGTGCCGCCGGATCCCGTATCGGCGAGTGTGCACCTCGGCAGTTGGCTCACCGCCGCGAGCGGCGTGCTCAACATGGTGCTGATGGCGCATGCGCACCTGCTTGCACGCGCGCCGCGCGAGAGCGAGCGCACCGTGAACGCCGTCGCGCGTTCGGTCGCCGCCGGACTCGTCGTCCCCGGCCTCGGGCACTGGCTGCAAGGACGTCGGCGCCGCGCTGCGATCGTCGCCGTTCTCGTGACGGCGCTGTTCTTCCTCGGTGTCATGTGGGCCGATGGAACGAACCTCTCGCGTGAGCACCACTTCTACTACTGGTCGGGCCAGATGTTCACCGGGGTCCTCGCGTTCGTCAGCGAGTTCGTCCGCGGACATCCGCCGCTCGCAAGCGTCCCCGATCACGTCGACGTCGGCATCTTCTACGCCTGTCTCGCCGGCCTGCTGAACGTGCTGCTCGCCATCGATGTCTTCGCGTGGGGCGAATCGCGAGCGCTCGGGCTCGATCCGGTCGAGGATCGTCGCCGTCTCGCGGAGCATCGGCGTACTCGCAAGGACAAGAAGAAGGCCGCGCCGTCCGCTCCGGGCGCGGCACGCAAGCACCTCGTCGCACCGGCGGCGAGCGCCACGTCGGCCCCGAGCGCCGAAGGCGTGAACGAGGAGAGGCGCTGACATGCCGTTCGTCCTGCACCTTCTTCAGCTCGCCTTCGCCGTCCTCGCGGTGTGCGTCACGAGCGCGTTCGTCTTCGAAGCCGACGATCGCGCCGCACTCGGCACGGTGCCGCGTCGCTTCGCACGCTTCTTCGGTGCGCTGCTCGTGCTGACCGCGTTCGCGTACTTCGGCCCGTTCTGAACCGCACACGGTCGCACGTCGGCTGCGAGCCTCACGCGAGCCGCCGGTAGAGCCCGCCGGGCACCCGTGCGACGCGGCCGTCGAGTTCGAGCTCGGCCAGTTCCGACAGCACGGCTCCGAGCGAGAAGCCCGTGCGCTGCGCGAGTTCCTGCGCACTCGCCACGCCCTTGGCGAGAGTGTCGACGAGTTCGTTCGGCGGCAGCGGTCCCTCGACGTCGTTCTCCGCGCTCGCACCGAGTTCGGCGAGCACGTCCGCCGGTGAGAGCGCCAGTCGCGCTCCCTGTGTGATGAGGCGCAGGCAGCCGCGCGCCATCGGATGATCGACGCGGCCCGGCAGCGCGAACACCTCGCGTCCGAGGTCGATCGCCCAGCGCGCCGTGATGAGCGAGCCCGACTTCTCGGCCGCTTCGATCACGACCACGATCGATGCAAGCGCTGCGATCAGTCGGTTGCGCAACGGGAAGTGGTGGCGCCGCGGCGGCGTTCCAGGTGCGAGTTCACTGACGAGCACCGCCTCCGCGATCATGCGATCGGTCAGGCGCCCGTCGGGCCACGGACGGTCGACACCCGAGCCGACGACGGCGACCGTCGCTCCGCCGCGTTCGAGCGCCGCCGTGTGCGCTTCGGCGTCGATGCCGCGCGCGAGGCCGCTGACGATCGTCACGCCCGCGCCGGCGAGCGCGCTCGCGAAACGTCGCGCCTGTTGGATGCCGTATTCCGTCGGCGCGCGTGTGCCGACGATCGCCACCGCGGGCCGGCGCACGAGCCATTCCGAGCGCCCGACCGCCCAGATCTCCTCGGGCGGCGCTTCGACGCGCTCGAACTCGACGGGCCAGTGAGAATCGCCGCGGCGGATGTGGCGCGGCACGTGGCGCGTGCCGCCAGTCTTGTCGTTGATGTGATCCACGCGGCAAAGACCGCTGTGGACCCCGATCGGTTGCAGGTGAGCTGCGAAGAATCGTCGCGCCGCGATCCGTCAGGCCGCGCGCGCGCCCGGGGTCTCGCCGCCGTCGCCTTCACCGCGACCTTCACCCTTGCCCTCGCCTTCACCTTCACCTTCGCCTTCACCTTCGCCCTCGTCGCGCTTCTCGCGACCCTCGCCACGCTCTTCGCGACCGCGCGGCGTCTCGTCCCAGAACTCGAACCACTTGGCCTCGAGCCCGCGCTCGAGCGTCGGGTACTCGGCGGTGATCTCGACGTCCTTCTTGTTGTCGTTCCACCAGCGCTGCCACGCGCTGCGTTCGGTGCCCTCGTTCGCGCCCGTCAGCACGTGCAGAGCGAGTTGGATCGTGCCCATGTGCGGAACGTCTTCGCGGCCGCCCTTGGGCTCGCCCTTGCCGCCTTCGTTGGCGCGCAGCTTGTTCATGAGCGACACGATCATCTCGAGCGACTCCACGTCGCGGATGCGCGCGATCGCGAGGATGCGGCACTCGATCACGGCCCGCGAACTGCCGAGGATGTTGTCCTCGAGGACCTTCAGCGACTTCTTGTCGCCGTGCCGACCGATGGCGCGGAACATCTCGATGGCGAACTGCTCGTCCTCGAGGTTCGCCTTCTTCTTCGGCAACTTGTGCAGTTCGCGCAGCGCGGAGTCGACGTCGAGGTACCCGAGCGTCGCGACCGCACACAACCGCACCTCTTTGGCCTTGTCCTTCAGCGCGCCGGCGACGACGCCCACCACGTCGTCGTGCGGAACGGTTCGAACCGCGGTGAGGGCCTCCACCTTTTCGTCGTAGGCGCCTTCCGCGAGCACGCGCCCGAGCTTCTCGACCGCTGCCGCGACCTCTTCCTCGGTCGGGCCTTCCTCCTTCGGATCCTCTTCTTGCGCGAAGCTCGTGGAGGCGAGGCCGATCCACGCGAACAGGAGGGAGAGAAGGAGGACCAACGCTTGCGGTCGAGAGTGCTTCATCGCGTGGAGTCGTAGCAGTCGGGCGGGGCGCACGAGTGTGGAAGCACCGGCGCTGGAGTGGAAGGGGGCGCCTGTTCGAGCGTCCCCGTCAGCGGCCGTGCGCATGCACCGCGTCGGTCGGCGGAGCGGGTGCCGGGTCCGGAGACGGCGCGGGCTCCGGCTCGGGGCGCGGCTCCGGCTCGTCGCGCTCACCGCGCGGGGGGCGTTCGTCGTCACCCCAGAAGCCCTCCCAGAGGCGCCCGAGCTTCCGATCGAGTTCGGGCACCTGCTCGGCGACCTCGAGACCGCGCTTGTTGTCGTTCCACCAGCGTTGCCAGTCGCGGCGATCCGCGCCCTGATCGACGCCCGTGAGGACGTGGAGAGCGACGCGCAGCTCCTGCATCTGTTTGCTGCCGGCACCTTTCGCGATGCGCAGCTTGTTCATGAGGCCCATCAAGGCCTCGACCGAGTCCGCGTGGCGGATGCGGCCCAGTGCCAGGATGCGCGCTTGCGCCACGCGGTCCGACGAACCCAGCGCGTTGTCTTCGAGCAGGTCGATCGAATCGCGCGACGCGATCCGGCCGATCGACTTGTAGATCTCGACCGCGAGGTCTTCGTCGGCCATCAGAGGCTTGCGCTTCGTGAAGCCGTGCAACGCATCGCGCGCCGATTCGAGCGGCATGCGGCCGAGTGCGACGGCGGCGGCCGTGCGCACTTCCTTGGCCTCGTCCTTGATCGCGCCCGCGACGACCAGGGCGACGTCGTCGTGCACACACACGCGCGCTTCTTCGAGTGCGGCGACCTTCTCGTCGAATGCGCCGTCGGCGAGTGCCGCGCGCAGCTTCGCGACCACGAGCGCGACCTCTTCTTCGGTCGGAGTCGGAGCGGGCGTGGGTTCAGGAGCGGGTGTCGGCGGCTCTTCGACCGGTGGAGTGGGGGGCGGGCTCGGGGGCGGCGGTTCCTGCCGCGCGTGCAGCGGCGCAGCGAATGCGACCAGTGCGAGGAGCAGCGACAGGCTCGTCGACGTGACGTGGCGGAGCGGCGAGTGCGACATGACGTGGTGGTGGTCGGGTGCGAGAGGCAGGCCTTCGCAGCGCCTGCGGTGACGTGATGGTCGACGCACGGCGCGCCCAACGGTGAGTGAAGCTCCGGCCATTTCTCGCAGCGGAGTGCACGGTGTTGCGGGCGGGGGCCGTTCTGCGAGCACAGCGGCCCACAACGCGAGCGGCCCCGGTGTGACCCGGGGCCGCTCGTCGTTCAGGCGTCGTACGCCGCCGCTTCCGTCAGGAACCGGCGCCCGCGCCTGCGGGCACGACGTCCGTCGGGTTGGGGCTCTCGCCCTGCTTGAAGGCGAGCGCTTCGGCCTTGTCCATCGGACCGTCGACCGTCACGAGGATCGGGCGTTCCGGGTCGTACATGCCGCGCAGCAGGCTCTCGGCCATCGGGTCCTCGACGAAGCGCTCGATCGCGCGGCGCATCGGACGCGCTCCGTAGTCCTCGTTGAAGCCCTTCTCGATCAGGAACTCGAGCGCGAGCTCGTCGACCTGGATCGAGAGACCTTGCGCCTTCACGCGGTTCACGACCTCGAGCAGTTGCAGGTGGATGATGCGCTTGATGTCGTCCTTGCGCAGCGGGTTGAACATCACCACTTCGTCGAGGCGGTTCAGGAACTCCGGTCGGAAGTGCCGTTCGACCTCGAACATGATGTCCATCTTCAGCTTCTTCGCGCGCTCGCCCTCCTTCGTGTCCGGCATGCCGGCGCCGAAGCCGAGCGACGCACCCGCCTTCATGAGGTGCGAGCCGAGGTTGCTCGTCATGATCAGGATGACGTTGCGGAAGTCGATGTGCCGCCCGAAGGAGTCGGTCAAACGACCTTCCTCCATGATCTGCAGCAGCATGTTGAAGACGTCCGGGTGCGCCTTCTCGATCTCGTCGAGCAGCACCACCGAGTACGGACGACGGCGCACCTTCTCGGTGAGCTGGCCGCCCTCCTCGTAACCGACGTAGCCCGGAGGCGCGCCGACGAGGCGAGAAGCGTTGTGCTTCTCCATGTACTCGCTCATGTCCATCGTGATGACGGCGTCTTCGTTGCCGAACATGAACTTGGCGAGCTGCTTGCACAGGTACGTCTTGCCCACGCCCGAGGGGCCGAGGAACAGGAACGAACCCATCGGACGGCGCGGGTCCTTCAGACCCGAGCGCGAACGGCGCACCGAACGTGCGATCGCCTTGATCGCGTCGTCCTGATTGATGACACCGGCCGAGAGTTCGTCCTCCATGTGGAGGAGTCGCTCGGCTTCGCCCTTCTCGAGGCGCGTGAGCGGGATCGACGTCATCTTCGACACCGTCTCCGCGATCACGTCCTCGTCGACGACGCCCATCGTCTCCTTCTGTTGCTGCTCGGAGCGCCAGTCGTTCTGGATCTCCTCGCGCTTCTTGCGGAGCTGGTAGGCCTGGTCGCGCAACTTGGCGGCCTTCTCGAACTCTTGGCTCGCGACGGCCTTCTCCTTCGCGCGGTCGAGTTCGTCGACCTGCGTGTTGATCTCGTGCAGATCCGGCGGTGCGACCGTGTTCTTGAGACGCACGCGAGCACCGGCTTCGTCCATCACGTCGATGGCCTTGTCCGGCAGGAAGCGGTTGTTGATGTAGCGCGTCGCGAGTTCGACGGCCAGCACGAGCGCCTTGTCCGTGTAGTGCACACGGTGGTGCGCCTCGTAGCGGTCGCGCAGACCCTTGAGGATCTCGATCGCTTCGGTCGGGCTCGGCGGTTCGACGTTGACCGACTGGAAGCGGCGCTCGAGCGCACCGTCCTTCTCGATGTGCTTGCGGTACTCGTCGAGCGTCGTGGCGCCGATGCACTGGATCTCACCGCGCGAGAGCGCCGGCTTCAGCACGTTCGATGCGTCGATCGCGCCTTCCGCGCCGCCGGCACCGACGAGCGTGTGCAGCTCGTCGATGAACAGGATCACGTCGCGCACGCGACGGACTTCGGTCATGACGGCCTTGATGCGCTCCTCGAACTGACCGCGGTACTTCGTGCCGGCGACCATCAGCGCGAGGTCGAGGACCACGATGCGCTTGTTGCGCAGGAGGTCCGGGATCTCGTTCATGATGATCTTCTGCGCGAGGCCTTCGACGATGGCCGTCTTGCCGACGCCCGGCTCGCCGAGCAGCACCGGGTTGTTCTTGGTGCGGCGCGAGAGGATCTGGATCACGCGCTCGATCTCGTGCGCGCGGCCGATGACGGCGTCGAGCTTGCCTTCACGAGCGAGCTCGGTGAGGTCGCGACCGAACGCGTCGAGCGCCGGCGTCTTGCTCTTGCCGCTCGCGCCCGGGGTGGCGCCGCCGGCGACCGGCGTCTCGGAGGGCGTCTCCTCTTCCTCTTCCTCCGACGAATCGGCGCCGAGGAACTCGAGCACCTCCTCGCGGACGTCTTCGAGCTTCACGCCGAGGTTCGTCAGAACCTTGGCCGCGATGCCCTCGTTCTCCTTGATCAGGCCGAGCAGCAGGTGCTCCGTCCCGATGTAGTTGTGCCCGAGGTTGCTGGCCTCCTCCATGGAGAGCTCCAGCACCTTCTTGGCTCGCGGCGTGAAGGGCAGTTGGCCCATCGTGACCATCGAGGGGCCGGTTTTGACGAGCTTCTCGACCTCGGAGCGGATCTTCGAGAGGTCGATGCTCATCTGGCGCAGCACGTTGGCCGCCACGCCACTGCCTTCCTGCACGAGACCGAGCAGGATGTGTTCGGTGCCCAGGTACTCGTGATTGAACCTCTGCGCCTCTTGGCGAGCGAGGTTCATGACCTTCTTGGCGCGATCGGTGAATCTGTCGAACATGGTCTCGCGGAGCGGGCCTGTCGTTGCGTGGAGAACGCCGAGTTGATGGCACCTGGCGATGGTCGGCTCGATCCACGGGTCCGTGCGACCTCGAGGTCGCGCGGAGCGGGTGGGGGAGAGCGGCCGTCGATCGGCGCGTGGGGACGCGGCGACGAGCGTCGGATGCGGGTGATCGACCGGGAACGTCCTCGCGCCTGAGTCAGACCCCCGTCCTCATCCGAGGTTCGGCCCCGCTCGATCGCCGGCGCCGTGCGCCGGGAGGCCAGCGTAGTTCGACGGGGAGCCTTTTTCACCCCGCAGCGTCCGCGTGGCACTCCGCCCGGGCACCACCGGTCCTACGAGCCGGTCTCGAGCGCCCGCAGCTCGTCGCGAATCGTCGCCGCCGCTTCGTAGTCCTCGGTGCGCACGGCTTCGTCGAGGCGCTGCTTGAGTTCCGCCAAGCGAGTCGCGCGCTGCTCCTTCTCCGCCGCGCGATGCGGCAGCCGCCCCTTGTGCGACGAAGCGCTGTGGATGCGCTCGAGCAGCGGGCCGACGTGCTCGGCAAAAACTTCGTAGCAGCGGGCGCAACCGAGGCGTCCCTTGGCACGGAACTCCGTGAGCGACAGCCCGCAGTCGGGACACGTGAGCGCACTCTGCGCGTGCTGCTTCTGAGCCGTCGCCTGGATGACCTTCCAGATCTCGGCCATCTGTTTCACGTGCGCCGCGCTCTTCTTCGGCGGCGGCACGAACGGCAGCTCGAGCTGACCCGCGCAGTTGGCACAGATGTGCTGGTGCGTGACGTGGTGCTCGAGGTGGTTGCCGCTCTCCACGTCGGGATCCTCGCGGACCTCGGTGACATGGATCGTCGCCTGATGTTCCTGGCAGATCTCGCACTTCATCGCGCCGCCGGTCAGCTTAGCCGGGACCCGACTCCATCGGCCGCGCGACGCAGCTCTTCCAGGGCCATGCGGAAACTCCCGGCGCGTTCCTTGAAGTTCGGAAAGGCGTCGAAGCTCGCGCAGGCGGGCGAGAAGACGAGCGCGTCTCCGGGACGGACGTGAGCGCCGGCGATGCGGACGGCGCGCGCGAGATCCCCACCGACTTCCGAGCGCACGCCCGCAGCCGCGAGCACCGCCGCCAGATGTTCGGCCGCCGCGCCGAACGTCACGGCGACACGCGTGTTGCGGCGCGCGGCTTGGACGAGCGGCTCCAGCGGGAGGTCCTTGAGCTTGCCGCCGACGAGCAACACGACGGGCGCCTCGATGGACGCCAGGGCGGACGCGGTCGAGTCGGGTGTGGTCGAGACGCCGTTGTCGTAGACGGCGGCGCCCGCCAGGTCCGGCAGGCGTTCGAGTCGGTGCGGCGGCGGGGCGAGGGTCTGCGCGCCGCGGCGAACGTCCTCGATCGACAGCCCCAGCTCGCGCACCAACCCGAACGCGAGGCGCAGATTGGCCGCCTGGAACGCGGGCAGGCCGAGCGTGCGCGGGCCGGGCGCTCGTTCACCCCCGCTGAGGTCGAGGTCGTCGTCGCCGGGCTGCGGGTCGAAGCGCTCGATGCGTCCGCGCCTCGTGCTCCAGTTCGCACACGGGCCCGGTCCACCGGGCAGCCAGGCGCACGTGTCGTCGCCCGCCAGCTCGAGGATGCGGCGCTTGGCCGCGGCGTAGCCCGCGAGGTCGCCGTGGCGCTCCAGGTGATCGAGTTCGACGTTCGTCACCGCGACCGCGCGGAACGAGCGCGTGTTCGCCGGCGGTTTCGCGAGGGCTTCGAGTTGGTAGCTCGAGAGTTCGAGCACCACCCACTCGTCCGCGCCGAGCGTGTCGACGTGCTCCAGCAACGAGCCGCCGAGGTTGCCGCCCGCGTGTGCGCGCCGACCCGCCGAGCACAGCAGTTGTGTGACGAAGGTCGTCGTCGAACTCTTGCCTTGGGTGCCCGTGATGCCGATCAGGTTGCAGCGCGCGGCCGCCATGAACAGCTCGACTTCGCCCGTCACGAGTGCGCCGCTCGCGCGCGCGCGTTCGAGCAGCGGGTGGTCGGGCCGCACGGCCGGGTTCGCGACGACGACGTCGGCCGCTTCGAAGTCCGCCTCGTCGTGGCGGCCGAGGCGCAGTTCGACGTTCGTGTGGGCGAGCGCCGCCATGGCCTCTGGCAACTCGTGCGCTTGGCGCAGATCGGTGCCGAGCACTCGCGCACCGCAGCGCAGGAGATACTGCGCCGCGCCGATGCCGCCGCCGAAGCGGCCGAGGCCCATCACGACCGCGCGGCGATTCGCGAGGCCCGCAGGTGAGAGTCGGTCGGAGTTCACGGCGGGAGCGGTGTGCCCGCGTCCGCAGCGCTCGCGGAGTCGGGCGGGTTCGTGCTGGGACTCTCGTTCGGAGCGGTCGCGGGATCGACGCTCTGCGGCGGCGTGACGACTTCGACCGGCGGCAGGTTGCGCGGTCCGTTCGGGCCGGCTCGCCGGAGAGCTTCGGCGCGATCGAGCACGGACCGTTGGGTCGGCTGATCCGCGCGCTCGAGACCGGACACGAGTTCGGCGTGGATGCGCTTGCGATCGACCCAGCCGATCGGCAGCAGCACCTCGGAGACGATGTCGATGGGGAAGCGTCCGTACCAGGGCGCGCGCACGTCGACGAGGAACGTGCGTGTGCGGCTGCCGGCCAGGTAGTAGGTCACGCGCCGCGTGCCGTAGTGGAGGAAGTCCACTTCGCACGGTGTCACGCCGACCATTTCGTCGTCGAGGCGCACACTCGCGCCGGACGGCTCGGACGTGAAGACCAACGTGCGCTCCGCGGCGCACCCGCTCGCGAGAGCGCCGACGCAGGCGTGGGCGAGCACCGGGACGATCACCGCGGCGAGTCGCGCGCTCACGCGCCGGCGCGCGCGTGTGGGCGTCGGCATCTGCGTGTGCACCGTCATGGACGCGAAGGTAGCTGTCCCTGCGCCGCTCAGGCGCGTCCCGCTTCGTGTGGGGCGCCTCGCGTGGGACGCTCGTGTCGGACAGCGCAGTGTCCCGTTCGTGTGCGTCGCGTCCGCCTGAACATGGCGGAGAGGGAGGGATTCGAACCCTCGGAGACGTTTCCGCCTCACCGCATTAGCAATGCGGCGCATTCGGCCACTCTGCCACCTCTCCGCGTCCCCGGCGGACGACGCGAGCCGCGGACGCGGACTCTCGCCGAACGAAAGGGCCGAGGAGGGTACCCACGGCCCGACCCTCGGAGCAAGGCGCGAGGCGCACTCGTCGTGGCGGAGGCGGAGGGATTCGAACCCCCGGTGCCTGACGGCACAACGGTTTTCAAGACCGCCGCAATCGGCCGCTCTGCCACGCCTCCGTCGGCGAGTCTATCGAGGGATGCGCGTGAACCCAGGTGCGCGACGTTCGTTCGAACGCGCCACACGCCGCTCGTCGCCCTCGACTCGACTCATCGTCACGCCCCCATGCCGATCGTGTTGCCGCTCGTCACCTTCTCGCTCGTCGCACTCCAGGAAGCCCAGAGCCCGCCGATCGGTGAGACGGTGATCACGCCGACCGGAGCGCCGCGGCTGGCGACCGAGTCGCCGCAGAGCGTGTCGACGATCGACGTGGAGGAGCTCGCGCGGCGCTCGTACCGCACGCTGCCGCAGGCCCTGCGCCACACGCCCGGCGTGCTCGTGCAGGAGACCTCGCACGGCCAGGGTTCGCCGTTCATCCGCGGCTTCACGGGCTTTCGAACCGTGATGCTGGTCGACGGCATCCGGCTCAACAACTCGACCTTCCGCGAAGGCCCCAACCAGTACTGGAACACGGTCGACGCCTGGTCGCTCGAGCGCATCGAAGTGCTGCGCGGACCGAGCGGCGCCCTGTACGGCACCGACGCGATCGGCGGCACGGTGCAGGTCTTCTCGACCAGTCCGTTCGCGGCCGACGGCACGGCCGCCGCGCGCTTGAAGTACCGCGTCGCGAGCGCCGAGGAGTCGCACGTCGGTCGCCTGGAGGCGAGTTCGGTGCAAGGCGCGTTGGGCGTCGTCGCCGGCGTGACGATCAAGGAGTTCGGCGACATCCGCGGCGGCGAGGAGATCGGCGAACAGCCCTACACGGGCTACGACGAAGTGGACGGCGACGTGAAGGCCGAGCAGTGGTTCGAAGGCAACACGCGCCTCGTGCTCGCCTACCAGAAGGTCACGCAGAACGACGTGCCGCGCACACACGCGACGATCTTCGGGCAGTCGTTCGAGGGTTCGACGGTCGGCACCGACCTGCGCCGCGAGTTCGACCACGAGCGCGATCTGTTGTACGCACAGTTGCACGGCGAGCCGCTCGGCGACTTCGTCGATCGTTACACGTTCAACGTCTCGCTCCAGCGCCAAGACGAGGTCGAGGACCGCATCCGCAGCAACCTCGCACGTTCGCTGAACGGGGTCGACGTCGCGACGCTCGGCACGTTCGCACACTTCGAGTCGGATGCGAGCACCGGGCGCTGGACCTTCGGCGTCGACTGGTACCACGACATGGTCGACACGTTCAGTTCGGGCAACACCATCCAGGGCCCGGTGGCGGACGACGCGACGTACGACCTCATCGGCCTGTTCGTGCAGGACGAGATCGATGCGACCGAGCGACTCACGTTCACACTCGGTGCACGCGCTCAGTACGCCGCGGCCGACGCGGATCGCGTGCGCGATCCCGTCACGACGACGCAGATCGCGGTCGACGAGGA
>JBIKNC010000240.1:0-6512 GCA_044358925.1 Planctomycetota bacterium | reverse complement strand
GAGCACCTGCGGATAGAGGTGGATCGAGAAGTCGCGCAGCGTCCTTCCGCTGTCGCGCAGGTACATCTCGGGCAGTTCGAGCGCGAGCGCGAGGCCCCACAACGCGAACGCGGCGTGCAGGTGGCGCCGCGCCGCTGCTTCACCGCGCGTCGCGCGCCACAGGTAGACGAGCACGCAGGCACCGAGCGCGCCGATCACCGGCAGCACGACCTTGGTCCACGCGTACCCGTTGCCGTCGCCGACGCCGGACCACCACCCGAGACGTTCGTGCAGCTTCGAACCGTCGTCGAGCGACAGGTAGAGGAAGAACGCGCCGCACCACTTCCAACCGGCCAACGCGCGCTGATCACCGACGCCGAAACAGGCGAGTCCGAGCAACGCCATCGTGACGATGCTCGTCCACGAGGCCAGGCTCGATTCGTAGTTGAGCCCGAACAGCGCCTTCAACTCCGCCGGCGAGCTGTGCATCGTCCACGTCAGGTTGTAGAAGACGTGCGCGGCGACGAGGGCGACGCTCCACACGAGCAGCCAGCGCACGAAGCGGCGTTCGGGCGGCGAGGTCGGAGGCATGTCGTCGTGTTCGAACCCGGGTGAACGGCCGTGCTCCGAGGCCGAGCCCCTCGCGGGAGCGTCGGCGGCGTTTCGGGGGGCCGAGTGTTGCGACTGTTTTTGGTCCGACCACGTTCCCTCGATCAGTTCTTCGCGCGAGAGCTGGCGCCGCGCTCGGATTCGACACTCCGCCGGGCGACTTTCCGGCACGAGAGGTCCCAGCGGGGCGGGTTCACGAAGCCGGGCCGCGTCCGGCTCCGAGCGATCCGCAGAGCGACGAGGAGCGGGCCGCGCGGAGCCCCGAGGACTCGGCGAGCGATTGGCGCGAGGTGCCACTCCATCGGCGCAGGCGGTCACTGCGCCCGTGACGGCAACTGGCGATGCTCCCGTCCATCTCGGACCCGCTCAAGTTCCACCGCACCCATGACGCTCCTCGACAGTCGCTCCCGCCTCGGACTCGTTCTCGCCTCACTCGTCGCCGTGCTGTCTTCGTGCACCGGCCTCGAACCGACACGCAGCGGATTCCTCACCGACGACTCCACGCTGTCGCCCGAGTGCGGCGACGAGAACTGGCTGTCGTCCACCGACGAATTCGAGCGTTGGCGCGGTGTCACCGGCTTCGTCCTCGAGCCGGTCCTCCTGCTGCCGGAAGCCGAACCGCACGCCGGTGAAGATGCCGAGCTGCTCGTCGCGCACTTCGAAGATCGACTCCGGCGCGCGCTCGCAGAGGCGCTTCCCGAAGTGCCCTCCCAAGCTCCGAACACCGTCCGCGTGCGCGCCGCCATCACGGCGGTGGACCGGGCCGAGCCCGTCCTCAACGGGTTCACCTTCCTCCTCACCGGGTTTCCGTTCGACAACGGCGGCGCGTGCGTCGAACTCGAGATCGTCGATCACGAGCTCAACGTGCTGCACCGTTCGTCGATCACGCGCACGGGTTCGGTGTGGCGCTTCTGGCGCGGTTTCGGGCGCAGCGCGTTCGCACGCGACGGACTCGCGAAGGCGGCGAACGACGTCGCGCAGCACGTCGCCGCACGGATCGAACTGGCGCAGCGCATCGAAGGTCGGCCGTGAACGACCGCGCGACATCGGCGGCCGATGCGCGCATGTCTCGGCGAGCGGGAAGCGCGGCGCTGCTGCTCGCCGTCGTGATGAACGTGCCGTTCGGCGTGCTCGCCGCGACGTTCGACTATCCCGACGTCCTGCGCCTCGGCGCCGACGAGACACTCTCGCGCTTTCGCGCCGGCGGAACGACGTTGATCGCGACCTGGTATCTGTACGTCGCCGTCGCCGCGGCCTTCGTTCCCGTCGTCTGCCTCGTCGATCGTGCAACGGAGACGGAGCCGCTGCAGCACGGAAGGACCAGCTTCGGACTCGTGGTCGGCGTGTTGGCCGGCACGCTCCAAGCCGTCGGGCTCTCGCGCTGGGTGTTCGTCGTTCCGGTGCTCTCCGAGCATCGAGCTGCACTCGCCGCCGAGGGCGGCGATCTCGAAGCCGTGTACGTCGTCTTCGATGCGGTCCATCAGTTCGGCGGCGTGGCCGTCGGCGAGCACCTCGGCCAACTCGCGATGGCTGCGTGGACGTTCGTCGTCGCACGCCGGTTCGTTCACGCTCGCGGGTTCGAACGCGCGCTCGCACCGAGCGGCGTCGCCGTGTCCCTGCTGCTCGTGGCCGGATTGCACGAGGCCTTCACGACGGTCGTGCCCTTCTCGTCCGGCCCGTTCGCGCTGGCGACTCCGATCGGTTTCGCGGCGTGGTCGCTGTGGCTCGCCGCGCTCGGACTGGTGCTGCTCCGGCGTCGAGGCGGCGTCAGCCCGGTTCGGCCCGGCCACGCGGCGTCCGGCCCGTCCAGCGTTTGAACGTGCGATGGAAGGAGCGCGCGTCGGAGAAGCCCAAGAGCAACGCGACTTGCGCGACCGTCGTGTCGCGCGTCTCGAGATGTTCGAGTGCCAGTTCGCGCCGCACTTCGTCGCCCAAGCGGCGGAACGTCGTGCCCGATTCAAAGAGGGCGCGTTGCAGGGACCGCACGCTGGTCGCGAGCTTCTCCGCCGTCTCCTCGATCGTCGGCGCGTGACCGCGCGAGAGCGCCGCGATCGCGCGACGTGCCGCATCGACCACCGTGAGAGGTGATCCGCGCGCGTGCAGTCTGTCGGTCACTCGCTTCTCCGCCGCCTCGAGCGAAGGCGCGTGGGCGAGGAGCACCGGCAGATCGAGAACGTCGGTCGGGACGACGACGCGATCGTCCGCTCGACCGAATCGGACCGGCCCGTCGAACGTCGTTCGGTACGCCTCGGACGAAGGCGGTTCGTCGTGCCTGAAGTCGACGCGTTCGATCGGCAGTTCTCGACCCACGAGTTGTCGGCCGAGCGCCACCACGGACGCCGCCGTGCATTCGATGGGCTGGCGCGGCGCGCGCCTCACGTAGTGATCGTGCGGCTCGACGACGATGCGAATCGCGCTCGTCGTCCGCGACTCGGCCTCGATCTCGAACGAGACCGCGCTGATCAGGAGGCGCGCGTGGTTCGAGAGCCGTTCGATCGCCCCGCGGAAATGCGGCGAGTGCCGCAGCACCTGACCCAGGAGTCCCAACGAGTCGAGTTTCGCGGCGCGACCGAGCGCGAGGCCGAGGTGCGGATCGCCGGTCGCGCGCACCGCAGCCGCCCACAGACGTTCGGCAGCTCGACCGGGGACCACGGCGTCGAGGTCGGCCAGGTCGGAGATCGTGAGACCGGCCGACGTCAGAAGTTCCGCGACTTCGACGCCGCTGGACGCGACGGCGACGGCGATGTCGCGCACGAAGCTCGCACTGACGTAGTCACGCTCCGCAGACGAACCACGACGCCCCTCCGACACACTCACGCCTCCTTGAGCGAGCGCCAGACACTCTGCGCGCGGTTCACGAGCGAGCCCACGTGGAAGGGCAACCCGCGCGTGCCGTACAGGTCGAGGCCGCCCTTCACCGGGTCGCGCGCCAGCGCCTGGGCGAGGATGCGCGCGGTGGTCATCGGGTAGGGGGCGGCGGTGGCCTTGCCGAGCGTGAAGCCCTCGCGCGCCAAGTAGTCGAGAAGGTCCTTCGGCTGGCAGCCGCGCAGCGCATACGGCCAGAACTCGATCAGGAGCGCGAGCTGCGGGCTCGCACGCAGGAGTTCCTTCGCGCCCTGCAACGCGAGCCACTCCGAGCCCTGCGTGTCGATCTTCAGCACACGCACCGGGCCTTTCACGAGCTCGTCGACCGGCCGCACCTCGATCTCGATCGACTCGGCGTTCGCCATGTCGGCCGGTTTCTTCGCGCCGGCGTCGACCACGCGGTTGTCGCCGTGGTTCTTCGGTGCGAGCACGATCGTCGCGCGCCCACTCGCCGCGCCCGCCGCGCACTGGTGCACGACGGCCTTGCCCGGTCCTTTCTTCATGGCGCGCTCGACGTTGCGGCGCGCGATCGCACACAGCGCGGGCACGGGCTCGAACGCGTGCACCTCGGCGCCCGCGAGGACGCCGCGCACGGCGAACCAGCCGACGTTGGCGCCGAGGTCCAGCACGCGGCAGCCAGGCCGCACGTGCGCGTCGAACAGGCGCGACTCGTGTTCCTCCCAGCCGCCCCGTTCGATCGCGGGGCCGATGATCGCGTCGCCTTCGACGACCTCGAATTCGAGGTCTCGGCCCGGCACCCGCACGGTCTTCGATCGCAGCTCCATCGCGTCCGAAGGTAACCGGCGAGCGAACTTGCACGCAGCGAGGACGCGGGCGATGCTCGCTCCGTTCCCGAGCGGCACCCATGGCGCAGTCACCCGTCCACGAAGCCTGGTCGATCGAGGTCGACAAGGAGTACCTGAAGTTCTCGGCCGCGCACTTCCTGATCTTCGCGGACGGGACGGCCGAGCGGCTCCACGGGCACAACTACCGCGTGTACGTCGAGGTCGACGCCTCGCTCGACGCCCACGGCCTCGTGCTCGACTTCATCGAGATCAAGCCGGTCGTGCGCGCGTTGTGCGACGAGCTGGACGAGCACTGGCTCCTGCCCGGCCTGCACCGCGAACTCGTCGTGCGCGACCTGCCGCCCGAAGCGGGCTTCGCACCCCACGTCGAGGTGCGCTACGCCGATCGGCTCTACCGCGCGCCGAAGGCCGACGTGATCGTGCTGCCCGTCAACAACACGAGCGCCGAGAACTTCGCGACCTGGATCGGGCGCGAGCTGGCGCGGCGCCTGGCCGAGCGCTTCCCGAAGGTCGAGATCCGCGGCCTCGAGGTCAAGGTCGAGGAGACACCGGGTCAGCGCGGCATCTACCGGGCTTCGAAGGGCTGAACGGGCGCGCGAAGTCGAGCCTGCGGCCGTGTGGGGCTGTCGCGATCGAGCGCGGCCCGTCAGAATCTCGCGCCCGTTTCGCCGCCGTCGGCCCCGGCCCCGAAAGCTGAGGCCCGAGCGCCGAGGCCCAAGCTCCCACGCGTCCGCACGATGACCACCAGCCGCCATCTCTCCAAGGCGCGCGAACCCTTCGCGACGCCCGACCGACTCGGTCGGCGCGTGCACGTCGTGACGTTCGGCTGCCAGATGAACAAGTACGACTCGTCCCTCGTCGAGGGGCGTTTCGCGGCGGCCGGGTACCACGTGACCGAGGACCTCGCACAGGCCGACGTCGTGCTCTTCAACACGTGTTCGGTGCGCGACCACGCGGAAGAGCGTGTGTACTCGTGGCTCGGCGAACTCAAACGCACGAAGCGCGAGCGTCCCGATCTCGTCGTCGGCGTCATGGGCTGCATGGCGCAGCGCGCGCAGGACGAGATCTTCGCGCGCGCGGGCCACGTCGACCTCGTGGTCGGCACGCGCCGCTTCCAACACCTGCCGAAGCTCGTCGACGAAGTCTTCGAGCGGCGCGAGTCCGACGGTGCGCGCGCCGAGCCTTTGCTCGACGTCGCGATGGACGAGGACGTCGTGGTCGATCGGCGCGGCGAGCCGTACACGGGCGGGCAGAGCGGATTCCTGGCCGTGATGCGCGGCTGCGACCTCAACTGCACCTACTGCATCGTGCCGAGCACGCGCGGCCGCGTGCGTTCGCTGCCGATCCAAGCGCTCGTCGACGAAGCCAAGTGGATGGTCGACTCGGGCGCGAAGGTGATCACGCTGCTGGGACAGACGGTCAACAGCTACGGCGAGGACCTCGAGAAACCGGGCGTCGGCGAGCCGTTCATGCGCGGCCGTCAGGGCCGGCCGTCGCTCGCCGATCTCGTGTACGCGTTGCAGGAAGTGCGCGGCCTCGAACGCCTGCGCTTCATCACGCTGCACCCGGCGTACGTGACGACGGCGCTCGCGGAAGCGCTGCGCGATTGCGACAAGGCCGACCGTTTCCTGCCGCTGCCGGCACAGTCGGGCAGCGACGACGTGCTGCGCGCGATGAAGCGCGGCTACACCGTGGATCTGTATCGGCGGCGCATCGCGCTCCTGCGCGAGATCGTGCCGGACATCGAGTTGGGCTCCGACTGGATCGTCGGCTTCCCCGGCGAGAGCGATGCGGACTTCGCGGCCTCCGAGGCGCTGCTCGAAGAGGTCGGTTTCGCGCTGAACTACGTGTTCAAGTACGACCCGCGCCCCGGCACGAAGGCCGCGGACTTGGTCGACGACGTGCCCGAAGCCGTGAAGAAGGAGCGCAACGCGCGCCTGTTGCGTTGCAGCGAACGCGTGCAGTTCCAGCGCCACAGCACGAAGGTCGGCAGCACGCTCGAGGTGTTCGTGGAGCGCGAGAGCGAGAGGCACCCGGGCACGTTGCAGGGCAGGAGCCTGCACAATCTGCCCGTGTCGTTCGAATGGCCGAAGACGAAGGGTGACTTGGCGAGTGCGATCGGCTCGCGCGTGAAGGTCACGATCGGCGAGGCGAGCCCGTTCGGCATGCACGGGTCGCTCGAGGGTTGACGCGTACGGCGGCGGCAGGGGGCGGTACGGTGCCGCGACAAAATCCCCCCTCATTCCGCACTCC
>JBIKNC010000238.1:0-6533 GCA_044358925.1 Planctomycetota bacterium | reverse complement strand
GGCCGCGCTTCGCGCGGCTGCTGCACGTGGCGCGGCGATTCCGCACTTCGACCCCGCCGTGACGGATCCGGTGTCTGACACCGTACGCGTCACCCGGCTCGCAACCGGTGGCACGCCGCCGGCTCCAGGGGGCTCCTCCTCGGGTTGCGCGCGCGCCGATCCAGGTCAACATCCTCTGGATCGCCGGCCGTCCTCGGCCCGGCCCGACCACCATCGCCATGTCGAACCTGCTCCCGTCCGCCCTCATCGGCCTCGTCTCCGGCTCCATCGCGGCCTTCGCCGTCGTCAACCTCTCGGGCGCTCCCGCGGCGAGCGGACCCGTCTCGACCCGCGGCGGTGACACGGCGGCCGTGACCGGCACGATCGAAGAGCAGGTCGCGGCGCTCGGTCGCGAACAGGCGCGCATGCGCGACGAGTTCGCGCTGCACCAGTCGGGCGTCGACCAGAAACTCAGCGAGCTGCTCGCGCGTTCGACGCGCGTCGGCGTCGCGGCCGCGGACAGCACCGACGGCGATCAACCGCAACTCGCCGCCTCACTGGTCGCGAACGAACTCGCCGCGAGCGGTGCGGTGCTCGCCGATCCGCAGTTCGAGACCGCGGTCGCCGCGGCGATCGAACGCATCGAACAGCGCGAGCGCGACGAACAGAACCTCGAGCGCCGCCAGCGCGAACTCGACCAGATCGAAGAGCGCCTCGCCACGATGCGCACCGACCTCGGCCTCGACGGCTACCAGGAGACGCAGATGCGCACGATCCTGATCGACAGCCTCGACAAGTCCACGGTGCTGCGCGACGCGATGCGGAACGACTCCATGACACGCGACGAGATGCGCGACGGCTTCACGAGCCTGCGCACGGGCCTCGAGACGTCGGTCGCCGGCGTGCTCACGCCGACGCAGTACGAGAAGTTCCAAGAGGACTTCGCGCGCAGCTTCGGCGGCATGGGCGGCTTCGGTGACCGCGGCTTCCGCGGCGGCGGCCAGGGGGGTGGTGGCGGTCAGCAAGGCGGCGCGACGCCCGCGAGCGGCGCGGTGCCGGCCGGCGGCAACTGGTGAGCGACGGCGCTTGGTGACGCGCCAGTCGCGCGCGCCAACGTGCCCGTGAACGGAGCCGGTCGCCTGTGCGGCCGGCTCCGAGCATTTCGGGCGCATGCTGCACGCCGGTCGACGTGTGTGGCGGACGTGCGCAGCGCCTGAGCGCCTCCCGTTCGCCGTGAATGGACGCGTGCCCGTCGAGGTAGGGCCCGCTACCCTGGCGCGCCCCCGACACTCGCGCACGTTCGTTTCGAACGCGCGGACTCCCACGAGCGTCTCTCTCGCGCCGGAGGCTCCCCGTGCCGACATTCGCCGCGCCCCTCGCCATCGGTTGGTTGCCGCAGGACTGGACCCTCGGAACCACGTACCTCGCGTGCGCCATCCTGGCGGGCACCGTCATCGTCGCCCAACTCGTCCTCGGTCTCTTCGGGATCGGTGACGGAGATGGCGGCGGCGACTTCGATGCCGATCACGATGTCGGTGGCGGGCACGACGGGCACGACGGGCTCCCGCTGCTGTCGATCCGAGCGATCTCCAGCGCACTGTTGATGTTCGGCCTCGTCGGTCTCGCAGGCACGCGCGACGGCTGGGGCTCGACGCCTTCGCTCGCCGTCGCCGGACTCGCGGGCGCCACGACGCTGTTCCTCGTGGCCTGGGTCATGAAGATCCAGATGAAGTTCGACGCCTCGGGGACGATCGACGCCGCCAATGCCGTCGGTACGACAGCGCGCGTCTATCTCCGCATCCCCGAGCGCAACACCGGCAAGGGCAAGGTGACGGTCGAGATCCAAGGCCGCACGGCCGAGTTCGACGCCTTCACGCAAGGCGCTGCGATCCAGACCGGCGCGCGCGTGACCATCGTTCGCCTCGCTGCGCCCTCGTTCTTCGAAGTCGTACCCGAAAAGGAAGCCACGTGACTCCGTTGACCACTTCGCTGACCACTTCGCCGCTCCACGCTCACATGCCGCTCGCCCTTCAACTCGACGGACCGCTCTGGCCGATCGTCCTCATCGCCGCCGGCCTCGTCGTCGTGCTCATGTTCATCACGTTCGCGCGGCGCTACAAGCGCTGCCCGTCGAACAAGATCCTCGTCATCTACGGCAAGACCGGGCAGGGACGCGCGGCCCGCACGCTGCACGGCGGTGGTGCGTTCGTCCTGCCGCTCGTGCAGGACTACGAGTTCCTGAGCCTCGACCCGGTGCAGATCGAGATCCCGCTCGAGAACGCACTCTCGATGGAGAACATCCGCATCTCGGTGCCGAGTGTGTTCACCGTCGCGATCGGCACCGAGCCCGCGATCATGACGAACGCGGCCGTGCGTCTGCTCGGACTCAAGACGCCCGACATCATGAAGCAGGCCGAAGACATCATCTTCGGTCAGCTCCGCCAGGTGATCGCGTCGATGCGCATCCAGGACATCAACCGCGACCGCGATCAGTTCCTGTCGAGCGTGCAGAACTCGCTCGAACCCGAACTCGCGAAGATCGGTCTCGTCCTGATCAACGTCAACATCAAGGACATCAACGACGAGTCCGGCTACATCCGCGCCATCGGTCAGAAGGCCGCGGCGGAAGCGATCCAGTCGGCGCAGATCGACGTCGCCGATCAGGAACGGCGCGGTGCGATCGGTGTCGCCGAAGCGGAGAAGGAGCGCGCGATCTCGGTCTCGAACGCCGAGAAGCTGCAGCAGATCGGCACCAAGGAAGCCGAACGCGAGCGCATCGTGCGCATCGCCGAGCTCGAGAAGGAGCAGGCCATCGGCGAGAAGACGGCCGAGTTCCAACGCGAGGTCCAGGTCACCGATGCGCAGCGCGACATGCGTGTGAAGGTCGCCGAAGCCAACGCGCGCGCCGTCGAGGGCGAGAACCTCGCGAAGGCCACGATCGCGCGCACGAACGCCGATCTGCGCATCCAGGAAGCGGACGCGTTCCAGCGCTCCGAGACGCGCAAGCGCGAAGCCGACGCGGCGGTGCTCGAAGCGCAGTACCTGGCCGAAGCCAAGGCCGCCGACGCGCAGGCGAAGAAGGCCGAAGCGCAGAAGCGCGCCGAACTCGAAGCGGTCGCGAAGGCCGAGAAGGCGCAGACCATCGTCGATGCCGAAGCCGAAGCGGCCAAGCGCCGCATCGGCGCCGAAGCCGAAGCCGCCGCGATCTACATGAAGCTCGAAGCGGAAGCGCGCGGTCAGTACGAGATCCTCGCCAAGAAGGGCGAGGGCTTGCGCACGATCGTCGAGAGCTGCGGCGGCTCGCAGCAGGCCTTCCAGATGCTCATGCTCGAGCACATCGAAGCGCTGTCGCGCAACGCCGCGCAGGCCATCAGCAACATCAAGTTCGACAAGGTCGTCGTGTGGGACGGCGGCGGCAAGGACGGCTCCGGCGCGACGAGCAACTTCATCCAGAGCATGGGCAACACCATCCCGCCCGTGCTCCAGATGATGCGCGACATCGGCGGCGTCGAGATGCCGGCCTTCTTCGGCAAGCTCGTCACCGAGCAGACGACGGGCAGTTCGGCCGGCAAGGCGGCCGAGACCGACAAGGGTCACGGCGCGACGCCGTCGGCGTCGTCGAAGTCCTGAGAGCGGCATGCGGCGCTCGACGAGCGACGTGAAACGAACGAGCGGTGTCGCCACACGTGTGGCGGCGCCGCTCGTCGCGTTGGGTTGTGTCGTGAGCGCCGCGGTGGGGGCGAGCTGTGCGTCCACCGCGCCGCGCAGCGATCGAGGAGCGGCCACGAGCCCCGCGAACATGCCGAACGAGACCGTGCACGAGAGCGAGATGGCGCCCTGGCGCAGCTCGTGGAACTTCGCCGATCCGGTGGCGAGCGAAGCGGCGTTCCGCGCGGCGCTCGCGAGCACGAGCGGCGCGGCCGCGCTCGAACTCGAGACGCAGATCGCGCGGGCCCTCGGCTTGCAGAAGCGCTTCGACGAGGCGGCAGCGCTGCTCGACGACGTCGAGGGGCGGGCGGCGAAGGAGCGCGGCGCTTCACGCACGCCGATGGACGCGCTGCGACTGACACGCGTCGACGTGTTCGTCGAACTCGAGCGCGGTCGTCTGTTGCGCTCGCGCGGCACGCCGGAAGCGTCGTCGCCGCGTTTTCTGGCGGCGTTCGAGCGCGCGAGCGCCACCGGCCTCGACTACCTGGCCGTCGACGCCGCGCACATGCTCGGAATCGTCGCGCCGGCGGCCGAAGCGAGCGCGTGGAACACACGCGCGCTGGCTCTCGCCGAGTCGAGCGCCGACCCGCTCGCCCGCGGCTGGGCGGCCGCCATCGCGAACAACCAAGGCTGGACGGAGTTCGACGCCGGGCGGCACGCCGAGGCGCTCGCACTGTTCGAACGCGCGCTCGCCATGCGGCGCGAGCGGCCGGAACAGCGCGAGCCGCTGTGGATCGCACGCTGGTGCGTCTCGCGAGCGTGGCGGGCGCTCGGCCGCGTCGAGGCGGCGCTCCTCGAACAACGCGCGCTGCTCGCGGAGCGCACCGCGGCCGCCGCGCCCGACGGCTACGTGCACGAGGAGCTGGGGGAGTGTCTGCTCGCGCTCGGCCGCGCTGGAGAGGCACGCGAGCACTTCGCCGCCGCGAGCCACCTCCTGGCCCAAGACACGTGGCTCGCCGCGAACGAACCGGCGCGGCTCGCTCGGCTGGCGCGCCTCGCTGCGGGCGGCGGGTGAGCGCGGCCTGTCGCGCCGGCAGCTCGAACGCGGCGCCGCAGAATCCACGGCGCAACGCGAGCGTGGCGCACCACGAGCACGGCGCGCCGCGAAGACAGTGCGCCGCGAAGACCGTGCAGCGCGATGGAGATCGGCGCGCGTGTCAGCGCTTCGTGCCGACGAACGTCAACCAACGGCCGCGGCGACGCAGCTCGTCGACGTGCAACCCGGCGCGCGCGATCGCTGCGGCGGTCGCGTCGCCGTGTTTGTCGAGGCAGCCGCTGAACACGAACCAGCCGCCGCGCGCGAGCCGGCCCGCGAGCTCAGACGACTGGTCCTGGACGACGTCGGCGTAGATGTTCGCGAGCACCGCGTCGAAGTCCCGATCGGCGGCACCGAGCACACCGAAGTCGCCGGTGCGGAACGTGCAGCGCTCGCCGACGCCGTTGGTGCGCGCGAGCCGCGCGCCCTCGACCTCGCTGCGCGTGTCGATGTCGAAGCCCAGGCACGCGCGCGCGCCGAGCATCGCCGCCGCGACCGCGAGGATGCCGGTGCCCGTGCCCGCGTCGAGCACCGCAGCGCCCATGGGCCGGCGCTGCTCGATCGCCATCAAACACTGCCGCGTCGTCGCGTGCCGCCCGGTGCCGAACGAGCCGCCCGGCTCGAGCACGAAGCGCAGATCCGTGGGCCGCAGCCGTCCGCTCCAGTCGCGCGTCACGACCGCGAGCCGACCGACGCGGAACGGCTTCCACGTCTTCTTCCACGACGTCGCCCAGTCCTCGGGCGGCAGCGGGTGGAACGCCAACGCGAACGGCGGAGCGTCGACGGCGCGCGCCAACTCGACGAGCGCTGCTTCGATCCGCGCGCGCAAGACCTCCGAGTCCTCGTCGTTCGGCACGAACGTGCGCACGTAGTCGCTCCCCGCCGGAGCCGCGGGCGCCGCCAGGTTCGGCCGCCCGAAGGCCACCGACGTGCACGGACCGATCGCGAGCACGTCCGCCACGAGTTCGTGCCACTCGAGCGGCGCGATCACGCGCACCTCCACCCAGCCGGCCGGTGCGTCGAGGGCACTGGCCGGTGCGCCGTGGTGGTCCGCGTGCGTGTTGCCGGGTGTGTGAGCGTCGTCCATGGGAGCGAGAGACGTTAGCGGGGCTCCTCGCCGTCCGGGCTCGCCGTCCGGGCTCACAGTCTGGTCTCACCGAGCGACGCGAACAGATCCGCGCGCCGCACTCGCTGCGCGAGCGCCATGTGTTCGAACGCCGCCGCGATGCAGCGATCGGTTTCGGCGCGCACGAGCCGCGCGCCGCGCCCGCGCCCTACCGAGCCGACGTGCCCTACCGATCCCGCGCGCACGACCTCACCGCCGCCGCCCTCGAAACCGGCGTCGAAGTCGCCGTGCTGGTCGCCGTCGTGACCGCCCGGACCCGACGGTCCAACGAACGACTCCGCGAGCGGCAGCTCGCGCAGGAACAGGCGGTGCTGCGGCTCGGTCACGCGCCGATCGAGCACGAACACACACCCGCTGTCATCCGCGCGCCGCATCAAGCGCCCGAAGCCTTGGCGGAAACGCGCGAGCGCACGCGGCAGGTAGATCGCGCGCCGCTGTTCGCTCTTGCCGAGCGCCGCACACTGCGCATGGTGGTAACGATCCGGCACGCCGTACGGCAGCTTCGCGATCACGAGGTACTCGAGCGCCTCACCCGGGAAGTCCGCGCCGAACCAGAACGCGTCGACGCCCAGCAGCACCGCGCGCCCGTGGGTGCGGAAACGTTCCGCGAGCCGCTCCGCACTCGTGCCCGTGTTCTGCGCGAGCACCTCGATGCCGCGCGCCGCCAGATACGGCCGCAGGAGG
>JBIKNC010000045.1:0-22536 GCA_044358925.1 Planctomycetota bacterium | reverse complement strand
GCGTCAGCGTACTCCCGTTCGGCGACAAGTAGATGTCGGAGTTGCTGTGCACGCGTCCGCCGATCGTCATGTTCGGACCGGGGCTGACCTCGAGGTCGCCGGTGTAGAACACGGCGAACTGGAAAACGGGCGTCGCCGCCGCGGCCACGAGCATGCTGCGCACCGACATGGCGTCGCCGACGACCGCTTGCGCGGTGATCTCGAGCGGCAGGTAGTACGTGAGCGTGCCCGTCGCGTCCCAGCTCGGGACGATCTCGACCATGTCGATCGACTTGACCCAGTAGGGCACGGTCTGTCCGGCCACGTCGGCTTCGTACTCGACGTACTTGCCGGCCGGGAAGAAGTCGGCCCACTCCCAGTTGGCGAGCCGCTCCTGCACGTTGCGTTTGCCGATCTGCAGCGCGCCGCGGGCGAGGTACTCGGCCTCGGTGTCGAAGCGCTCGACCTTGCTCGCGCGGTCCTGCGACGAGGCGAGCACGACGCTCACCGCGACCATCGCGCCCGTGGCGAAGATCGTCACGACCGTCGAGGCCATGGCCAGTCCGCGCCGCGGACGGCGCGAGTACAGGCGGCGATGTTGGAAACGTCCTTCAGTGATCATGTCGATGCTCCGTTCCTCATGCGCACGGTCGTCTCCATGCGGTGGCGATACTGGTGGCCGTCGTCGTCCTCGAGCAGGAAATGCAGCTCGACGCGGACGGCGTCCAAAGGGATCTGGTATCCCGTGTCCTGTGAATTGAGGAAACGGACACGCTCGACGCCGCGCGCGACGATGCGCCCCGGCGTGTCGCCCCGTCGACGGATGAGGACGTTCTCGCCGTTCTCGTCCGTTTCGAGGGTGTAGGAGATGGGCTGGTCGACGGCCCACACGAGCTGACCCGACACGACGTCGGCCACGTCGGGCACGCCGTCACTGTCGTTGTCCGCGGGGTGGATCAAGACGATCTCGCGGTTGACGCCGAAGTCGGCGCGGCCTGCGGTGGACTTCTCGTCAGCGGGCTCGTGCGCGATGGCCTCGTACGGGTCGTAGTCGGGCAGGAGCACGCCGTCGTCGAAGTGCAGCGGGTAGTCGCGCGCGTCGGCCGTGACGAGTCCGCCGTACGACAGGTCGGACACGATCATGTCCATCGCGCGGCGCGCGTTGAGCTGCGCCTTGTCCTCGATACGCGTGGTGAGCGTGCCGTTGCGCATGCTCGTCAGCGTCTCGACGACGGTGCCGGCGAAGAGCAGCAGCACCAGGCTGCCGATCGAGGCCTCGAGGATCGTGAAGCCGGCGCGGCTCGCGCGCGGCGTTCGTTCGAAGCGCGTTCTCATCGGCTGAGCACCGTGCGCAGGGCGAGCTGGCGCTCGCGACCTTCGAAGTCGTTCCACGTGCAGGTCAACACGACCTGCAAGGGATCGGGCACGGGCGACCCTTCCGTCCAGTTCGGGTAGGTCGCGACGATGCGCTGGTTCGACAGGTGCCGGTCGTCGAAGGCCTCGACCGACTCACCCGGCAGGTACGGACTGCTGACGTGCTCGACCAAGAAGTCGGGCGTGCGTGTGAGCAGATCCTCCATCGCCGAGCGCAAGTCGAGAGTCGCCACCTGCGTCTCGCGACTCGTGCGCATCAGCCCCATCGAACCGACCTGACTCGAGAACGACGCCATGACGCCCACCGTCAGGATGGACATCGCGAACATCAACTCGAGCAGACTGAAACCGGCGTCGTGCCGGCCCCTTCCCCGTTGCCTCATGATCGTTGCGAGACCTTCCCGTGTCCCGCTCGGCGTTTCGCGCACCCCGGCGTCCTTTCAGACGTTCCCCCCGGGGCACCGCGTGGAAGAGTCCTTCGGCCGGGCCGAACGCGTGCCTTGAAGAACTCTCGCAGTTCCGGCGGCGGCCGTGGGCGCGGCAACGACTTGCGTCAAGCTCCAGCGTTTCCGCGAGTGCGCATCCAACTCGAAGTTGCCCAGCGGCCGCCCTGCGCTCTTTGCTTTGACTTTGCGTCCTTTGCGCCTTTGCGGTGACGTGCAACAGACCCGGATCCGGATCCGTTGCACGTCACCGCAAAGGCGCAAAGGACGCAAATTCAAAGCAAAGGAACACATGGAGACGTCGGCGGCCGCCGAGTCACCAGCGAACTGTGAGCGTCTCCGCCTTCAACCTCTCCGCCGCGTCAGCCCGCGCGACGCACCTCGGACTTCGCGCCGCCCAGCAACTGGTTCACCGTGCGGACGAGCTGCTCGAGGTCCACCGGACTCGAGAGGTACTCCTGCACGCCGACGTTCAGCGATTCTTCGGAGTACGCGCGGCCGCGGTAGATGCCCGAGAACATCACGATCGGCAGCGCGTCGGCATCGAACGACTTGCGCACCTCGGCCGCGAGCTCGAAGCCGTTCTGTCCGGCGACGAGCACGTCGAGCAGCAGGAGGTCGGGCTTGTTCTGCGTGACGGCGCGCAGTGCTTCCGTCGAACTCGCGAGCGGGATGACGTGGTAGCCACCCATCTCGAGGAACTGAATCCGAGGCGCCGGACTGGTCTGTTGGTCGTGAACGAGGAGCAGCGTCTTCATGGCGATGCGATCGGCGCTCAGAGCACCTGCAAGAGGATCGGCAGGATCTCCTCGACGGTCGTGATGCCCTGCTTGCACTTGCGCATGGCGTCCTCGGAGAGCGCCAGCACGCCGTTCGCCTTCATCACGGCGCGGATCTCGTCGGTGCGGCCCTGACGGCGGATGACGTCGCCCAGCGCGCGATCGACGTACATGACTTCGTAGAGCGCGACGCGGCCCTTGTAGCCGGTGCCGGAGCAGTGCTCGCAGCCCGCTCCACGCTTGTAGCTGAAGTCGCTGTCGACGAGTTTGGTCTGCACGAGGATCGCGAGGTGGCTCTCGCTCGGGCGCACGACCTGCGCGCAGTGTTCACACACACGTCGCACCAGTCGCTGCGCGATGATCCCGCGCAGCGCGTCGGCCAGCACGAAGGCCTCGACCTCCAAGTCCAGGAGGCGCAGGATCGTCTCGGCCGTGCCGAGCGTGTGCAGCGTCGACAACACGAGGTGGCCGGTCATCGAGGCCTCGATCGCGATGTGCGCGGTCTCCTGGTCGCGGATCTCCCCCACGAGTACGACGTCGGGGTCCTGGCGCAGGATCGAGCGCAGGCCGCGCGCGAACGTCATGCCGCTGCGCGCGTCGGCGTTGATCTGTGTGGCGCCTTGGAGGTGGTTCTCGACCGGGTCCTCGAGCGTGATGAGCTTGCTGTCGGGGCTGTTCAGCTCCTGCAACAGCGCGTACAGCGTCGTCGTCTTGCCCGAACCCGTCGGACCGGTCGCGACGACGAAGCCGTCGTTGTTGCCGATCATCTTGCGCAGGTCCGCGAGCTGGCGCGTCTCGAAGCCCAGGCTGTCGAGGCCGCGCAACTTGCGACCACCGTCGAGGATGCGGATGACCGCGACTTCGCCGTACAGGCACGGGCTCGTGGCCACACGCAGGTCGACGCGGTTGCCGGACAGTTCGAGCTGCGCACGCCCGTCCTGCGGCAAGCGGCGCTGCGCGATGTCCATGTTGGCCATCACCTTGATGCGCGAGATCACGCCGCGCGACCACGAACGCGGCACCGTCAGTTTCGTGACCATGCCGCCGTCGATGCGGTAGCGCAGCACGAGTTCGTCGCGGTGTGTCTCGAAGTGGATGTCGCTCGCACCGGAGGCGAAGGCCTGCTCGATCGAGTTCTGCACCAGACGCACGATCTGGTCACCGGAGACCTCGTCGTTCTGCAGCTCCTCGTCTTCGGTGAAGTCTTTGACATCGGCGGCTTCGGCCGGTGCCGAGAAGATCGCTTCCTGACAGGCCTTGATCTGCTCGGGGTCCGCGTGCACCGCGAAGACGCGCGTCTTGAGCTGCCGCGAGAGTTCGTCGAGCAGGTACAGGTCCGACGGGTCGCCGAGTGCGACGGTCGTGATCCCGGCGATGCGGTTGATCGGCAGCGCGCCGTACTCGCGGCACTGCGGCTCCGACAGCTCTTGAGCGACCGCCTGGTTGACGATGCTCGGCGAGAGGTGGATCCACTGCACCTTGCCCTGGCGCCGCAGGGCCGCCGAGATGGCCGCCTCGGTCGCGAGCCCGAGTTCGACGAGGGCAGCGCCGAGCTTGACGTTCTTCTCGCGCCGGTGCGCGAGCGCCTTCGTCAGGCCGGCTTCGTCGATCACACCCTGCTCGACGAGGATCTCGCCGAGCGGGCGGTGGCTGTTGACGCTGTCCTTCGGTTGCACGGGGGGGCGCGAGCGGTCCCGGCACGCACCTGGTTGGGGAAGCGCGTGCGGGGAACTCGACAGCGTTCCTTCGGCCGCGGCCGACCCGGCGCCGTAGCGGCCCCTTGGAAAATCTTCAGGGAGCGAGGATCTCGCTCACGATTCGCAGGTGGTGCCAGCCGTGGATGGCGGCGAAGCGGATCCAGTGCCCGGCGCCCAGCACGCCCAGGTCGTGGTGCGGGATGCCGGAGCGGGCCGCGCGCACCCGCGGCAGGTCCCCCGCGATGCGGGCCAGCGTCACCACGTTGCCGTCGTGGGCCGACCAGACGATCTCGTGGTTCGGCTTCTTGGGCGGCGTGACGGCGCGCGGCGGCGTGCCCAGGCCGCGCGGCATCGACCCGTCGGGCAGCACGAGCGCCCCCACCAGGCCGACGTCGACCACCGGCTTCAGGAACGCACTCGTGCCGGCCGCGATCAGCTCGACGTTGCGCAAGGCGAGTTCGTTCGCGAGCGTGACGTGGAAGAAATGCTGTCCGGCCGACCAGGCCGAACGCTCCGGGCGCACCTCGAAGAAGCGTTCGGGCGCGACGTCGCGCAACGGCGCCGCCGCGTCGTGGAACGCTGCGAGCCACTCGATGTCCGCGGCCGTGTCGAGGAGCACGCTGCGCCGCCCGCCGCGCAGCCAGATCGCGCTGCCGTCGGGCGCCGTCGCGAGCGCCATGGCGTGCTCCGAGTACGGATCGTGCGAACACATGTGCGTCAGACGTAGAGCGCCATCTGCAACTCGCGCCGGTACTCGACCGCGAGGTCGGTGTCGCGTCCGAGCGCGTCGAAGATCTCGAGCATCGCGCGCCGCGCGGCTTGTGTGTCGAAGTCGCGATCGACGTACACCGTGTCCATCAGCGTGCGCAGCGCTTCTTCGTGGCGACCGGCGGCGCCGAGCGCCTTGCCGTAGGTGATGCGCGCGGCAAGATCGCTCGGCGTCGCTTGCGCAGCAGCCGCGAGCGCCGCGAGTTCACCGTCGTCGCGCTTCTCTGCGCCGAGTGCGAGCGCCGCACGCAGCACACGGCCGCGCTCGCCGTCCTGCAACGAAGGCGGCAGAGCGTCGAGCGTCGCTCGCGCCGCCGCGAGGTCGCCGCGCTCGAACTGCACCTCGGCCAGGAACAACTCGAGTTCGTTGCGTTCGCTGGCGGGCGCGTTCGCCGCGGACAGGCTCGCGAGTCGCTCGCGCAGCACCTGCTCCGCTCCGTCGAGGTCGCCCTGGGCGAGCAGATCCTCCGCCAAACGCTGCGCCGGATCGCCCTTCTCACCGATGCCGTGGTGCGCCAGGAAGGCGCGCACGTGCGCCTCGGGCAACGCACCCTGGAACTCGTCGATCAACTGGCCGCGCACCACCAACTTGACCGTCGGCAGCGACTGGATGCCGAGCTGCTGCGCGATCGCCGGTTGTGCGTCCGTGTCGATCTTCGCCAGCGTGAACGCGCCCTCCATTTCGGCCGCGAGCCGTTCGAGGATCGGCCCGAGCACCTTGCACGGCCCGCACCACTTCGCCCAGAAGTCGACGAGGACCGGGGCCTGGAACGAACCGTCGATGACGACGCTGGTGAAGTTCTTGGTGTCGACGTCGACGACGAGGGGCTTCGCGCTCATGGCGAGAGGAGCTTAGAACGCTCGGGGGCGGCCCTCCACGTCGGTCTCGTGCATGCTTGGGAGGCGCGCCCTCGAACGTGCACGAGAGCCGCTTCGAGGCGACACTGGAGTCCATGTTCGTGCCCTCACCGCTCAAGGTCCGCCAGCGCGTCCTCATGGGCCCCGGCCCGTCGCACGTGCCCGACTCCGTCCTCGCCGCACTCGCGCTGCCGACCCTCGGTCACCTCGACCCGGCCTTCCTCCACGTGATGGACGAGGTGCGCCGCATGCTCGCGGACCTCCTCGGTGCAACCGAAGGCCGCGCGACGGCCATCTCGGCCACCGGTTCGGCCGGCATGGAGACCTGCCTCGTGAACCTGCTGGAGCCGGGCGAGCGCGCGTTGATCGTGCGCGCCGGCGTCTTCGGCACACGCATGGCCGAGGTCGCGACGCGCGCCGGTGCCGTCGTCGACGCGTTCGACGTGCCCTGGGGCAGCGCGTTCGACTTCGCCGATCTCGAGCGCTTCGCCGCGGGTCGTCGCTATCGCCTGATCGCGTTCGTGCACGGCGAGACGTCGACCGGCGTCGAGCAGCCGCTCGAAGGCGCGCGCGCACTCGCGGACCGACTCGGCGCCCTGCTCGTCGTCGACGCCGTCACGACCCTCGGCGGCCGGCCGCTCGACGTGAACCGCAGCGGAATCGACGCGCTCTACTCGGGCACACAGAAGTGCCTGTCGTGTCCGCCCGGACTCGCGCCCCTCTACTTCGGGCCGCGCGCGCTGGAGCGCCTCAAGTCGCGCAAGGTGCCCGTGCAGAGTTGGTACCTCGACCTGTCGCTCATCGAGGCCTACTGGGGCAGCGAGCGTGCGTACCACCACACCGCGCCGATCAACATGGTGTACGCGCTGCACGAGGCGCTGCGCCTGTGTGTGTCGGAAGGTCTGCCGACGCGCATCGCGCGCCACGAGCGAGCGGCGCGCGCGCTGTACGCGGGCCTCGAGGCGCTCGGTCTCGAACTGGCGGTCAGGCCCGAGCACCGGCTCGCGCCGCTCACGGCCGTACGTGTGCCGGCCGGTGTCGACGAGGCAACGTTGCGCAAACGCTTGCTGCTCGAACACGACCTCGAGATCGGCGGCGGCCTCGGGCCCATGAAGGGCACGACGTGGCGCATCGGTTTGAT
This sequence comes from Planctomycetota bacterium, assembly GCA_044358925.1. GTDB lineage: Bacteria > Planctomycetota > UBA1135 > UBA1135 > Rohdeia. Next base: position 15,497 of record JBIKNC010000045.1, on the reverse strand, counting down.
GGGTGCGGGAGCGACGCTCGAACGCGTGGAGACGTGTCTGCGAGCGCTCGGTGCCGTCCTCGGGCGCAACGCCGAATCGGCCGTCACTGCGGCGAAGAGCGCCGCCGATCGGTCGTGAGCTCGTCGCTGGCAGCAGCGCTCGCGAGCGTGGCTCTCGCATGGGCACCGAGCGGCGACGAGGGCTTCGAATTCGCACCCGCCGATCTCCTGCACGCGCCCTACGTCGCCGATCCGCGCCGTTCCGTCTTCTCGCTGTCGATGAACGACGTGTCGGACGTCGAGATCGCCGAGGCCGGCAACACCCGTTGGTACGTGCGGATCGGCGGCCGCTTCCCGATCCTGCGTTACACGACGGCGAGCGCCCACGTGTTCCAAGTGGAGGGCGAGGTCGGTTTCAACGGCCTGTTCGACCGCGACGACTCGGCCGACAACCTCGGCTGGGACGGCGTCTACGGTTTCGATCTCGCCTGGGCGCCCAGCGACGACCTGTCGCTGCGCGTCGGTCTGGCGCACGCGTCGAGCCACATCGGCGACGAGTACATCGAGGAGACCGGCGCAACGCGCATCGGATACACACGCGAGGAGTTGCGCGTCGGCGCGAGTTGGGACTTCGCGACGCAGTGGCGCACCTACACCGAGTACGGCTGGGGCTACGAGGTGCGTGCGCCCGAGGTGATGGAACCCGGTCGTGCGCAGGCCGGGCTCGAGTACGAGCGGGAAGGCGCGACGCGCGGCTTCGTGCCGTTCGCCGCCGTCGACGTGTCGGTCTTCGAGGAGGACGACTGGGAGCCGAACCTGGCCGTACTCGCCGGCATCATGCGCCGCAGCCCGAGTGCGACGTGGCGCTTCGGCATCGAGTTCACGGACGGCCGCTCACCGATCGGCGAGTTCGCTGCGGCGCGCGAGTCCGCGTTCGCGCTGGGCGTGTGGGTCGACCTCTGAAGAGCAGTCAGCCTTGAAGGGCGCTCACACTCGCAGTCGCCCTGCGTCCTGCCTTCTTTGCTTTGACTTTGCGTCCTTTGCGCCTTTGCGGTGAAGTGCAACAGACACGGCTCCCCGTGCGTTGCACTTCACCGCAAAGGCGCAAAGGACGCAAAGTCAAAGCAAAGAAGACACGACGACTGAACGCGCCGACAAATTGTCACGCCAGCGGCTTCCAACCGCCGAAGTCGCCGCCGAAGCGCTGCACACCCAGCGCCTTCAACCTCGCGCTCATCTTCGTCGCGTTCACTCGACCCGCACACGGCCCCGCACCTGCGACCGGTGAGCCTTGCAGCGCGAGCACCGTCTCGACGAGAGCCGCGGCCGACAGTGCTTCGGGTCGACCGGCGGGCGGGATGAACGCGTGGCGCAGTTCGAGCGGCAGACGGTTCGACCCGATGCCGCGCAGGATGACGGCTGCACACCACGGTTTGCCGCCGCCCGCGACCGCCGCGAGCCGCGCCTTCCACGTGGCCGGGGCGTTCTCGGGCGACTTGATCCAGCCGCGGTGGGAGAGCGAGAGGAACAGACGTGTCAGTTGCGATGCACGTTTGCTCTGCGGCGAAACCGTGAGTCGCACGCTGGCGGACTTCACTCCGCGGCCGGTGAACGTCTCCAGTTCGGGCACGTCGACGTTCGCACCGAACTGATCGCCGATCGGCGGCGGAAAGCCGAACGCGCGGCGGTCGCCGTGGAAGCGCCGCACCGTGCGCTCACCTCCGATGAGCATCTCGATGGTGCGCTCGCGGCCCGCGAGCAGCAGCGCCATCGACTCGTCGTCGAGCTCACGCGCGTCGCCGACGGCGAGTCCGAGCAGCACTTCGTTCACACGCACCATCTGCTCGGCGCCCTGACGCGCGAACGGATCCGTGAGTCCGCTGAACGTACCGGCGGCACAGATCGCGGCACGGCCGCGTTCCTTCGCGAACGCGTCGAGTTCGAGCAGCTCCTTCGCCCAGGCACGCTGCCAGCAGGCGTCGACGAAGTGTCGACCGGCGGCGAGTTCACGCTCGACGACGGCGCGACCGACCGGCGCGAGACCGGCGTCCACCACGACGTCCACGCCGCTCGCGCTGCCGTCGGTCGTGACGTCGACACCGGGCTCCTTGCGCAGAACTTCGAGGGCGAACTTCCCGAGGCGCGTGTGGGCGCGATCGACGCGGACGAGCATGGTGAGGCTGGGCGAGAGAAGTGCGCGAAGGAGTCTGTCAGGGGCAGAGGCGCCACGCGAGTGCGTTCGAGAGCACGAGGGTGCCGCCGACGACCGCTGCGCCTTGTACGTGCACGGTGAGACCGAGCAGATGGGCGTCGTCCGGCACCAGGGCGCCGAACAACACGCCCGTACCGGGCACGTGGTTCGACGAGAGCAACGGTCCGACCACGAGCGCGGCGAGATCGACACCCAGGATGCCGCCGGGCAGCGGCAGCGCGGCGTCGCGCGCGGCGATCGCGAACACACCCTGTGGCGAGCCGGCGCCCGGGACGAACGGACCGTCGAGCGCGAAACGCGCCAGGCCGCCCAGCGCGCCGCCCGCGATCAGTTCGAGTGTGAACGCATTGCTCGTGTTGGTGGGCGTCGCGCCGCAGCCGTGGCCGTACACGGCCGAGTGTGCGGTCTCTTGCAGCGCGAGCGCGAGCGCCGGCGCGAGGCCGCCGGTGAACGTGTTGCCGATCGGGCTCTCACCCGTGACCGACACGAAGAAGCAACACGCCGCGAGGTAACTGCCCGCGAGCGTCGGGTGGCTGCCGTCGGCCGCGAAGAGGGCAGCGCTCGCACCGGACGACAACCAGTCCTGCCACGCGAGTCCGACGGGACAGGTCTGCGCCGAGAGCGTCACCGCGACGCTCGTGTAAGCGGACGTCAGAGCGGCCTGCATCGCGTCGAAGTTCGCGAAGACCGGGCTGCACCACGATCCGCTGCAGAACGGGCCGCCGCCGTTCTCGCGCCCCCACGTCATGTAGAGGAGCGTGCGTGCATCCGGCGAACTCGCGCCGATCGCGGCGTCGAGCGCGAGAGCGCCCGGCTGCATGTACGCCGTCAGCGCTTGCGGGATCGTGGGCAGGAAACTCTGCTCCTGAAGCACGACGACGTCCCACCCGCCGACGGCGATCTTCCCGAGCGATGTCGGGTTGCCGGCGTGGGCGACACCGTTCGCCTGCGGAGCCCCGAGTGTGTTGCCGCCGGGTGTGTGTGCGTCGACGACGGCCGTGTGGCCGCTGGCGTTCACGAGCCCTGCGAACAGACTGGGCAGGTCGTTGACACCCGTGTAGCTGTTGCCGAGGAACAGCACGCGGAACTCGTCCGCGTGGGCGGGCGGCGCGCCGGCGAAGGTCGCCGCGAGAGCGGTCAGTGCGAGGAGGGTTCGTTTCACGGCGATCGCCCGCGGCTGCGGGGTCGCGGAGAATAGCAGCGCGACGCGCTCCGTCACGCGCGGTGCTCGTCTGGGCGCGCCGTCAGCGCGTGGCGGCGTCGAGGTCGGCTTGGAGGGCGGCGCGGGTGCTCGGTTCGAGCAGCGCGCGCACCTGGCAGGCCGCGAGGTCGCAGCCGACGGCGATGGGAGCCTCCGGGCCGACCGGGAAACGCAGGTAGTGCACGGACGAGACGCGTTCCTCCCCCACCTGACGTTCGTCGAACACGGCGCGCACGCGCCGGCCGTTCGCGAGCTCGGCGAAGAGGTGCGTGGGCAGCTCGAGCCACTCGCGCAAGAGGCGCGCGCGCTCCGCCGCGTCGTCGATCTCGATCAGGAGCGTGCAGCCCAGTTCGCCCGGTCCGCCGATCAGTTCGTTGTACGTCGCGACTTCGTGGGCGACGTCGGCTGGCGCACTGCGCTTCTCGATGCGCAGCATCTCCTGCACCTGGTAGCGCACCGTCTCCGCGTTCTCGAACAGGAAGGTGAGCACACCGCCGGCGTGCACGCGGCGCCGCGCCTTCTCGAAGAACACGCGCTGTTGGAGCACGGGGCGGCGCTCCTCGTAGGCGGCGAGCGGCAGGATGTCCTCGATCTTCACGCGTGTCATGGGCGCTGCTCCTCGCTCTCGGACTTCGTCGTGTCCTGTGCGTTCGACGGGCCGAACGAATCACCCCGGTAGGCCTTCGCGAGCACGGTCATCGGATGCATCGGCTTCTTGCCCGCGTGCTGCTGGAACTGCAGCGCGGCGAGCGGACAGTCGGTCACCCAGACCTGTGCGCCCGCGTCCTTCACACCTTCGAAGGCGCGTGTGCCGATGCGTGCACTGGCTTCGAAACTCTCGACCTTCATGGCGTACGTGCCGTCGTGCCCGCAACACTCCATCGTCGTCTCGGGCGTCACACCGGGGATCTTGCGCAACAGGTCGCGGCCCTTGAAGCCCTTGCCCTGCGCACGCAAGTGACACGGCGCGTGGTAGGCGACCTTGCCCTCGTCGTTGCCTTCGGCGGGCGACGACTTGAAGTCGCTCTTGAAGCGCTCTTCGTTGCGGATCGACCACAGGAACTCGCTCGGGTCCATCACGGCCGCGGCGAGTTTCTGTGCGCGTTCGGTGTCCGCGCTCGCGACGAGCTGCGGGTACTCGTTGCGCAGCATCATCGAACACGTCGGGTTGATCGCCAGCACCTTCGCGCCGCGCTCGACGTACGGCAGCAGTCGATCGAGATTCGCTTGCGCATGGCGGCGCAGACCTTCGAGATCGCCCGACTCCCAGGCCGGCATGCCGCAGCACTCGAGGCCGCGCGCACACGCCAGGTCGACGCCGTTGTGCTGCAGGACGAAGACCGTGTCGCGCCCGATCTGGGGTTCGTTGTTCTGCACGTAGCAGGTCTGGAAGAGCACGGCCTCGGGCCCGGAGCCGGAGCCGCCCGCCTCGCCTGCGCCTGCGTCGCGCACGAGTCCTTCGGCGCTCGCCCAGTCCTCGAACGTGCGGCGCGCGAACTCCGGCAGCAGCTTGTCGCGGTGGATGCCCAGCACCTTCTCGAGGAACCAGCGGTGCACCGCGTTCTTGTTCGCGACGTTGGCGAGGCCGAGGCTCGCGCGTGCGAGTGTCGCGGCCGTGTCGGGATCGCCGAGCACCCGCTCGCGCAGCGTGCGTCCCTCGGCGCGTTTGCGCTGCGCCTGATGACGGTGCACGAGCTTCGGGAAGTCGAGCTGGAACTCGTGCCCGTCGCGCGGCGTGTACGGGCACTGCACCTCGCACAACTTGCACTGGAAACACGCGTCCATGACCGCGTTCGTCTCCGGCCCCGTGAGCTGCGTGACGTCGCCCTTGTGGCGTTCGTCGACGAACTCGAACAGCCGCGGGAACGAGTCGCAGTACTTGAAGCACATGCGACAGCCGTGGCAGACCTCGAACACTCGCGTGACCTCGCCCGCGAGCAGGTCCGCGTCCCAGTAGCGCGGATCGTTCGGGTCGTACGTGAGTCCCTTGGTCGGCTTGTACGAGACGATCGTGCCCGAGTGCCCGTGATCGAGCCCCTCGTAGGCGTTCGGATCGAGGGCTCCGTGCCCGCCGAGCGGATCGTGTTCGTGGTCTGCGGCAGGCGGTCCTCCGCCGCCGTTCGTCGCGTCGTCGCTCGTGGTCATGGTGCACTCCGTCGTGCGCGGACTGGTCTCACGCGGCGCTCACGCCCGCGGCGCGGCGCGCACGGCGCTCTCGTGGAGCGTCCATCCGCTCAAGCGAACGGATCCGCGCGCATCGTTCGCACGACACGCGCGGATCCGTCCCGAGATGCGAGCGGACGCTCGCGCTCTCAACTGATCGAATTGAGGAGTTGCTGGAAGCGGCCCGCGTGCGACTTCTCCGCCTTCGCGAGCGTCTCGAACCAGTCGGCGATCTCGGCGAAGCCTTCTTCGCGCGCCGACTTCGCCATGCCCGGGTACATGTCCGTGTACTCGTAGGTCTCGCCGGCGACGGCGGCCTTGAGGTTCTTGTGCGTGTCGCCGATCGGCAGTTCGGTGGCCGGGTCGCCGACGCGCTTCAGGTAGTCGAGGTGGCCGTGCGCGTGGCCCGTCTCGCCCTCGGCGGTCTCGCGGAAGTTGCCCGCGACCTCCGGGTAGCCTTCGACGTCGGCCTGCTTCGCGAAGTAGAGGTAGCGGCGGTTCGCCTGGCTCTCGCCGGCGAACGCGGCCTTCAAGTTCTGGTGGGTCTTCGTGCCTTTCAGGTTGGCCATGACTCGGAGAGGTCGGGGGTGGTGCGTGTCGACGCACGCCTGCGCGCGCGAGCGACGGACGATACCGCGCCCGCCGCAGGCGCTCAATCGAGCGTCTCGCTCGTGAGTCCCGTCGACAGGCGCACGCGTGCACGCTCATCGGCGCAACCGCTCACCGCGCCGTGTTTCGCAAGGCCCCGTTTCAGAAGGCGAACAGGAGCGGCGCCGCGTTCGAGGCGTGCACGAAGGCTCCGAGGTTCGGATCGAACACGGCGGCGGCGTGGAACAGACGCTGGCCGACCAGCGCCGTCGCGACGGGGTGGCCGGGCGGCACGGCGATCGTCGCGGTCGCACGTCCGGCCGCGTCGAGCACTCCGACGAAGCCGCCGAGCGCGGGTGCTCCCCCGCCGGCGAGCGTGAACATGAAGTAGTCGTCGAGTTGCAGCGGCAGCACCAGTGCCGGGCCGCCGACCAACCCGGGCACGCCGTGGCGCCGGCTGCCGAACACGACGAAGCCGTTGCCGGCGGACGCCGGGCCGAGATCGAGGACGAGGTTCTGCACGCCGCCGAACGTCGTCGAGAGCGCGAGGCCGCTGGGTGTGAACGTGTCACACGCGGAGTGGTCGTCGAAGCCGGCGAAACGCACGATGCGCGACGGCGCGGCGTCGACGCACACGACGAGTTCGCAACCGCGCAGCGCGAGACCTTCGGGCTGATCGGCGACTTGCGCGGGGAGCGCGTGACTCGCGAGCGGCGCGCCGGCGAGGCTCAGCACCTCGATGCGGTCGGGGTCGCTCGTCAAGGCGTACAGGACGCCGGCGATCGGATCGACGCACAGGCCGCGCACTTCGTCGCTCGCCGCCGACGGATCGAAGCTGCCGAGCGCCGTGACGTTCGTCGCGCCGGCGCTGCTCGCGATCGGGAGGCGGAAGCGGTGCACTCGTCCGTCGCCGGTCGATCCGCACAGGAACGTGCCGCCTTCGACGTCGGCGGGATCGGGCGCGAACGCGAGCGCTTCGAGGCCGCGCCCGCCGGGCGTCGCGATCCACGGCGACAGGTCGAAGACGCGGCGCACCGCGGAGGCGGCGAGATCGAACTCGACGATCGCGGGAGGAGCCTCGTTCGCGAGATACACGAGCGTGGTGTTCGGATCGGCGAGCGCGATGCCCTCGAGGTCGCCGCTCGTCGTCCACGCGCCTTGCACGACGCCGCCGGAAGAGAGTGCGACGAGGCGACCGTCGTCGCTCACCACCAGGTACTGCCAGCGCGCGCGGTGCCAGACCGCGCCGCTCGCCTCGAAGCCGGCCGGCAGCGCGCCGCCGATGTCGACACCGGTCGCGGGCACGTCGGCGCGCGCGGTCGCGGCGTTGCCGATCGGCAACGGACCTTCGAGGCACGCCGCGAGGAACAACAGAGGCGCGGCGAAGAACGAGCGGATCATGCGCTCGCGAAGACTACCCTCGCGCGGTGCCGCCCGCTGGTCGCGCTCACTTCCACGCGACGACCCACGACACCCAGGCCGGGCAGCTCTCGCCGCGTGCGTTCTCCGTGAAGACGCCGTCGCCGCTGACGCCGTCCTCGTCGGTGCCCTCCCAGTAGCTGGCGACGCGCGCGAAACCGGCCTCCTTCGCGACGTCGACGACCTCGGTCAGGTGCCACAGGCGCCAGTCGTATTCGAAGGCCTTGGGCCAACGCGTGCCGTCCTTGAACTCGAAGTGGATGCGGCACAGGTAGTCGCCGCTGGCGGGCGCGTACGAGACCTGCTCCCACAGGTACGTGAAGCCGGCGGAGATCTTGCGCTTCTCCTGCATCGCCTCACCGGCCTCGGTGCCGCCGTAGATGTCGAAGGCGAACATGCCGCCGTCGGCGAGGTCGTCGTACGCGGCGCGGAAGTACTCGAGCAGCTCCGCGCGGCGCTTGAAGATCATCCACGAGAAGTTCGACGCGGTGCGCACGTCGGGCGCGCGGCGACTCGGCTCGCGCACGTCCTCGACGTGGAAGTGCACGCGCTCGAACGGCGCGTCGAGTCCTTCGAAATTGTGGGCGCGGCCCCAATCGACCGTGGACTGGTCGATGTCGTAGCCCTCGGCCGTGTGCTCGGGAGAACGCCTGGCCCACTCCGCCATGAGGAAACCCGTGCCGCAGAAGTCCTCGCGCAGGTGCTGGGGTGCGCGACCGTTGGCCTTCTTGAAGGTGCGCACGAGGAAGTCGGCGTCGACTTCGGGCGACTGCACGGCCATCTGGTAGAGCTCGTGCCGGTCCGCACCGCGGCGTGTGAAGACGCGGCGCTTGCTCGCCGCCTGCGAGCGTTTCGCGACCTTCGCCACCTTGGACTTCTTCGCGACCTTCGTGCCCGAACCCGATCGTGTGTGCGCCTTCTTCGCCATGGCGCGCGGATGATCACATCGCGCTCGGCCGATGAGAAGCGCGGCGACAGGCGCGACTCGCCGTTCGGATTCGACGGCGCCGCCGGTCGGCTCGGCCGCTCGGCGCGAGCGCGCACACACCGGAAGGAAGTTCCGACTCGACCAACCGCGGGAACGGAGCGTTTCCCGAGTGCCGGCCCGCTCTGAACCCGCGCCGCGGCGTGGACTATGCTCGCCGCTCCCGTCGATCGGCACGGAGCTCTCGGTTCTTCCTCGATCCGCGAGCGACGTGCAACCGAAAGAGGCGGGCCGGGCACGCGCCGACTCTCGCGTGTGCCGCTTCCGGCGACGTGCGGCCCCGTGCCGCGCCGAACCGGCTCTCCCCCACGCACCCCACCGGCACTTTCGATCCGGCACTTCGGAACGCACCCCACCATGGACGTCCACGGCTACACGACGATTCCCTACGTCATCGAGAAGACGGGGCGCGGCGAGCGCACCTACGACATCTACTCGCGCCTGCTCGAGGACCGGATCATCTTCATCGGTTCGGGCATCGACGACGGCGTCGCCAACGCGGTGATGGCGCAGCTCCTGTTCCTCGACAAGACCAACAAGGCGCAGGACATCCACGTCTACATCAACTCGCCGGGCGGCTCCGTCACGGCGGGTCTCGCGATCTACGACACGATGCAGTTCGTCCAGCCGGACGTCTGCACGTACTGCCTCGGGCAGGCGGCGTCGATGGGCGCGGTCCTGCTCGCAGGCGGCGCCAAGGGCAAGCGCTACGCGCTGCCGAACGCGCGCGTGATGATCCACCAACCCTGGGGCGGAACGCAGGGCACGGCGCGCGACATGGAGATCCAGGTCAACGAGATCCTGAAGATGAAGAAGAATCTCGAGGCGATCCTGGCGGGCCATTCCGGTCGCACGCCGGAAGAACTTGCCACCGCGTGCGACCGCGACAACTTCATGAGCCCGCAGGAAGCGAAGGATTTCGGTCTCATCGACCAGGTCGTCTCCCGTTCCGCTCTTCCGGTCGTCAAGGGGTAGACTCCATCCATGACGCGCACTTCCGGACGCGGGCGCCACGTCGAGCGCTGCACCTTCTGCGAGAAGACACGGCACCAGGTGCAGAGCCTGATCGCGGGCCCGCCCGGGATCTACATCTGCAACGAGTGCATCGACATCTGCAACTCGATCCTGCAGGAGGAGCAGCGCCGCGCGCCGGGTCGCTCCGGCGCGGCTGAAGGCCCTGCGGCGGTCGCGGCTCGCACGGCCGCGGAGGCTCGCGGTCTGCCGACGCCGATCGAGATCTCGCGCAAGCTCGACGAGTACGTCATCGGGCAGCAGCGCGCCAAGAAGGTCCTCTCGGTCGCTGTCTACAACCACTACAAGCGGTTGCGGCACGTCGAAGAGCATCCCGAGTCGATCGGCGACGTGGAGATCGAGAAGAGCAACGTGTTGCTCGTGGGCCCGACGGGTTCAGGCAAGACGTTGCTCGCTCGCACACTCGCGCGCATGCTCGACGTGCCGTTCGCGATGGCGGACGCCACGACGCTCACGGAAGCCGGCTACGTCGGTGAAGACGTCGAGAACATCCTGCTGAAGCTGCTGCAGGCTGCCGACTTCGACAAGGAGCGCGCGCAACGCGGCATCGTCTACATCGACGAGATCGACAAGATCGGCCGCACGACCTCGAACGTCTCGATCACTCGCGACGTGTCGGGCGAAGGCGTGCAGCAGGCTCTGCTCAAGATCCTCGAAGGCACGGTGTCGAACGTGCCGCCGCAAGGCGGACGCAAACACCCCGAGCAGGCCTACATCCAGGTCGACACGTCGAACATCCTGTTCATCTGCGGCGGAACCTTCGCCGGTATCGAGGACACGATCGGCAAACGCATCGGTCGCGACGTGCTGGGCTTCTCGCGCTACCTCGACAGCGGGGATGCGCAAAGTGGCGCGACGCAGAGGGAGAAGACGCTGTTCGGCGGCAAGCCGTTCGGCGAGATGACGCGCGAGGAGCTGCTCAAGCACGTCTCGCCGCGCGACCTGATCGACTTCGGCATGATCCCGGAGTTCATCGGACGTCTGCCGGTGACCGTCGCGCTCGAGCGGCACGGCCGCGATGAGCTCGTGCGCATCCTCACGGAGCCGAAGAACGCCCTCTCGCGTCAGTACCAGAGCCTGTTCGCCATGGAAGGCCGCCAACTGGTCTTCGCACCGGACGGCCTCCTCGCGATCGCCGACCTCGCGTTCGAACGCGAAACCGGTGTTCGCGCGCTGCGTGCGATCCTCGAGGAGATCCTGCTCGACCTCCTGTACGAACTGCCGCACCGAACCGACACGGACGTGTTCGTGGTCGATCGCGACGTCGTGCGCGGCGTGCGCCAACTGGCACGTGGGCTCACGGCGGAAGAAGAAGGCGACGGCGAACTCGAGCGCGAGAGCGCCTGACCCGCCGACTTCGACCTTTCGAATCGGACCGGACCGGCCGCGGCAATGCGGCCGGTTGCATTTCGGGCGAATGGTCGTACCGACCGGCCGCGCCGACGCGGCCGGTTGCATTCCATTGGAACGGTCGTACCGACCGGCCGCGCCGACGCGGACGGTTGCAGTTCGGACGAACGGTCGCGTCGCCTGTGCCTGATAGACTCCGCGGCGCAGCGGTCGGGGGGCCGCTCGAGGCATGTCGAGCAGAGAGATCACGATCCGCTACCACCGCGATTTCGACGGGATGTGTTCGGGAGCGCTCCTGGCGTTCCTGCTGAGGACACAACGCGGCGAGCGCGTGCGCATGCGCAGCGTCAACTACGACTCGCGCGAGGGCTGGATCGGATCGATGACGAACGAGCGCTTCGCCGTCGTCGACTTCCACTTCCATCCGCGCGCCGAGTACTGGTTCGACCACCACGCGACCACGTTCCTGACGCCGGAGCTGCGCGCGCTGTACAAGCCCAGCGACCGCTGGTCCTGGGACGAACACTCGCCCTCGTGTCCGCCGCTGGTGCTCGAACACGCACGCACCCATTGGAAGATGTCGATCGAGGCGCGCTTCGACGACATGGCGCGCTGGTCGAACATCGTCGACGCGGCGCGCTTCGAATCGGTCGAACAGGCGCTGTTCGGCGAGGAGCCTGCGCTGCGCATCACACGCGCGCTCACGGCCTCCCCCACGCTCGACTGGACCGACGACCTCGCCGAAGCGCTCTCGATCGAGACGCTGGGAGCCGTCGCCGAACGCTCGGACGTCGAGAAGGCCTACGAGAAGGCCGCGCGCAACCGCGACAAGGCGCTGCGCCAGTTCCCGCCGACCGTCGTGTCGAACAGCGACGGCGTGCTGGTCTACGACGCCTCGGCGAACGACATCCGCCGCGAGCGCTTCGCGCCCTTCTACCACCATCCGGCGATCAGCTACTCCGTGGGCGTCATCCCGACGCGCGCCGGTTTCCACGTCACGGCCGGCGAGAACCCGTGGAACAAGCCCGACCCGGGCGTGCACGTCGGAGAATTGATGGAGCGTTTCGGGGGCGGTGGACACCGCGCCGTCGGCGGTGCCAATCCGCACACCCTCGAAGCGTCGCGCGACGCAGCGAAGGAGATCGCACAGGCTCTGCGGCGCGGACTCGCGAGCGATCCCAAGGCGACACAGCAGACGTGAACGAACGCACACGCGACGAAGCCGTCGAGAGCGGCGTCACACGGCGCGACGAGCCGCGCTCGTTGCTCGCGCTCTCGCTCGAGGAGACCGTGCGCGCCGTCGAAGAGTTCGGCGGTCGTTCGTTCCACGGCAAGAGCGTCCGCAAACACGTGTTCGAGCGCGGCTTCGTCGACTACGCGCCGATGACCGACCTGCCCGCGAGCCTGCGCTCGACGCTGGCGCAGGAGCTGCCGATCGCGACCGGCACGCTCGCGGCGCACACACGCGCACCGGACGGCACGCACAAGCTGCTCGTGCGCTGGAGCGGTGCCGAAGGTGCGTCGCGGGGCAGTGCCGAGACGGTCCACATTCCGTCGTCGAAACCCGGCAAGGCCGCGACGCTGTGTGTGTCGACGCAGGTCGGTTGTCCGGTCGGTTGCCCGTTCTGCGCGAGCGGCCTCGGCGGCCTCGAACGCAGCCTGTCGCGCGCCGAGATCCTCGAACAGTTCGTGCGCGGCATCGCGCTGGGGCCCCTCGCGCGCACCGTCGTGATGGGCATGGGTGAGCCGCTCTTCAACCTGCCCAATCTCCTGCCCGCGCTCGCGGTCGTGCGCGAAGAAATCGGCCTCGGCGCGCGCGCCATCACCGTCTCGACGGTCGGTTTCCCGAAGCGGTTGCGCGCGCTGGCCGAGACGCAGCCGCGCTTCCAGCTCGCGATCTCGCTCCACTCGCCGTTCGACGCGCAGCGCGCCGCGCTCGTGCCTCTCATGGCCGACGTGTCGGTCGAGGACGTGCTCGAAGCCGGCGACCACTGGTTCCGCGCGACGGGTCGCGAGATCACGTACGAGTACGTGCTGCTGGGCGGCGAGAACGACCGCGAGGAGCACGCCCTCGCGCTCGCCGATCGACTGCGCGGCCGGCGCTGCACGGTCAACCTGATCCCCTACAACCCGATCCCGGGCGACCGTTGGCGGCGACCGCGGCGCGGGGATCCGGAGCTCTTCCAGGGCACGCTCACCGACGCGGGCATCGTCGCCACCGTGCGCTGGTCGAAGGGCCTCGAAGCCGATGCGGCCTGCGGGCAATTGCGCCGCCGACTCGCGCCCGCTTGACGCGCGGCTGGAAGTCGCCGCACTGCGGGTCGCCCGCGATGGAAACGATTTTCCATCCACTTCGCGTGCAGTCGCGGCTTTCGTGGAGTCGAAGCAGAGTCTTCGAAGTGCCGGCCGATCGGCCGGCCTCTCCTCCATGCTGCCCACTGCCCACCGACTGCTCGGCGCCAACGCGTCGACGACGCCCGCCGCGACGCACACGCGCCGCGGCATGACGCTGCTCGAGGTCGCTGTCGCCGCGCTCATCGTCGCGTCGATCATGATCGTCAGTCAGGCTGCATTCGTGTCGAGCTTCTCGGCCACACAACGCTCGCGTGACGTGCGTCGCGCAGCGCTGCTGCTCGACACGGTGATGGAAGACGTGGCCGCGCAGCCGTATCAGAACCTGCTCGCGCTCAACGGCAACGTCGTCACGGACGGCGAAACGGCGGCCAGCTCGCGCTTCGAAGTCGAGATCGAGACCTTCCTGGCCGAGATCGACATGATCCAGGTGCGCGCCACGGTGCGCGACATCGAGGACGACGTCGAGATCGGGCGCGTCGTCGCACTGAGGAGCCGGCCGTGATGCGCTCGCAGAGCGGATTGACGGTGATCGAGATCGCGATCGCGTCGACGATCTTCGCGATCGTCGCGTACGCGATGATGGCGGGAGCATCGATGGGCGTGCGCTCGGAGCGCGCCGTCGCGCAGATGGTCGTCGAGAGCCGCGCGCTGCACGACACGTGCACGCGCCTCGAGGAGGAACTCTCGAACGCCGCCGCGGAAGGGATCGTGCACGCGGTCGACGAGAAGGGCTGGAGTTCGCTCGAGTTCCAGATGCCGTTCATGAGCGAGGCCGGGCTCGTCTGGGGCGTCGTCGATCGCGCACTCGGATCGACCGAAGAGGAGCGCGCTCGCGAGGACTTCCGGTTGCGCTACGAGGCCATCGAACTCGTCGACGGCAGCCGCCAGCTCGTGCGCCGCATCCTCGACGATGAAGGCGACATCGTTCACAACGAGATCGTCGTGCCCGAACTCGCCGTGAGCGGCGCACCGGGCTTCACGGTCACGGACACGGGTGCGGTGTGGATTCTCACGATCCGCTACGCACAAGGCTCGAAGGCACAGGCCCAGGAGGTCGTACTCCATGTCACCTCTCGCAATTGACCGGTTCAAAGGCGCCGCGCACGGTCGGCGCGGCATGGCGCTCGCCGCCACACTCGTCGTGTTCGTCGGCATGGTCGGTTTGACCTTCGCGACGCTCGCGCTGTCGAGCGTCGAAGTGAAGGACTCGCGCAATTCGATCGAAGAACTGCGCTGCCGCTATCTCGCCGAAGCGGGCATCGAACGCACACGGCGCCTGGTGACTGCCGCGATCCATAAGGGCGGCGGCGCCGCACCGCTCGAGAGCGTCGCGAACCTGTTCGGGGACGAACTCACCTACCAACCGTTCCCCGGCACCAGCCAGATGGACGGGAACGCGACGGTCGGCGGTTTCGCGGTCACGCTCACGATCGTCGATCAGAGCGCCGCCGCCCTGACGCTGCGCATCGACTCGACCGGCTACCTGCCCGACGCGCCCGCGAATCTCGCGGAGGGTGAGCTGCTCGACACCTGGCACGCCATCTCCACGACGGTGCGCTACGAACTCGAACCCAGCAAAGTCTTCGACTACGCATACTTCATCAACAACTGGGGCTGGTTCTACGGCAACACGATCTTCGCGAACGGCAACACGCGCAGCAACGGACAGTTCGACATCGCCGGCTACGCGCCGACGATCACCGGACAGGCGACGTACGACACCGTCGAGCACGCGGGCGGCATCGCAACGCTCAGCGGCTACCGCGACGACAACGGCGACGGCCTGATGGACGGCAACGACGGCGGCGTGTGGTCCGGCTGGGACATCGTCGGCGGCAGCAAGATGAAGGGCAACGGCGGCAAGAAGTCGAACCAGCACGAGTACGACGCACAGGTGCCGATGCCGAACCTGTCGGACCTCTCGCAGTACGAAGCCGATGCCGTCGAGCAGGCTTCGACGATCAAGATCGGCGGCATCGACATGACCGACGCGGTCTACGGCGACGAGAGCGGCGAGAAGGCCGGCCTCTACCTCGTCGGCACGGCGGCGAAACCGATCGTTCTCGACGGGCCGATCGTCGTGAAGGGCGACGTGATCATCTCGGGCCACGTCACGGGCCAAGGTGCGATCTACGCGAGCGGCAACGTGTACGTTCCGAACTCGATCCAGTACGTGAACGGCCCGAGCACCGACCGCCCGGTCAGCGGCTCCG
>JBIKNC010000237.1:0-6586 GCA_044358925.1 Planctomycetota bacterium | reverse complement strand
AAGCGCGCCGTTCCTCTCCGTCCACCGCTCCGGCACTTCACCACCGCCGTGACGGATCCGGTGTCTGACACCGTACGCGTCAAACCCTCGCGAACGCGCGCTCCAGGATCTTCACGTCGCCGGCGAACGACTCGGGTGCGAGCGGACCGAAACTGAAGCGCATGAATCGTTCATGCGGCGCGTTCGCCCCGCGCCGACGGTGCATGTCGCACAACCTTCCGGGCAGGATCGCGGCCTTGTCTGCGAACAGGATCTCGTTGAACGCGTCCGCGGTGATCGTGCCGGGCAACTCGCCCCAGTGGTAGAAGCCGCCGTCGCCAGTGAAGAGCTTCATTCCGAGCCGCTCCAACACCTCACCGAAGCGCACGCGCTGCTCGTCGTAGAACTTGCCCATCGCCGCGCGCGCGACCTTCACACGCGCGCTCTCGAGCAAGTCCGTCACCAGGAGCTGCGACGGCCGCGACACACCGCCCATCGCGATCGACGAGAAGTTGCGGAAGAGTTCCACGTGTTCGCGCGACGCCACCGCCCAACCGATGCGCGCGCCCGGCACCTGCAAGCCTTTCGTCGCCGCGCCGATCACGAACGCGTTCGTCGCATCGATGTCACCGATGTAGCGCAACGCGCTGTCGGGCGTCTTGTGGAAGAACTCGTAGGCCTCGTCGAAGATCGCGCCGTGTCCGCCGCTCGTGAACGTCTTGACGAGCCGCTCCAGCTCCGCACCCGTCGCCGTCACACCCGTCGGGTTGCACGGGTTGCTCTTCACGAACAAGACGCGCGCGCCGCTCTTCGCTGCCGCGTCGTAGTCCTTCGCCGTCGGCCGAAACCTGTTCGCCGGGTTGCTCGGCACGATGTGCGGCGCGTGCCCCAAGATCTCGAGCGCATCCCAATACGGCGTGTACTCCGTCTCCTCGATCGCGACCTTCACGCCCTTCGTGAGGAAGGCGAGCACCGCCCAGATCGCCGGCCGCCCGCCCGCGAACACGGCAACGTTCTCGCGAGTCACTTTGGCGCCGTACGTCTCGCGGTAGTACGCGGCGATGCGGTCGCGCAGCGGATCCTGGCCCGCCGCGCTCGGATAACGCATGTCGTCGTGCGTGAACGCGATCGACGTCGGCAGGCTCGGTCCGCCCGGCACCGGCCGCGTCAACGGAAAGCCCTGCGCCCACGGTCGCGTGCCCGCGTCCCCGAGGTACGCGTGTGTGACGTCGGCGAAGCGGAACAGCGTCTCGTAGACGCCCATCGGGGGGAAGTGCGTGAGGATCATCGGCGGAGTTTTTGCGCGAGCGCGCGGAGCGTAGCAGCGCTCGCGTGTCGCGCCGCTCTCACAAGCTCGGCTGTGCCGGCGCGAGCGCGCGGTGGTCGCGCGCGAAACCGGCGGCGAGCAGCGCGGCGAGGTGCGGCGAGTCGAAGGCGGGCGCGCCGTCGATCTGTTCCAGTTCGAGGCGCTTGCGGCCCTTGCGCGGGAGGCGCGCGAGTGCTGTGAAGGCGAGGGCGCGATGAGCGTCGCGGCGCGAGTCGCTCGACGACGAAGAGTCCGCGAACACGACGAGGTGGCGGCGGTTCGGCGCGAGGTACCACATGGGTTCGCCGAGCACGAGGCACACGAGCGCGCCGCTGATACGTCGAACGAGACCCGAGTTCGCCGGCCAGGTGAGCGTCGCACCGTACGGCTGCGCGGGGTCGACGGCTGCGAGCACGAGCGCGCGCGGCTCGGCACGCTGCGCTTCCGGACCCGCGGCGGCACGCAGCGCGTCGACGGCGCCGGCGAGCGCGAACTGCGCACCGCTCAGGCCCTCGACGAAGTGGCCGCGGCGCACGCGACCACTCTCTTCGAGCGCGCGCAACGTCCGGTAGAGCGGCGCGAAACCGCCCGCGAGTTCTTCGGCGACGGCGGCCTCGCGACTGACGATGCCGTGGCGCGCGAGGAGTGACTGCGCGCGCGCGACCAGCACTTCGGTCGTCGAAGGCGCCGCGTCACCCGCCGCGCTCACGAGCGACCAACGCCCGCCCGCGAGCACACCGCGCCAACCGCCGCGACCCGTGCGCGACTTGCCGAGTGTGCGCAGCGGCGCGAACGTGTCGTTCGTCGCGCGACCGGCCCACACGAGTTCCCACAGCGTGGCTTCGAACTCCGCCGTCGCGAGCGCGGGGAACTCGTTGCGCACGGCGCGCTCGAGTTCGGTCAGGAAACACGCACCGCCGCTCGCGAGGCGCGCTTGGATCGCACGTGCGAGTGCATTCGGCTCGCTCGCTTCCGCCTCGCCGATCCGTTCAGCATCCAAGGCCGCGAAAAGTGCCGCCCGCTCGCGCCGCACGATCACGACGCGCCCGTCCTTCTCACCGAGCGCCCCGCGTCCGAACCACACGATCTCGCCGCTCGCCGCGAGCAAGTCGAGCTGCTCGACCGCGAAGCCCGGCACACGCACCGGCAGGACGTCGAGGTGCCACGCACTCCACGGCAGCGCGACGCCTTCGAGCTTCTCGAGCGCCTCGCGCAGAGCCGCGTTCGCGGACCGCGCGATGCGCGCCTCGTTGCCCACGTCGACACCGTGCCACGTCGCGAGGAAGCGCGCGTAACTCGCCGCATCCGTCGCCGCGACCTCGCGCCGCAACTTCGCCAGCGTTCTGCGTTTGATGCGCCGCAACACGTCCGCGTCGCACCACTCGCGGCCGCGGCCGCCGGGTCGCAGCTCGCCGTGCACGAGCACACCGCGCTCCGTCAACAACTCGAGCACCGCGAGCGCGCGCTCCTCACCACACGCATACCGCTGTGCGAACTGCGCCGCTGTGAACGGCCCGCGCCCGCGCGCGAACTTCAGGGCGAGCCGCTCCAACGCGTTCGGCACCAGAGCGAGGTACTCGCCAGGCAGACTCGTCGGCACGACGAGCCCGAGCGCGTCGCGCAGGAGCCCCGCGTCATCGGCCGCAGCGAAGCGCCGCTCGCCGCCGATCACGACATCGATCACGCGCCGCTCGCTCACGAGTTCCGCGAGCCACGCCGCTCCACCATCCATGCATTGCGTCTCGTCGACACACTCCGCGATCTCACTCGCCGTGCGGTCACCGACGCGCCGCAACGAATCGGCGACCTCGTCGCGATCGCGCGCACGCCAACCGTCCGCGCGCCCCGCGAGTTCGTCCTCGAGTTCCGCGAGCGCCCCCGCATCCACGAGATCGCGCAGCGCCGCCGTGCCGAGCAGCTCGCGCAACATCTCCTTGTCCAGCGTCAGCGCCTGCGCCTTCTGCTCCGCGACCGGCGAGTCGCCGTTGTAGAGGTACGCCGCGACGTACGCGAACACGAGCGAGCGCGCGAACGGCGACGGGCTCTCCGTCTCGACGCGCTCGACCGCGATCGCGCCGCTGCGCACGCCGCGCAGCAACTCTTCGAGCCCCGCGAGATCGAACTCGTCGCCGAGCACCTGCCGGTACGTCTCCAGCACGACCGGGAAGTCGGGCAGGTTCTGCACCGCTGCCAAGAGCGCCCGCGTCTTCAGCCGCTGCGCCCACAGCGGATTGCGCTGATCCGGTCGCTTGCGCGTGACGAGCAGCGCGCGCACCGCGTTCTCGCGGAACAGGCCCGCGAACAGCGCGGTGCGACCGACGCGTTGTGTTACGAGGTCCTCGAGTTCGTCCGGGTCCGGCGTGAGCGCCTCGAAGAGCGCCCCACTCGCCTCGTCGCCGTCGAGCTCCGGGAAACGCAACACGATCCCGTCGTCCGTGTACATCACCTGCACGGGCGGCCCGCCGTCGCGCGCGAGGCGCTCCTCGATCGCGACCGCCCACGGCGCGTGCACACGCCGCCCGAACGGCGAGAGGATGCACACGCGCCAGTCGCCGAGTTCGTCGCGGAAGCGCTCGATCACGATCGTGCGGTCGCTCGGCAACGCGCCGGTCGCGGCGCGTTGCTCCGCCAGATACGTCGCGAGGTTCGACGCCGCATACGCGTCGAGCGGCAAGCGCTCCGCGAGCCACGCCGCGCACCGCTCGACACTCGCCGCGAGATCTCCACGCGGCGCCCGCGCCAGCACCTCCCCCGCCTCGCGCACGAAAGCTCCGATCGCACGCCCCAGCTCGAGCGGCCGCCCCGGCCCGTCGCCCTTCCAGAACGGCAGCCGCCCCGGCTCACCCGGCGCCGCCGACACGACCACACGATCGCGCGTGATCTCCTCGATGCGCCACGAACTCGTGCCGAGCAGAAACGTGTCGCCCGTGCGCGACTCGTAGACCATCTCCTCGTCGAGCTCGCCGATGCGCGGCCCGTCGGCGCCGATGTGCACGCCGTACGTGCCGCGATCGGGGATCGTGCCCGCGTTGAGCCGCGCGACGAGGTCCGTGCCGCGCCGCGCCGACAGCACGTCGCGCGTGCGATCCCACGCGAGCCGCGCGCGCAGATCCGTGAGGTCGTTGGTCGCGCCGAAGCGGCCGGTGAGCATGTCGAGCACGCTCGCGAGCACGCTGCTCGTCAAGTCGCGATAGGGCCCGGCGCGTTTGACGAGCCGTTCCAGATCAGCGACCGCGATATCGCCTTCGCACACGATCGCCGCGACCTGCTGCGCGAGCACGTCGAGCGGCGCGCGCGGCACACGCAGCGCCTCGATCGCACCTTCGCTCATGCGGCGCGCGACCACCGCACACTCGAGCAGGTCGCCGCGGAACTTCGGATAGATGCGGCCGACGCTCAGCGCGCCGACCTGGTGTCCGGCGCGGCCGACGCGCTGAAGCCCTCGCGCGACCGAACCCGGCGACTCGACGAGCACGACCAGATCCACCGCGCCCATGTCGATGCCGAGTTCGAGCGAACTCGTCGCAACGATGCCGCGCACGTCGCCGCGTTTCAGGCGCTCCTCGATCGCGGCGCGTTTCTCGTGGCTCACGCTGCCGTGGTGCGCGAGGACGAGTTCCTCGCCCGCGAGTTCGTTGATGCGTTCCGCGAGCCGCTCCGCCAGCGCGCGATTGTTCACGAACACGATCGTCGAGCGGTGCGCGCGCACGTCCGCGAGGATCTCGGGGTAGATCGCCGGCCACATGCCGCGTTCGTGCCCCTGCCGATTGCCCGGCATCGAGTGCAGTTGCCCGAGGATCGAACCCGACGGCGGCAGCCCGTCGTCACTCACGCCGAGTGCGCGCGCTTTCGCCGGCAGCACACGCTCCATGTCGGGCACGGGCACGCGGATCTTCAGCTCGATGCGCGGCGCCGCGCTCGCGTCGACGATCGTCACGGGCCGATCGCCGCCGAGGAAACGCGCCACTTCGTCGAGCGGGCGCGCCGTCGCCGACAGGCCGATGCGTTGCGGCGCCGAACCGCTCGCGCCCATCACGCGCCGTTCGAGCCGCTCGAGCGACAGCACCAAGTGCGCGCCGCGCTTCGTCGGCGCGAGCGCATGGATCTCGTCCACGATGAGCGTGTGCACGCAGCCGAAGTTGCTCGCCGCGCGCGAACCGAGCAGCAGATACAGCGACTCCGGCGTCGTGACGAGCACGTCCCCCGGATCGCGCGCCATCGCCGCGCGCTCACGCGCCGACGTGTCGCCCGTGCGCACGTCGACCCGCAGCGGCGCGCTCCGTTGTTCACCGCCGCCGATCGCGAGCCCCGCCAGCGGCGCCCGCAGCCCGCGTTCGATGTCCGCCACGAGCGCTTTGAGCGGCGACACGTACACCACGCGCCACCCGCGCCGCTCCCGTTCCGCCTCCGTCTCGCGCGCCACGCGATCGAGCGCCACGAGGAACGCCGCGAGCGTCTTGCCCGACCCCGTCGGTGCCGCGAGCAGCACATGTTCGCCGCGCGCGATGCACTCCCACCCGCGCCGCTGCACGTCGGTCGGCTCGCGGAAGTTCGCCGCGAACCAGCGCGCGGTCGCGGGTGACAAGTGCTCGCCGAGGCTCACTCGGCCATCGTAGAAGTGGGCGCGCGGCGCGTCGCGCGTGGTGCGTGTCCGGCCGAGCGGGCTCTTTCGCCGTCACCGATTTCCACGCGACAACCCGCGACTCGCACGGCGAGAGCGACCCCCTTCGGCACGCCGTCGAACGCCCAGCGCTCGCGCCCGACCCGGCGCGCCGTCGCCTGCGCGCACGCGGCGGCGAGCAGTTCCGGCTCCGACGGCCGCAGCGGGTCGAGCAGGTGATCCGCAGCTCGCCCGGCGATCAGCGCCCCGATGGCCGCACTCGGCGCCGCGCGCCCGCACGCGCCGCGGAGCCACTCCGCGATCGCGAGCGCCGCCCCACACGCGACGACGCCCGCGCCGTTCGGATGGGTCGCGTCGAGTTCCAGCTCGATCTCGTCGGGTGCCGCATTCCGCGACCCGCGCAACACGAGCGTCCGCGGCTCGCACGGATGGAGCCGCACCACACACACTCCGCGCACCGTTTCCTCGACCACGAGCCGCGCCACGTACCCGACCGCGCGCACGACGACGCAGCGGCGTCCGCCGAGGTCGATGCGCTCGCACGTCGCGCCGGCGATGCAACGCCCGTCGTGCGTGTCGATCACGAGGAGCGCAGCTCCGGTCGCGACTCGAAGCGCTGGCCATCGGAACCTGCGCGACGCATCGAGAGCTCGGCGAACGATCGACACATCCACAGTGTC
>JBIKNC010000236.1:0-6601 GCA_044358925.1 Planctomycetota bacterium | reverse complement strand
GGAGGCGCTGCGTGTTGCGGTCGCAAGGGCGTAGTTTTTGGTGCGGCACCGTACCGCTCCCTTTGGCGACAGGGTGCCTGGCACCGTACGCGCCAACGAGGTACCCGACTCACGCGGCTGTCACGAGCGCGACGCACCCGTGAAGTGGGACACGACGCGGGCCGTTTCATGGACTCGGCGAATTGTGCAACGGCTTGTTGCACATTCGCCTCGAAGGTCCAGTCACGCGACCGTGTCGCGGTGGCGGAACACACTTTGAAACTCAGTGTCCGTTCATCTGCCGCGATCGACTGAACGGCGTGGCGCGAAACGCTCGGTGCCGCGTCGGACAGTTCCGGGCGGACGGAGACGCTCGACGGAAGTCCGTGACGAACACGTCGCTCGGCGAGTCTGCCTGCGAGCGTCGCACCCGTCTCACGTCCACCTGAACCAACGCAACGCCAGCCCGAACGACACCAGTCCCCACGCGGCGAGCACGGCGATGCGCCCGGCCTGCGACGGGAGGTCCGCGCCTTCGAGGATCACGGCTCGCAGCGCGTCGTTCAGCGCGGTCAACGGCAGCGCCTTGATCACGGGCTGCACGACGTCGGGGAAGCGGTCGGAGGAGAAGAAGACGCCCGACGCGACGAACATCGGCATCATCACGAGGTTCATCAGGCCGGAGACGGTCTCGACCTTGCGGGCGCGGCACGCGACCAGCAGGCCCAGCCCGGCGAAGGTGAAGGCGCCGAGCAGCGACAGCGCGGTCACGAAGAGGAGCGAGCCCTGCGTCACGAGATCGAACACGAGCCAGGCGAAGAAGAGCAGGAGCGCGAGCTCGCCGATCACGAGCACCATGCGGCTCGCCATCATCGCGGCCATGAAATCGGTGCGCTTCATCGGCGTCGCGACGAGGCGCTTCAGCAGCTTGCGCGAGCGCATCTCGACGATCACGAAGCCGATGCCCCACAGGCCGCCGCTCATGATGTTCATGCCGAGCAGGCCGGGGATCAGGAAGTCGATGTAGCGCGCGCCGGGTTTGGTGACGAGTTCCTGGCGCAACGTGAGCACGTCCGCGCGACCCGCCGCACGCTGCAGCGCGTCGTCGACGCGCGCGCGCGCCATGACGGACTCCGGGCGCGTCGGATCGAAACGCAGCGTCGGTTCGGCGCCGGGCACGACGACGATCGACACGCGGCCGAGGCGCAATTCGGTCTCGGCGTCGGACTCGGCGACGATCTGCGCGTCGAAGCCGTTCGGCTCGCTGAGCGCGGCGATCGCAGCGGCACTGTCCGGCCCAGCGAGCACGCCGACCGCGATCACGTCGGCCGGCTTGTTGCGAAAGGCGATGCCGAGCACGACCGCGAGGAGGATCGGGAAGCCGAAGACCCAGAAGACGACTTCGGGCTGCCGGTAGAACTCCTTCAGTCGCGCAACGAAGAGTTGCCGGAACGGGTGACGGTCACTCATCGCGCAGGTGCCTCCCGGTCAACGACACGAAGACGTCTTCGAGGCTCGCTTGGCGCGTCGAGAGTTGCGAGAGCAGGGCGCCCTGTCGGCGCACCTCGTCGAGCAGCGCCGGAATCGTCACGTGCGGCTCGGCGACGGTGAGTTGCACCGCCTGACCCTCCGCTCGAATACCGCGCACGGACGGCAGCGCGCGGAACGGCTCGAGGTCGGGCGCGCCCGTCGAATCGCGCAGCGCGAACTCGACGACGTGGTCGCCGCCCAGCGAGCGGATCAGCTCCGCGGGCGAACCGAGCGCGATCACTTTGCCGTGGTCGACGACGGCGATGCGGTCGCACAGGCGCTCGGCTTCGTCCATGTAGTGCGTGGTCAGGACGATCGTGCGGCCGCGTTCGCGCAACGCTCGGATGATGTCCCACAACTGTCGGCGCGACTGCGGATCGAGGCCGGTCGTCGGTTCGTCGAGGAACAGCAACTCCGGATCGCCGACGAGCGCCACCGCGACCGCGAGACGTTGGTGCTGTCCGCCCGAGAGGTTCGAGACGAGAGCGTTGCTCTTCTCGGTCAGTCCGACCGACGCGATCACCTCCTCCGCCGGCCGGCCCTTGGCGTAGAACGAGCCGAACAGCCGCACGGTCTCCAGCACCGTCAGCTTCTCGGCGAACTTCGTCTCCTGCAGCGACAACCCGATCGCCTGGCGCAGCGCCGCTTCGTCGCGCTTCCACGTCTTGCCGAGCACCTCGACCTGCCCGGACGTCGCCGTGAGGATGCCTTCGAGGATCTCGACCGTCGTCGTCTTGCCCGCGCCGTTCGGGCCGAGCAGCCCGAAGCACTCGCCGACCTGGATCTCGAGGTCGAGCCCGCGCACCGCTTCGACGGGCGGCTTGGCGTCGTACGTCTTGACGAGGTCCTTGACGAAGATGGCGGTGGGCATGGCGAGCGCGAAGGGGGCGGAGTCTAACGACGCCGTCGAACGCCCCTCTGCCGTGCGTCGAAGGCGACGACATCCGAGCAGTCGCTCTGCAATTGGCGCGGGACGTTCGCCACAACGCGCGGATCGACGGGGTGCGGCTCTCTGCCGCTCGACCACGCCATGTCTTGCTCGGATCTCGACTTGCCCCGCGAAGTGATGGAGCCCGCGTGCGACGGCGCGCGGCGCGGCACTTCTCGTGGGCGAGCGGACGATCCGCGGCCCGCGCCCACGGCGCGCGACTGGCGAACCGTGCCTCGTTCCTGTCCTTGGCCGCGGCGACGCGGCCGCTGCGCGCGGCGCGAGCCGACGGTGCGCGCGGTACCCCGCTGGTCGGCGTGTGTGGCTCGCGCGGCTCGTCCGCTGCTCCGTTCCTCGGTCGGATCGGCGGCGGCGCGCGGCGCGGGCGCGGGTGAGCGCGTCGCTTCGGCGGCGCGTCGATCGCTCGCCGGTGGAGGGCGCCGATCGTTCGGAGTCGGTCCGGACGATGGACGGTCGGTGCTCGACGCCTTTGGTCGGCAGCGGCGCGCGAGCGATTCGGCTCGCGCCGCGCGGCCCCGCTCAGGCGCGCTCGACGTCGAGTTCCTCGGCGAGTTTGGCGAGCGCGCGGTGCAGCAGGTTGCGCACGCCGTTCTCGCTGCGGCCCATGCTCTTCGCGAGGTCGGCGCGCGAGAGGCCGGCGACGCGCGCGAGCAACACGGCTTCGCGCTCGTCCTCGGACAGCTTGGTGAACGCGTGCTGGAGGCGCTCGAGGAACTCGGCGCCGATCGCAGCTTGGCTCGGGCTCGCGAGGCCGCCGAACGCGGCGCCCATCACACCCGACGCGGCGTCCGAGGAGACCTCGGCCTTCGCGTCGCGGCGTTCGGCGCCGTGGTAGGCGAAGCGGTCGGCGATCTTGCGCGCGGCGGTCGCGTAGAGCCAGTGCCTGAAGGCCTGGTCGCCGCCGTGTTTGAAATGGTCGAGCCGCTCGACGAGGTCGCGACAGGTCGACTGGACGACGTCGCTCACACCTTCGCGTGCGCCGAAAGCGCGACCGATGCGCAAGCGCACGTAGGCCTCGAGGCCGGGCAGGTGGTGCGACAGGAGCGCGTCGACGGCGGTGCGATCGCCGCTTTGCGCGCGGCGCACGAGTTCGGGCTCGTCGAAGACCGGCTCCACCCTTGCAGGATACGCTGCGCTCGCGACACGGGCGTGGCCCACGGACGCAGGCTCTCATGACTGCCGCAGGGAAACCCACTTCGTTCGACGAGGTCCTCGAGGCGTGCCTGGCCGCGATCGAGGAGCAGGGCGAGGTCGCCGTCGAGGACGCGTGTCTGCGCCACCCGGAACACGCGGAGCGGCTGCGCCGGCGCGTGCAACTGCTCGCAGCGGCGAATCTCGTCGACCTGTCGGCGGGCCTCGCGCGCATCCCGGCCCGGCTCGGCGACTTCGAACTGCTCGAGCGCATCGGCACCGGCGGCATGGGTGTCGTGCACCGCGCGCGTTCCGTCTCGACGGGGCGCTTCGTGGCGGTGAAGCTCGTGCGGCCGGAGCTGCTGGCGTTCGCGGAGGCGAAGTCGCGCCTCGCGCGCGAAGTCGAACTCTCCGCGCGCCTGCACCACGAGTCGATCCTGCCCGTGTTCGCGGTGGGGGAGACGGACGGGCTGCCGTGGTTCGCGATGGAGCTGGTGGCGGGCACGTCGCTCGCCGCCGTCACGAACGAACTGCGCAAGCGTGGGCGCGCGCCGAGCGACGTCGACACGGACGAGGTCGCACGGATCGTCGGCGAGCTGACGCCCGAGGCGCTGAAGGACAAGGTCGACTTCGGGCGCACGCGGCCGTGGAGCGAGTGGTCGCTCGAAGCGACGCGGCGCATGGTCGACGCGATCGCGTACGCCCACGGCAAGGGCGTGTTGCACCGCGACCTCAAGCCGTCGAACGTGCTGGTGGATCTGGCGGGGCACGTGCACCTGTGCGACTTCGGCCTGGCGAGCGACGCGGGCGACGGCTCGTTGACGCGCTCCGGCTCGGCGGTCGGTTCGTTGCCGTACATGCCGCCCGAGGTGCTCGACGGGCAGGGCGCGGACGCGCGCAGCGACGTGTACGGACTCGGCGGCCTCGCGTACGAACTCGCGACGTTGCATCGGCCGTTCGAAGGCGAGTCGACGGGCGCGCTCGTGAAGGCGATCCTCACGGAGCGGCCGCCCAGTCCGCGTGTGCACGCGCCGAAGTTGGCGCTCGACTTCGAAGCGGTGATGTTGCGCGCACTCGAGCGCGATCCGAACAAGCGTTATGCGACCGCGAACGAACTGCGCGAAGACCTCGACGCACTCGTCGACAGGCGACCGACGCGCGCGCGCCCGATCGGGCCGCTGGCGCGTGTCGTGCGCGCGGCGCAGCGGCGGCCCGTGCTCGCCACGGCGCTGACGCTCGGTGCGCTCGCGTTGATCTCGGGGCCGGTCGGTTGGGAGATCAATCGGAGCCAGGCGGCAGCGAAGATCGCGCTGGCCTACGAGAAGGAGCGCGACGCGAACGCACTCTCGGATCGCCACTTCGCGGCGGCGCTCGCGGCGATCGGAACGGTGTTGCGCGAGACCGCGGCCGAAGAACTGGAGGACGTGCCGCGCATGCAGGTCGCGCGCCTCACGGCGATCGATCGCGCGGCGGCGATCTTGCGCGAGATCGCGAACGACCGGCCGGACGACGTGCGGCTCGTGCTGGAGCGCGCCAAGTTGCTCGAGTCGCGCGCCGACGTGCTCTACGACATGTCGCGCCACGACGAGGCGATCGCGGACGCCGTCGCCTGCTCGGAACTGCTCCTTCCGATCGTCGCCGCCGACCCGGATGCGCGCATGTTGCGCGTGGCGGCGCTGCATCACGCATCGCTCTCGAACGTCGAGCTGGCGCGGCATGCCGACGCACTCGGCTTCCAGCGCACGACGGTGGCGGAGTTGCGCGCCATGCTCGCGGAGCGCGTCTGGCCGGCCGACATCACCGAACGCGACATGCGTCGCCGTATCGCGGTCGAGTTGATCAGCCTCTCGGAGGGGCAGCGCGTCGTCGAGTCCGATGAGGCGTCGGAGGCGACGTTGCGCGAGGCCGCCGCCATCCTGCGCGAGCTGATCGCGACCGAACCGCCCGCCGATCCCGATCCGATGGTGCACTCGGGACTCGGACGCACCTTGCGCGACCTCGGCGACGCCGCGTTCGATGCGGGCGACCTCGATGCAGCCGAGGCACATTACGAGGAGTCGCTCGACCTCTACCAAGAGGCGTACACGCGCTCGCCGGGCTCGCGCTACCACGTGTTCGATCTCGCGACGGCCTACTTCGCGCTGTCGTACGTCGCCGATGCTCGCGGCGACGTCGACCTCGACGAATCGCTGTTGCTCGAGTCGCTGGGTTTGACCGACGACTTGACGACCGAGTTCCCCGAGTCGGCGCGCTACCACAGCCACCGCATGAACGTCCTCGATCGACTCGCGTACGTCTATGCGACGACCGACCGATTCGATGAAGCGCTGGCGCTGTTCGAGAAGCTCTACAACGCGCGCCGTGCCATGCTCGACATCCAGGCGGGCGACGTGACGAGCGTGTTCGACTTCGCCCTGGCGGCGAACAACTTCGCGAACGTGCTCCTGCAGGAGCGCACTCGGTTCGACCGCATCGTCGAAGTGGCCGAGAGCGGCATCGAACACCTGACCGCGCTCGGCGCGATCGAGGACCCGCGCTACGACGTCCCCAGACTCGTGACGGGGCTCACGTATCTGCGCGGCGTCGGCCTCACGCTCGCCGGTCGGCTCGACGAGGCGCGCGCCGCCATCGAAGCGTTCGACGAAGCGGCGACCGACGGTTTCACGGCGCGCTTCGCCGCGGATCTGTGGAACGAATTCCTGATCGCGTTGCCCGAGGACGAAGGCATCGTCGAGCCGGGCTTGTCGTCGCTGCGTACCGTCGCGCGCGACCGTTTGTTCGCGGCGCTGGAGCGCGCCATCGAGCTGGGCTTCGACGACCTCGCGGAGTTGAGTACGACGCCGGCGCTCGACGTCGTGCGTGACGATCCGCGCTTCGTGGAGCTGATCGAGCGCATCCAGGGCCGTTGACGCGTACGGCGCCAGACGGCGGATCTGAGAATACGGTGCCGTAGCAAAAAGCCTCAGGATTCGCGGCGCGTCGGATCGTGTCGAGGGGCGCGCATCGCGCGCC
>JBIKNC010000106.1:0-14610 GCA_044358925.1 Planctomycetota bacterium | reverse complement strand
AAGGCGCAAAGGACGCGAAGTCAAAGCAAAGAGTGCACGGCGGCCGTGAGCCTTCGACGTGCTGTGAGCGCCTTCGGTTGGTGCGAGAACGTGTTGGGCGGGTGAGTCGACCCCGGCCGCAGCGACCCTGAAGTTTCTTCCGAGATGCGCGAAGACTCGTTCGCCACGGCGGCGTCGACACGCTGAACGCGCGTTCCTCGCACGGCGCAGGAGACCTTCCAGGTCTCGCAGGGGTGAGCGAGCAGTCGGGGTCTCCGCCGCAGGAACGCGAAGCAGCGTGTGCGCGAGTCGCACGCGCCTTCGGTCGAAACGAGCCGCTGCCAGCGACTCCGTCGCGTCGGCGTTCGACCACACCGTGGCCGTCCACCGTTCGCGCTCGGATTCGCGCCGTCTCGTTTCGAGGCCGTGCACCAGCCGGACCCCATGAGCAAAGCCCGCGAAGACTCCCTGTACGACCTGGCCCGCGAGGGCATTCCGTCGGACCAGTACCAAGCGCTGCGCTGGGAAGGGTCCTTCCAGGACTACCTGCACCTCCTGGAAGAGGATCCGCTCATCTGTCGCAACGCGTGGCAGCGTTTGATCGACATGGTCGAGGCGCATGGCACGGAACCGTCGCCGCTGCCCGGCGTCTCGCGGCGCTGGAAGCTGTTCGACGACCCGTTCGACGAGGGGCGCGACGCCGTGTTCGGCCTC
Source organism: Planctomycetota bacterium (assembly GCA_044358925.1). Classification (GTDB taxonomy): domain Bacteria; phylum Planctomycetota; class UBA1135; order UBA1135; genus Rohdeia. Next base: position 13,917 of record JBIKNC010000106.1, on the reverse strand, counting down.
GACGAGCCGATCGATCGTCTGGTCGGCATCTTCAAGGCCGGTGCGATGGGCCTCGGGCCCGAGAAGCGCGTCGTGTTGCTGCATGGTCCGGTCGGCAGCGCGAAGAGCACGATCGCGCGCCTCTTGAAGCGCGGCCTCGAAGACTGGTCGCGGCGGCCGGAGGGTGCGCTCTACACGTTCACGTGGCACGTCGACGGCGAGGAGATCCGCTCGCCGATGAATCAGGAGCCGCTCCTGCTCGTGCCGCGCGCCGCGCGCAAACGCATCCTCGAACGCCTCAACCGTCGGCACGAGAAGCCGTACCGGCTGCACGTCGAAGGTGAACTCGATCCGGTCAGTCGCCATTGGTTCCGCGAGTTGCTCCAGCGCCACGAGGGCGATTGGGAGCGCGTGATGGAACACGTGCGCGTGCGCCGCATCACACTGAGCGAGAAGGACCGCTGCGGCATCGGAACGTTCCAGCCGAAGGACGAGAAGAACCAGGACTCGACCGAACTCACGGGCGACGTCAACTACCGCCTGATCGCGGAGTACGGCTCGGACTCGGACCCGCGCGCGTTCAACTTCGACGGCGAGTTCAACGTCGCGAACCGCGGCCTGCTCGAGTTCGTCGAGGTGCTGAAGCTCGACGTGGCGTTCCTCTACGACCTGCTCGGAGCGAGCCAGGAACACACGATCAAGCCCAAGAAGTTCCCGCAGACGTCGATCGACGAGGTGATCATCGGGCACACGAACGAGCCCGAGTACCGCCGCCTCCAGAACAACGAGCTGATGGAGGCCTTCCGGGACCGCACGATCAAGATCGACGTGCCGTACAACCTGGCGCAGTCGGACGAGGTGCGCATCTATCGCCGCCAGTTCCGCTCGTCGGAGCTGCGCATCAAGGCCATCGCGCCGCACACGCTCGAGATCGCGGCGTTGTGGGCCGTGATGACGCGCATCTGCGATCCGACGCACCCGAGCCTCACGCTGCTCCAGAAGACGAAGCTCTACGACGGCGAGACGGTCACCGGCTTCACGGCCGAGAACGTGCGCGAGATGCGCGCCGAGAACGAGGAGGAGGGCATGGCCGGCATCAGCCCGCGCTACGTGCAGGACCGCATCGCGGCGGCGCTCGTCGCGGACGGTGCTCACGTCTCGCCGCTCGACGTGCTCGAGTGCCTCGGCGAAGGCCTGCGCCACCACAGCCTCGTCTCGAACGAGGAGGTGCGCAAGCGCTACACGCAACTGCTCGCGACCGCACGCGAGGAGTACGAGGAGGTCGTCAAGCGCGAGGTGCAAGTGGCCGTGAGCGCCGACCAGGACGCGACGGACCGCCTGTGCGCCAAGTACGTCGACAACGTCAAGGCCTACACCACGCGTGAGAAGGTCCTCGACGACCAGGGCCGCCCGCACGATGCCGACGAACGCCTCATGCGTTCGATCGAGGAGCGCGCCGACATCCCCGAGTCGCGCAAGGACGACTTCCGCCACGAGGTGATGAACTACATCGCGGCGCTGCACATCGAGGGCAAGACGTTCGACTACCGCCAGAACACGCGCCTGCGCCGCGCGCTCGAGCGGAAGCTGTTCGAGGACCAGCGCGACTCGATCCAGCTCACGTCGCTCGTCTCGACCGTGGTCGACCCGACGACACGCCAACGCATCGATGCGATCCGCGATCGCCTCGTCACGCGCTTCGGCTACACACGCGCGGCCGCCGAGGAGGTGCTGCACCTCGTCGCCGATCTGTTCGCACGCGGCGACGCCAAGGACGAACCGAAGAACGCCGCCTGACGCGCTCACATGGGCTCACCGATCTACAGGATCCACAGCGATCACAGCCGCTTCCGCGAGATCGTGCGCGGACGCATCCGCCGCGATCTCGAGCGCTTCCTGTCGACCGGTGAGCTGATCGCGCGCTGCGGCGAGCACTCCGTCTCCGTGCCGATCCCGCAGGTCGAGTTGCCGCGCTTCGTGTTCGGCGAGAACAAGGGCGGCGAAGGCGGCGAGGGCGAGGCGACGGAGTCGGAGGACGGCTCCGGACAGGGCAAACAAGGCCCGGGGTCCGGCACCGCCGGCGAAGACGAAGGTCAGCACATCCTCGAGGTCGAAGTCGACCTGGGCGACCTGGCCGACATGCTCGGCGAAGCGCTCGGTCTGCCGAAGATCGAGCCGCGCGGCACTCGCGAAGTCGAATGCGAGGCGGGTCGCTACACCGCGATCCGGCGCGCGGGCCCCGACTCGCTGCGCCACTTCCGCCGCAGCTTCAAGAACGCGGTCAAGCGCACGATCGCGAGCGGCCAGTGGGACCCTGAGCACCCGAAGATCGTCCCGATCCCCGACGACTTCCGCTACCGCGCGTCGCGCACGGTGAAGAAGCCCGACTCGTCCGCCGTCGTGTTCCACATGATGGACGTGTCGGGTTCGATGGGGCGCGAACAGAAGGAGGCCGTGCGCATCCAGGCCTTCTGGATCGACACGTGGTTGCGCCGCCAATACAAGAACCTCGAGGTCGTGTACATCGTCCACGACGCCGCCGCGCGCGTCGTCGACCAGCACACGTTCTTCCACCTGCGCGAGTCCGGCGGAACGAAGATCTCGTCGGCCTACGAGCTGTGCCTCGAGCAGATCCGAGAGTCCTACACACCGCAGGACTACAACATCTATCCGTTCCACTACTCGGACGGCGACAACTGGTCGGCGCGCGACACGGAGCGCTGCGTCGGTCTGCTGGCGGACGAGATCCTGCCGCGTGTCAACCAGTTCTGCTATTCGCAGGTCAAGAGCGCCCACGGCTCCGGGCAGTTCAAGAAGGACCTCGACGCCGCCTTCGATGGGCACGACGAACTCGTGACGTGTTCGGTGCGCGGTCGCGACGAGATCCCCGAGGCCATCCGCGCCTTCCTCGGCGCCGGGCGGTGACGCATGGGCATCAAGACCAGTCTGCCGGCGGCGCTGAAGTACCACGCTCTCGTCATCGAGCAGCGCGCACGCGAACTCGGTCTCGACTTCTTCGACGTCGTGTTCGAGCTGCTCGACGCGCGTGACGTGAACGGCATCGCCGCGTACGGCGGCTTTCCGGTGCGCTATCCGTCGTGGCGCTTCGGGATGGAGTTCGAACGCCTCCAGAAGGGCTACGTCTGGGGCATGTCGAAGATCTACGAGCTCGTCATCAACAACGATCCGACGTACGCCTACCTCGTGCGCTCGAACTCGTTGCTCGAGCAGAAGCTCGTCATGGCGCACGTCTTCGGCCACGCGGACTTCTTCAAGAACAACGTCTGGTTCCAGGGCACCGAGCGCCGCATGCTCGACCGCATGGGCCGGCACTCGACGAGTGTGCGGCGCATGATCGACGAACATGGTCAGGACAAGGTCGAGGAGCGCCTCGACGCGATGCTCTCGCTCGAGACACTCGTCGATCCGTACCTGTCGCGTTCGAACGCAGCCGATCGCCGCCCCACGGCATCGCTGTCGGAGCGCCGCGGTCTGCGCCTCGAACGCTTCGGTCGCGAACACGAACCCGAACACGACCTCGTGCGTCGGCCGCGCCGCTTCCCGGAGGCCGACATACTCGGATTCCTCGTGCGCGAAGCGCCGCTGTGCGACTGGGAGCGCGAGCTGCTCGAGATCGTGCGCGCCGAGGCCTACTACTTCCTGCCGCAGCGACTGACGAAGATCGCCAACGAAGGCTGGGCCTGTTACTGGCACAGCAAGATCCTGACGGGCGGCATCCTCGAAGCGTCCGAGATCGTCGACTTCGCGGACGTCCACAGCGGAGCGACCGCGGCCGCGCCGGGCTCGCTCAATCCCTACCGACTCGGTCTGCGGCTCTTCCGCGCCGCACAGGAGCGTGGTGAGGACCTGTTCGTCCTGCGCCGCGTGCACAACGACGTCAGCCTCGTCGACCACCTCGTCGACGAGCGCTTCGCGCTCGAATACAACGGCGCCGAGGAGTCCGACGCGCTCGAAGCGCGCGACGAGGGCTTCGACTGGCGCGTCTGGAAGGAGTCGCTCCTGGCGCTGCTCGCACACGGCGGTCAGCCGCGCATCGAGCTCGTCGATGTCGGCGCGAGCGGCCGCGGGGAACTCGTCCTGCGCCACGTCCACGACGGGCGCGACCTCCAGCTGGCGCAGGCCGGCGAGACGATGAAACGCCTCGCGAGCCTGTGGGGCGCTCCGGTCCACCTCACGACGACCGTCGCGAACGAGGCCTGTGTGGTCGAGGCCACGTCCGCCGCCGTGGAGGTGCGCCGCGGCGGTTCGAGCGGAACGGCCGCCGCCGGCTGAGCTGTGAACGGACTCTCGAACGAAGCTCGAGCCGCACCTCGAGCCGAAGTTCGGGGCCTCGGTTGGAACCTCTTCCCGGTGCCGCGTCGTCCCGCACCGTTCCGCGGGTACCCTGGCGCCCACCCCCAGGCGGACGGGCTCTCGAGCCCGCCTGCGACGCCCGAGCGAGTCGAACTCCTCCGGCGCCACGTCCTGCCGCCCTCCCCATGAAACTGTCGGTCGTCATCCCGGTCTACAACGAGGAAGCCACGCTCGAAGAGCTCGTGGCACGTGTCCAGGCCGCGCCCTACGAGAAGGAGTTGGTCCTGGTCAACGACTGCTCGAAGGACCGCACGCGCGAGATCATGGCGGAGCTCGAGAAGAAGTACGCGAACGTGCGTTGCTTCCACCACGAGGTCAACAAAGGCAAGGGCGGAGCGCTCGCGACCGGCTTCTCGAAGGTCTCGGGCGACGTGGTGATCATCCAGGACGCCGACCTCGAGTACGACCCGTCCGAGTACCCGATCCTCATGCGCCCGATCGAGGACGGCAAAGCCGACGTCGTGTTCGGGAGCCGTTTCCTCGGCGGCCGCTACGTGCGTGTCCACCTGTTCTGGCACTACCTCGGGAACCGGCTCCTGACGCTCGTGTCGAACTGCTTCACCAACCTGAACCTGACGGACATGGAGACCTGCTACAAGGTCTTCAAGCGCCACGTCGCCGACAAACTCGACATCCAGTCGCGCACGTTCGCGGTCGAGCCCGAACTCACGGCCAAGGTCGCGCGCCAACGCGTGCGCATCTACGAGGTGCCGATCAGCTACGCGGGTCGCGACTACTCCGAGGGCAAGAAGATCGGCCTCAAGGACGCCTTCATCGCGATCTGGGCGATCGTGCGTTGGTCGCCGCTGTTCTATCGCCCGAAGCGGTGAACGACAGGGCGCCCGCAGCGGTGAGCGAGCATCGGCGCGCTCGCCGCTGCGCTCGTCAACGCGCGTCGAAGACGATGCCCTTGGTTCTGTAGTAGTCGTACAGATGGCTGCGGCGCGGCTCGGCCAAGAGGCGTGCGAGCGCGCCGCTCCAGGTGTGGTTCGGTTTGCCGCGCGCCGCGAAGTGCGCGTACATGCGTGCGTCGTATTCGTCGACGTCCAAGAGCGTCGCGGCTGCGTCGCGGTAACGACCGCGGTGCAACACGGCCTGCGGTGCGAGGCGCGGCTTGGTCGCGGGGCGTTCGCGCGGCGTGCCGACGCACAGGCCGAAGAGCGGCAACACGAGGCGCGGCAGTTCGAGGAGCAGGTCGACCTCGGGCAGGCGGTTGCGCAGGCCGCCGATGTAGCAGGTGCCGTAGCCGAGCGACTCGAGTGCCACCACGAGGTTCTGCGCGAAGAGCGCCGCGTCGATCGTCGCCAACAGGAACGCCTCGAGGTTCACGGCGAGCGGCGCGCCCGCGCGCTCGCACACCCGCGCCTGGCGCGCGAGGTCGCCGCACACGATGAGGAAGGCTCCGGCCTCGCGCACCTGCGGTTGGTTGCCGCACAGCTCGGCCAGACGCGCGCGCTCGGTCACGTCCTCGACCGCGATCAGGCCATAGCCCTGCATGTTGCTCGACGTCGCGGCGCACTGCGCGGCCGCGATCGCCCGTTCGAGGTCGCCGGTGACGAGGGGCGTGCTCTCGAACGCGCGCACGGTCGAGTGCGCGGCGAGTACGCCGAGGACGGCGTCGGCCGTGTGCGAGTGCGCGTCGTCGTTCATGGCCCTTCGATTCAAACCGTGATCGGCGTGCCGATCGAGTCCTGTGCGGCGACGTGCACGGTGACATCCGAGCGGCCGAGTTCGGCGAGTGCTGCGTGCGCCGCCGCGAGAGCGAGGTCGCTCGTGTTGTTCGTGCGCGACAGATGCCCGAGCACGACGGTGTGCAGGCGCGGTCCCGCGATGCGCTTCAGCATGTCCGCCGCCTGGCGGTTCGACAGGTGTCCGTTGCCGCCGCGGATGCGGCGCTTGAGGCTCGCCGAGTAGGGCCCGCGTTCGAGCAGTCCCTCGTCGTGGTTGAACTCGAGCAGGAGCACGTGCGGATCGTGGAGCGCCGCGGCCGTGCGCTCGCACACACGACCGATGTCCGTGAGGATCACCGCGCAGCGATCGCCGGCCTCGATGCGCAGCGCGTACGTCGGATGTGCGTCGTGGGGGATCTCGACGGCGTGGATCACGAGGGCGGCGGCGCCCGCTCCCGCGTCGACGACGAGCGGCGTGCCGGGCGACAGCGTCGTCGTGCGTTTGCTGCGCCGCAGCGCGGCGTGTGTCTGGATCGCCGGCGCACACGCGACCGGCACGCGCCAGCGACGCGCGAGCACACCGACCGAACGCGCGTGGTCGAGGTGGCCGTGAGTCGCGACGAGCAAGCCGACCGCGCCGAGTCCGAGGCGCGCGGCTTCGAGGCGCTGCTCCATCGCCGTGATCGGCAGGCCGGCGTCGACGAGCACCGCCGCGTCGCCGTGGCGCACGAGGGTGCTGTTGCCTTGGCTGCCGCTCGCGAGCGCGAGGAGGTTCATGCCGCCACCTCGGGCCGTGCCGCGCGGCGAGCGACGAACCACCAGACGAGGAGCGCGAGCACGCCCGCGAGCGACGTGGCCGTGCCGACGAGCAGCGCGCGTTCGGCGCGCGCGCGCACGCCCAGCTCGCCGCCCGCACCGTCACCGAGCGGCGGCGCTTCGCGCAACCACTCCTCACGCGGTGTGTCGTTGCGCCGCGTGTGCACGAAGAAGCGCGGCGCCGCGTGCACGAGCGTGAGGCGCGGGTGTTCGAGTGGCGTGCTCGCGAGCACACACGTGACGCCAGCGCGATCGAGCGCGGGATGGTCGACGAGTTCGACACGCGGCAGTCCGAGCACTCCGCCGCCGAGCACACAGCCCGGGTCGATCGCGGCGAACCAGTGCTCCGTGGCGCGCGGATTGAACGCGACGTAGGCCGAGACGTCGGCGATGCCGTACGCGTGCAGCATGTTCGGCCGCGCCAGCCCCGTCGCCTCCGACACGCCGCCCGGCACCACACGCACGACGCGCCCGCCGTCCGCCGCGCGAGCCACGGCGTCGAGGGCGACGCTCGGCGGGAACACGGGCAGCCCGCCGAGATCGCGCGCCGCGACGTGGTGGCGCGAGGTCGCGAAGAGTTCGAACACGAGGACGGCGCAGAGCAGTGCAGCGCTCGCCTTGCGCCGCACGTTCGTGTTCCCGAACACGATCAACGCCGCCGCGACGCCGCACGCTCCGATCGCGAAGAGCGTGAGCCCGTGAGCGAGGTGCACGAGCGCCGCGTCCGTCCACGCCGGATCGAGCAGCGCACGCACCTCGTCGATCTCGAGGTCGTGGCGCAGCGCGAGGTCGCCTTCGATGCGGCTCGCGCTCGGCAGGCGCAAGCGCGCGACGACGAAGGCCAGCGCGGCCAGTCCGAACACGAACAGCGCGCGCGCGACTCGCGCGCGACCCGTGCAGGCCAGCGCGCCGTGCAGGCCCAGCGCAGCCAGCCAGACCCACGCGAACCACGCGACCGACAATGCGCGGGTCGGCGCGCCGCCGTTCAGTCCCGGCAGCACGTACAGCCAGCGCACGACCGGCCAGCCCTGCGCCCAGCCGAAGGCCGCGACCAAGAGGAGCGCGGGTGCGATGGCGCGTCGACCGCTCGCGAGTCCGAGCAGCGCGAGAACGAACACCGCCACACCCGCGTGGGTGTTCCATTCGAGGCCGTTGGCGGCCAGGGCCTGGCTCGCGTGGGCGTCGCTCGCGAGCCACGCGGCCAGCGCGGAGCGCGGCGGGGGATCCTCGCGCGGGTCCATGAACGCGTCGGGCACGGCCGCGAGTGCGAGGGTCGCGACCGGCAGCGTCTGCGCCAGGACACCTGCGTTCGTCGGCGCGCCGCGCGGGCTGTCGAGCGCCGCACTCGCCGTCGGCACGAGTTGCGCTGCGGCGAGCAGGAGTGCGACCACGAACGCGAGTGCCAGGGCGCCGAGCGGACGCGCCGCACGCGCTGCGCCGCCGCGTGCACCGTCGTCGACGGCACCCACGAGTGCGACGAGCGCGACGGCCGCGAGCGTGAAGCCCGCGATGGGCGGGAAGCCCGACACGAGGCTGGCCGCGGCGCAGAGCGCCAGCAACGGCCCGCCGCGCCGCTCGCCGCGACGCACGAGGTCGAGTGCGAACAGGCACCACGGCAGCCACAGCGCCGCGTCGACCTTCATCGGGTAGTGCAGGTTGACGACGCCGAAGCCGGTGCCTTGGAAGGCGAGGGCGGCGAAGGCACACACCGACTCGCGCACGTCGCGGCCCGCGAGGAACAGCCACGCGCCGGCGCCGGCGAGGAACAGCGTGACGAGTGCGAGCCAGCCCGCCGCGAGGTCCGGCGGCAGCGCGAGCGCCGCGACGTTCTGCGGCAGCAGCGGACCGTGGATCACATTGCCGAAGAACGGGATCGAGAGCCCTTGGCGCTCCTCGACCGCGAGCGACTCACCCGCGAGCACGCGGCGGCGGAACTCCAGTTGGTCCGACAGCACCGGGAACAGGCGATCGCCCGTGTAGCGATTGCTGTCCTCGTTCGCGGCGGCGGCTGCGGCCGGGTACTCAGCTGCGAGCGGCTCGAAGACGACCGGCGCCTGCGGCAGGAAACGTTTTCCGGGCAGCAGCGACGGCCCGACGAGCAGCAGCGGAACGAGGAGCAGTACGGCCGCGCGCGCGAGCGCACCGAGCCGAGTGACCGCTTGCGCCCCCATGTGAGGCGAGAGGATACGGGCGCAGACCGCCGTTCCGATTCTCGGCGAGCGTTGCGACCCGTTGCCGCACGCGGCCCGTCGCGGCCGGGTCGGCAAGGGTAGTCTGCCTGTGTGGCGCTGACGGATCGTGGACAGGCGAGCGACGAGGTCGCCGGTTCCGCAACTTTCGCGAAGGGTTGGTGGGCCGCCGTCGTGCTGATCGCGGTGGCGTTGCGCGGCTTCGCGCTCGACGCGCCGTTCGGACTGCACCCGTCGGACTTCGATTCGCTCCTCGGCACGTTCGCGACCGGCGGGCCGGTCACGGACCTCGCCCAGCGCGGCCTGTTCGAGTCGGGCGGGATGCCGGTGCAGTGGCGCGTCGACCTCGCCGACGGCCCGCCGTCGACCGTCTACTACCTGCACCACCCGGCCACGTACATGCTGCTGTCGGCGGCCTGCGTGCAGGCCTTCGGCGTCGACGAGTGGGTGCTGCGCCTGCCGGCCTTCCTGTTCGCGCTGGGCGCGGTCGCCGCGACGTACGTGTTCGTGCGCGGCGTCGCGAGCGAACGGGTCGCACGCCTCGCGACCCTCTTCATGGCGATCGTGCCGTTCGCCGCGCGCGACGGCGTGCAGCCGTGGACGGAGGGCGCGATCGCGGGAACGACCGTGCTCGTGTTGCACTTCGCGCTGCGCTTCGTCGAGAGCGGCGCTCGCAAGGACCTGGTCTGGGCCACGGTCTGGCTCGCGGCGGGCGGCGCGCTCGACTGGCCCGCGTACTTCGTGTTGCCCGGACTGGGTGTGTACGCCCTCGTGTGTGCGCTGCGGCGCGGAGCGTGGCGACGGTTGTTCGCCATGCTCGTGCTGCCGGCGACGGCGCTCGTGTTGATCGGCGCGCACAAGCTGCACATGCACCTCGTGGTGGACGCGGCGACGATCGCGGCGGACACGGGGGGCGCGCTCACGCACATGTCGTGGGCGGCGTTCGAAGGACAGGTGCTCGCGTTCTTCAGCCGGCAGTCGACCTACCTCGTGCGCGGCACGACGGCGGCCGGAGTCGTGCTGCTCGTCGTGGGGCTCGTGCGACTGGCGCGGCGCTCGACTTCCGCGGGCGGCGAGGCGCGTGTGTGCACGGCGCTCGTGCTCGGCCTCCTGCCCGGCCTCGCGTACGTGCTGCTGTTCCCCGGTCGTTCGACGAACCACACGTTCTTCATGGCCGTGAGCGCTCCGGCCCTGTGCCTCGGAGCCGCGCTGGGTGCCGACGCACTCGTGCGCCTCGCCGCGCGCGCCGGCACGCGAGCGACGCATCTGGTGTTCGCGCTCGTCGCACTCGTCCCGACCATCGAAGGCGCGTGGCGCGTCGTCGTCACGCAGCGCACGTTCGCGAGCGACCAACTCGACGTGCTGCGCAACGAAGCGTGGCTCGCGCCGTTGCTCGCCGACGAACGCGCCGTCGTGTTCACGTCGATCGGGCGCGGCATGGCGCTGCCGTTCCACTCGCGTGCGCCGATCGTGTACGGCTTCGCGTCCTTGCAGGAATTCGAGAGCCTGCGCAGCCGGATCGTCGACCACATGGAGTCCGATCGGCGCGCCGTGTTCCTGTACGACCAGGTCTGGGGTTCGCTCGTGCCGTCGCTCGCGCCGCTCCTCGAAGCGCTGGCTGCTGAGGGCCGCGCGACGCGCCACGACGTCGCGTTCGACCACGGCGTGCAGTCGTTCTGGATCGTCGAACTGCCGACGGGAGCTGCGCTCGAGTGAACACACGCGCACTCGAGGTCCTGACCGCGCTGTGGCGCAGCCCGCGTGGTTTCGCGTTCCTCGTCGCGCTCGTCGCGCTCGCGCTGCGCCTGGTCGGCATCGACGACGCGTGGAGCATGCACGTGTGGAGCGGTGAATTCGGCGCGTTCGCGACCGGCACACCCGCGCGCAACTTCCTCGAACACGGCTTCCTCGAAACCGCCGGCGTGCCGTTCACGACGCGCGTCGAGCTGGCCGACGGCTCGTTGCTGCACTGGTACTACGTGAATCACCCGCCGACCTACATGTGGTTCGCGGGCGCGTTCCTTTGGCTGTTCGGTCCGGTCGAGTGGGGCCTGCGACTGCTCGCCGTCGTGGGGTCCACGGCGGCGGCCGTCGCGGGCTACCTGTTCGCGCGGCGCGTGGTGGGGGAGCGTGCGGCGCGCGTCGCCGCGTGTGTGTGGATCGCCGCGCCGTACGGCCTGCGCGACGGGCTTCAGCTGTGGACCGAGGTGCCGATCGCGGGTACGGCGGCGATGACACTGCTCGCGTATCTCGCGTGGCTGGGCGAGCCCAGTCGGCGCCGCCTCGTGCATCTGTGTCTGTGGTACGCGGCAGGAGCGGCGCTCGACTGGCCCGCGCACTTCTATGGCCCGATGTTCGCGCTGCACGCCGGCGCGCTCGCGTGGCGGCGCAAGGAGCGCGCGCTGCTCGCGGCGCCGCTGGCGTTGTTCGCCACGTCGCTGATCGTGGTCGCGGCGATCGGTGCGCACTTCGTCGCCGTCGTCGGTCGCGACGAACTGCTGCGCGACTTCGCAGCGGCCTTCGGTTCGGCGGCGGGTGCGAGCCACACGCGTTGGTTCGACGCCGCGTTCGCGCCTTCGTTCCTCGTGCACCAGTGGCGCGGTTTCGTCGAGGCGCTGACGCTGCCGGGGACCGTGCTGTTCGTCGCGGGGCTGTGTGCTCTGCCGTTCGCGCGGCGCCCGTGGCACGAGACCGCGCTCGTCGCCTTGGCGCTCGTGCCGGGACTCGTGTACGTCTTCGCCTTCCCCGGGCGTTCGGCGAACCACTTGTTCTTCATGGCCGTGGCGCTGCCGGCGCTGGCCGCGTTCGTCGGAGCGGGAGCGGAGGCCTGCGCGCGCGCTGTCTCGGAGTGTGTGCCGCGCCGCGTCGTCGTCGCGGGATCCGCTGTTGCGCTGCTGTGCGGTGCGCTCGTCCTGCTGGTCGGCGCGCACGCGCAACACGACCTGCGCAGCACGACCAACGACGGGCTCGCGCGTCGCCTGGCCGAGCACCCGAGCGTCGCCGCCGCCATCGCGGACCGCCGCGCGTTCGTGATCGCTCCGCCCGGGCGCGGCGCGTGGCTCGGGTTCCACGCGCGTGCACCGGTGCTCGTCGAACCGCTCGCGCCGAGCGACCTCACGGACCTCGTCACACGCCGACTTGCGCGTCTCGAGCCGAAGCGGCGCGCGTTCGTGCTCGCGGACCTCTCGGCGGCGGAGCATCCGCTGCTGCCGGACGAGATGCGCGAACCGCTGCGCCAGTGGGCCGTCGAATTCGACGCCGCGGCGCGTGCGCTCGGACGCGCGGAGATCTTCGAACTCGTCGACGACTTCGGCGTGACGAGCAGATTCGGCCTCTACCGGTTTCCGACGGGCGGCGTACCGCTCGCGGAGGAGCCGCCGCGATGAGCCGCGCGCCGTCCCGCACCGTTGCGCTGGTCATCGGCGTCCTCGCGCTCGCGCTCGCGCCGCGCCTGCTCGGCTTCACCGATCCGTGGAGCACCGTCGCACCCGACTTCCTCGGAGCGTTCGGCGCGAACTTCACCGGTGGTCCGGTCTCGCACTTCGTCACCCACGGCTTCGCGCAACGCGGCGGCCTGCCGTACGTCTGGGGTGTCGAACTCGCGAGCGGTGGGTGGTTCTTCTCGGACTACACCCACCATCCCGCGACCTTCATGTGGTTGTGCGCGCTGTCGGTCGAGACGTTCGGCCGCAGCGAGTGGGCCATGCGCCTCGTGCCGCTGATCGGCAGCCTGTTCTCGGTTGCCGCGCTCGCGCGCCTCGGTTTCGTCGCCGGCGGCGCGCGCGTCGCTCTGACTGCAGCGGTGCTGGCCGCGACGCTGCCGTTCAGTGCGCGACACGGTCTGCAGTGCTGGACCGAGGGCACGATCGTGGGCACGACGGCCATGGTGCTCGCGCACCATCTGGTCTGGTTGCGCAGCGGGAGACGGCGCGAACTCGTGCGCGCGGCGGCGTGGATCCTCGTCGGCACGTTGTTCGACTGGACGGCGCTGTTCGTGCTGCCGGCACTCGGACTGCACGCGTTGTTCGCCCGCGACGTCGCGCCCGGTGTGCCGCGCAAGCAGCGCACGGCGTGGCTGGTGCTTCTGCCGCTCGCGGGTCTCGTGCCGGTCGCCTTGCACGCGCTGCACCTCGCACTCGTCACCCACGGTGCGTTCTTCAAGGCGGAAGGTGAAGCGACCGTGTCGAGCATCGTGCAGTTGCCGCAGGGCCTCGCTCTCGGTGACTTCTTCGTGCTCCAGTGGTGGTACGCGACCGACGGCTTCACGGCGAGCGGGCTGGCTCTGGCGTTCGTCGGCCTGTTCGTCGCGCACCGCGTGTTCGGCTCACACGGCCTCGCCGTCGCTCTCGTCGGACTCACACCGGGCGTGGTCTACGCGGCGCTGTTCCCTGGCCGCAGTTTCAACCACGACTTCTTCCTGATGGTCGCGCTGCCGGGTGTCGTGCTGCTCGGAGCGGCGGGCATCGAAGCCGTCGCGCGACGTTCGCGTGCGGTCGCCGGGCTCGCGCTCGCGGCCGTCGCGTGCCACGGCCTGTGGGTCGTTCACGCCGAGTACCGACACCATCGGGACGACACGCTGCGGCGCGCGGTCGAGGCGCCGCTGATCGCCGAGCTGCTGGCCGACGAACGCGTCCTGATCCTCGCCAACGCGAACGGCATCGGCAGCTTCCTGCCGTTCCACGCGCGCGGTCAGGTGCGCGACACGTTCAACGACGCTGGAGCGTTGACCAGCGTGTTCGCGGAAGCGAGCACTCGCCTGCACCCGGACTGGCGACTCGTGTTCGTGATGGACCTGTCGTTCGTGGATCTCGTGCCCGGGCAGCGCGAGTTGGCGGATGCGCTCCAGGCACTGGCACCGGGAGAGCTGATCGACCTCGGTACGCGCCAGG
>JBIKNC010000201.1:0-8148 GCA_044358925.1 Planctomycetota bacterium | reverse complement strand
TGACGCGTACGGTGCCTGGCACCGTACGCGTCAACCGCCGCGCGCGGCTCGTCGCACGGGCTTCTTCGCGACGGCGCGACGCACGACACGCGCGCGCTTCGATTGTCTGGCCTGCTTCGCCGGATTCGTCTGCTTCGCTTGTCTTGCGCCCGTCAGCGCGTGTTCGAGGGCCTGCTCGACGCGCTCGATCCACACGATCTCGAGGCCCTTGCGCGCGGACGCCGGGATCTCCAGCTCGTCCTTCTTGTTCTGCATCGGCAGCAGCACCTTGTGGATGCCGGCGCGGTGCGCGGCGAGCACCTTCTCCTTGATGCCGCCCACGGGCAGCACGAGGCCGCGCAGCGAGATCTCGCCCGTCATCGCCACTTCCGGATCGACCGGGCGACCCGAGAGGAGCGACACGAGCGCCGTGAAGACCGTCACGCCGGCCGACGGGCCGTCCTTCGGGATCGCGCCGGCGGGGAAGTGCACGTGCAGGTCCTTGTCCTCGAAGGGCCGCTCCGCGATGCCCAGTTCCGTCGCGCGCGACTTCACGAGGCTGATCGCGGCGCGCACGCTCTCCTTCATCACGTCGCCGAGTTGCCCGGTCAGCAGGAACTCGCCCTTGCCCGGCATCAACGTCGTCTCGATGAACAGGATGTCGCCGCCCAGCGGCGTCCACGCGAGGCCTGTCGCCACACCCGGTTGTGCGGTGCGCAGTCGACGTTCGTCCTCGAAGCGCCGCGGCCCCAGGATCGGGCCGACGTCGGCGCGTTTGATGCGGCACGAGCGCCGCTCCTTCGACGCGATCTTCGTCGCGCAGTGGCGTGCGATCGCGCCGATCTGCCGTTCGAGCGCGCGACACCCGGCCTCCGCCGTGTGGTGGCGCACGACTTCGACGAGCGCCGCGTCGTCGATCGCGAACTGCTTCGGCAGGAGCCCGTTCTCCTCGCGTTGGCGCGCCACCAGGTAGCGCTTCGCGATCTCGAGCTTCTCTTCCTCGGTGTAACTCGACAGCTCGATCACTTCGCAGCGATCGCGCAACGGACCGGGGATCTCCTCGAGCAGGTTCGCCGTCGCGACGAACATCACACGCGACAGATCGAACGGCACACCGAGGTAGTGGTCCTTGAAGTTCTTGTTCTGCTCCGGATCGAGCACCTCGAGCAGCGCCGACGACGGATCGCCTTGGAAGCTCCTCCCGAGTTTGTCCATCTCGTCGAGCATGAACACCGGGTTGTTCGTGCCGCCCCGCCGCAACGCCTGAACGATCGCGCCGGGCAACGCACCGACGTACGTGCGGCGGTGGCCGCGGATCTCGGCCTCGTCGTGCACTCCGCCGAGCGAGATGCGTACGAACTCGCGTCCCATGGCGCGTGCGATCGAACGACCGAGACTCGTCTTGCCGACGCCGGGCGGGCCGACGAGGCACAGGATCGGGCTCTTGCCGCGCGGCGCGAGTTTGCGCACCGCGAGGAACTCGAGGATGCGCCGCTTCACCTTCTCGAGCCCGAAGTGGTCCTCGTCGAGGATCTTCTTCGCGCGCCGCAGGTCGATGCGATCGGTCGAACTCTTCGACCACGGCAGCTCGACCATCGTCTCGAGGTAGTTGCGCAGCATGCCGTACTCGCCGGCCTGCTCGGGCATGCGCTGGAGGCGCGCGAACTCCTTCTTGACCTCCTTCACGACCGCTTCCGGCATGCCGGCCGCGTCGATGGCGCGCGACAGACCCGCGAGTTCGGGCGACGCCTCTTCGCCGAGTTCGGCTTGGATCGTCTTGAGCTGCTCGCGCAGGAAGTACTCGCGCTGCGCCTTCTCCATCGTGCCGCGCGTCTTCTGGCGGAGTTCCTTGCTGAGAGACAGCACCTCGATCAGATGCGCGAGTTTCGCGCTCACGAGGTCCATGCGCGCGCCGAGTTCGACGGTCTCGAGGATCTGCTGCTTCTCCGCGGGCGGCAGTTCCATGAACGTCGCGATCAGGTCCGTCAGCGCGGACGGCGAACTCGAGTTGTTGATCGCGGCGAGCAGTTCCTCGGGCGTCTCCGGCAGCAGCGAGAGCGCCTCCGAAGCCTGGTACTTGAGGTGCAACGTGCGCGCTTCGAGTGCGCGCTCGGCTTTCGTGCGGCCCTTGCCCGAACTCTCCTTCGTCTCTTCGAGCTCTTCGATGTCGCACACGAAGTACGGCTCGGTGCGCAGGAAGCGCTTCACGCGGAAACGCTTCTGGCCCTGAACGATGACGTGGTGCCCGCCGTCGGGCGTCGTCACGTAGCGCACGATCGCCGCCGTCGTCCCGATCGTGTGCAGATCCGCGGGCGACGGGTTCTCGTTCGCCGCGTCCTTCTGAAGCAGCAAGCCGACGGGCTTCTCCGCCTTCATCGCGGCCTGCAAGGCGCGCACGGACTTGTCGCGGCCGACGACGACCGGCAGCACGACGCCCGGGAAGAGCACCATGCCGTGCACGGCCACGACGATCATGCGCCCGCCCGCGAGATCGACGTCGTCGTCGGCGCGTCGGCTCGGTTTGTCCGGCGCGCTCGCCGCGAAGAGGCGCGAGAGGTCGACGGCTTCGCCGTTGGCGGCGGAGTCGGTCGCTGTTTCGGTCGTCGCCGCGGGAACGGCGACGTCGCTCTGCGAGTCGCCGGCCGGGCTGTCGGCCGGGCTCTCGGCAGGCTCGCGCGGTGCGTCGTGTACGGCGCCGTCGGCGGGCGCAGCGCTCGCGGCGCCGTCGACGTGTCGGTCGCGCTCCGACGGACCGGAGACCTGCGGAACACGAGACCGTCCGGCCTTCTTCTTCTTCTTCGTGCGGGCGACGGACTTCGCTGCAGCCGCCGGTGTGTCGTCGTGTTCGTCGCTCATCGGTCAGTGTCCTGTCGTGAGGCGGGCGAGGCGCAGGACGAGACAGCCCTGCACGAGTTCCTTCTGCTCGAGCACGAAGCGTCCCTGCGGCAGGTCGACGCGCCGGAAGAAGCGTCCGTAGGGCGACTCCAGGCGGTGGACCTGTGAGTGGCGGAACATGTCGGGCAGGACGCGCTGGCCTTCGACCGCGAGGTGGTCGTTCGCGAGTGTGACGAGCACGTGCTCGGCGCACACGCCCGGCAGAGCGACCAGCACCCACAGTCCGCTCGCGTTCTCGAACACGTCGATCGGCGGTTGGAAGACCGGTGCCTGCGCGCCGCCCTCGGCCACTGCGAAAGCGCGCCGCTTCATGCGTTCCGCCGACTCGAGCAGCGAGCGCGCGCGCTCCCACATCCAGTCCTCGGGGTCGTCGGTCGCCATGTGCGTCGGAGGCTCCAGGAGCCTCAGTCCTTCCAGCGCGCGACGAACACGTTCGTCTCGCCTTCGGTCGCGCCGCCGCGGTTGCTGCTGAACGCGAGCCACTTCCCGTCCGGACTGAACATGGGGAAGCTGTCGAAGCCGCTGTAGGTCGTGATGCGCTTCACGTCGTCCGCGCCGTGCGGGCCGCCGCCGACGGGCACCATGAACAGATCGAAGAACGGACCGCGCGCGGCCGCGTTCTCGAAGTTGCTCGCGAAGACCACGTGGCTGTCGTCGGGCGTGAAGAAGGGCGCGAAGTTCGCGCCGCCGAGCTGCGTCAGCTTCTGACGACCGGAGCCGTCGGCGTTGCAGACGTACAGCTCCATGCGCGACGGTTTGACGAGGTTCGCGGCCAGGAGGCGCTGGTACTCGTCGATGTCGGCTTCACGTGAGTCGGCCAGGAACTCCGTCGAGCGGAACACGAGTTTGGCACCGTCGTGCGAGAAGAACGCGCCGCCGTCGTAGCCGACCTCGTTCGTGACCTGCACGGGAGCGCTGCCGTCGAGCGCACACGTCCACAACTCGACGTCGCCCGAGCGCGTCGACGTGAACACGATGCGATCGCCGAGCGGCGAGAGCGTGGCCTCGGCGTCGTAGCCGACCGAGTTCGTGAGCGCGCGCGCCGTGTCGGTCGCGAGGTCGTGCACGTAGAGCTCGTACTCGGGGTGCAGCGCCCACATGTAGCCGCGCGCCACACCCGCCGGAGCGGTCGGCATGCCCGGGCAGAGCGTGTGCGCCGCGCCCGTCGAGGCATAGATCACCGAGGTGTCGCCGGGCATGAAGTACGCACACGTCGTGACGCCGCGCCCGTCCGAGATCTGCGTCAACGCACCGTCGGCACCCGTCAGGTAGATGCGGTCGCAGTCGCTGCTCTCGCGTGTCTCGCGGCGCTGCAGCACGAGTCGATCGCTCGTGCTGTTCCAGTAGGCCTCGGCGTTCTCGCCGCCGCGCGTGATCTGGTAGAGCTCCGTGAAGTGCGCCTCGTCCGGTTGGATGAGCGCGTCGACGCGCGCGAGGAAGCCGAAAGGCGGCACGTCGCTCGGTGCGGCGGCGACTTGGTCGGTGGCGCGGTCAGTTGCGCTGTCGTTGGCCGGCGGGGCGGGTGTGTTCGAAGCGTCGATCGCCGCGTCGCCGCAGGCGCTGGTTCCAAGGCACAGGAGGAGCGCGCTCGCAGTCGCGCTCAGCTTTCGGTCTCGTCGTGTCGGCATGGGCCGTGGTGTGACGTCGCGCAGGTGGAGCGCGGCGGGGGAACGGGATCAGGCCCCGGAGGCGGGCCGAAAGGGTGGCAACGCAGGATGCGCCGTGTCGCGAGCCATCCGCCGCGCACGAGGCCGTGCACGCGGATCGCCTCCTCGGCGTACGCACTGCACGTCGGGCGATAGCGGCAGGAAGGAGGAGTGTAGGGCGAGACGAAGCGGCGATAGAACACGATTGGCGCGAGCACCAGCGCGCGCACCACACGGATCGCGACGTTCGTGTGCGGAGCCGTCGGGCTCACGCGCGTTCCTCGGGCGCGCCCGCACGCGGTGAGGCGGCGTTCGACGGGCTGCTCCGTGCGCCGTTCGGACCATTCTTGGAGCTGCTGCCCGCGTCGGTCGGAGCCGAGCTTGCGCGGCGTTCATCGGCGCCCCGCTCGTCCGCGCGGCGCGCCGCCTTGCGCGCGAGGCGCACGAATTCGTGCTGGGCCGCCGCGAGATCGGTCGTCAGCGCGGGCGTCGAACCGATCACGACGAAGTCGAAGCCGCGCGGCAGTTCGTCGTACGCGAGTCGGAAGGCCTCGCGGAAGACGCGCCGCAGCCGGTTGCGTTTGACGGCGCTCTTCCAGACGCGCTTGCCGATCGACAGGCCGAGGCGCGAGAGGGCCGCGGCGCCGCTCGTCGTGTTGCGCACGGCCGCGACGGTCACCAGGTCGCCGCGCGCGCGGCTGCCGGACTTGTAGACGTGCGCGAAGTCGCCGGCGCGCACGAGTCGCATCCAGCGCGGGTAGGTCAGTCCGCGTCGCTCTCGTCCGGTTTCCGCCACGGAACGAGGATGACGCACGCGCGGGCACGAAGTCCACAGAAGGAGTCGGAGAGCCTCCCCGCGTATCCTCTCGCCCCGTGATCCTGCACCTCGTCGACGGTGTGCGTGTGGCCGGCGGGCCGCCGTTCGAAGTGCGCGTCGCCGGGGGCACGCGCCGGTACGCGCGGGCGCGCGCCGCGGACCTCGAACGTGCGCTCGCGGCCCTCGAATCGGGAGCACCGCCGCCGGCGCGCGTGTTCGAGCGCGCGCGCGAGCTGGTCGACCGCGACGAAGGCTGGCGCCTCGATCTCGCGGCGACGCTCGACGTGGACGAACACGAGCTGCCGGCGCGCCTGGCGCGCATCGAACGCGCGGAACTGCGCCGCGAGACGCGCGCCAATCCGTCCGTGGTGGCCCTCGTCGCCCACTGGAGCGACGGCGTCGGCGAACTCGGACGCAAGTTGTGTGTGCCGCTGGCGGCCGGTGCCGCGGTGCTCGTGTGTTCGGACCCGCGTGTGCCCGATGCGGCGGACGTGTGGTGCGATGCGCTGCTCGACGCCGGACTGCCGCGCGAGCGGCTCGCGCTCCTGCACGGCCTCGACACGACCGAACTCGTGCGCTGTGCGTCCGCACCGGCGCGCGCGCGCATCGTCGTCGACGACGCCGCGGCCGCCAAAGCACTGGAGAGCACCGACAGCGCCCGCCGCTGGGCGGTCGACTGGCCGTGCGGCACCGTGCTCGCGGCCGGCGGCCCGGGCCAGCCCGGGCCCGAGGAGGTGCTCGACCTGGCCTTCGGCGTGCACGCGGCGCTGGGCGGACAGTTGGACGGGCGGGTGGGCGTGGTCGACGTGCCCGCGCGCCGACACGCGGCCTTCGTGGACGACCTCGCGCGCCCGCTCGAAGAGCTCGCGGCGCGGCTGGCGGCCGGCGAGCGTCGGCGCCCGCGGGCGATCGATCGCGCGATGGAGCAGCGGCACGCGGCCGTGCTGCAGACGCTGCTCGAGCAAGGTGCGGCGCCCGTCGTCGTGGCCGAGCGGCACGGCGAGCCGCTCTTCGCGCCCGCGCTGTTCGTGAACGGCGAGGACTTCATGGGCGCCGTGCAGTCGCCGCCCTGTGTGCCGGTGCTCGTCGTGCGCCGCGTCTGAACACGCAACCAGCCGTTTCAGCGGTGACTTCGGGGGTGGGAGGCTTCGCGCGAGCGGGCTAATCTGTGTGCGTCCGACGCTCCGTTCCCGACTCTGCCGCCGTGCACGGTCGAGCGAGGCGACGCCCGCCGGTTCGGCCAGGTGCCGTGCCGATGCGGGATGGGCACGATCGATACCCGCGGCCGGGCAGGCGCCGCGGGGGCGGCCGGTCACTGACATGTGCCCGACCGGCGCCGCACCAGCTTCCCCGAACACGCGCGGCTTCCGAGCCGCGCACGACAGGACCCTGCAATGCTCGACCCGCAACTCGTCCACGGCGTGCTGGCGCGCCACCAACTGGCCGACGGCTTCCCGTTCGTTCTCGACCTCGAAGGCTCACACGGCGTGTGGCTGCGGGACGCGATCACGGGACGCGAATACCTCGACTGCTTCACGTCGTTCGCGTCGTGGCCGATCGGCTACCGCCACCCGGCGATGAACGACGCGGCGTTCTTGAAGGACATCACGCTCGCCGCCGTCAACAACCCGGCCAACTCGGACGTCTACACCCAACTGCAGGCGCAGTTCGTCCAGACCTTCGCGACGCACACGACGCCGCCCGGCTTCCCGCACCACTTCTGGATCTCCGGTGGCGCACTCGCGATCGAGAACGCGATGAAGGTCGCGTTCGACTGGAAGGCACGTCTGCTCGGTCGCACCAAGATGACCGACGACGTCAACGACCTCGTGATCCTGCACTTCAAGCAGGCCTTCCACGGTCGTTCCGGCTACACGATGTCGTGCACGAACACCGTGCCCGACAAGACGGGCCTCTATCCGAAGTTCGACTGGCCGCGCGTGCACAACCCGGCCATCCGCTACGACCTCGACGGTCGCATCGCGAACGACGTCGAGGTGGAGGAGCAGCGCTCGTGCAGCGAGATCGAAGCCGCGTTCGCGAAACACGGCAACACGATCGCCGCGATCATCGTCGAGCCGATCCAAGGCGAAGGCGGCGACAACCACTTCCGCAAGGAGTTCCTCGCCAAGCTGCGCCAGTACGCGAGCGAGCGTCAGGCGATGCTGATCTTCGACGAGGTGCAGACCGGCTTCTACTCCACGGGCAAACCGTGGATGTGGCAGAACGTCGGTGTCGCTCCCGACATCGTCGCGTTCGGCAAGAAGACGCAAGTGTGCGGCATCTACGCCAACACGCGCGTCGACGAAGTCGCTGACAACGTGTTCCAACGCCCGAGTCGCATCAACTCGACCTGGGGCGGCAGTCTCGTCGACATGGTGCGTGCGCAGCGCTTCATCGAGATCATCGAGAAGGAGAAGCTGGCCGACAACATCGCCGAGCGCGGCTGTCAGGTCCTCGGCGGCCTGCGCGCCGTCGCCAAGGAGCACGGCCACATCACCAACGTGCGCGGCATCGGTTCGTGGCAGGCCTTCACCTGCCCGAGCACGGAGGCGCGCAAGACGATGCTCGCCGCGCTGCGCGAGAAGGGCTTGATCGCGCTCGCGTCGGGCACCGAGTCGGTGCGCTTGCGCATGCCGTTGATCCTGTCGAAGGCCGAGGCCGACATGGTGGTCGAGCGCGTCGCTGCTGCGATCCCCGCGATGGCGAAGGCGAGCTGACCGGCGTGACGCGTACGGTGTCAGACACCGGATCCGCCACGGCGCCGTCGGAGTGCCGAATCACGACACCGCCGCCCGACGCGCGCAAAGC
>JBIKNC010000235.1:0-6654 GCA_044358925.1 Planctomycetota bacterium | reverse complement strand
TGTGCAACTTTTGGTGCGGCACCGTACGTGTTCGTGACGGATCGCGTGTCGGACACCGTACCCGTCAACGACCTCGGAGCCCGCGCACCGTGTCCGCCTCGTCGGGCGCCCAGCGCTCGATCACGTCGGCGGCGAAGATCACCAACTCGTTGGTGTTCGTGAAGTACTGCGTGCCCACGCTCACGGACGACAACTGTTCGTTCGAGAGCGGCGCGAAGCCGCGCGCGAGCGCCGCTTCGAGGTCGGCGCGCGTCGACGCGAGCGTCGTGCGCTCGGGCAGCTCCGCCGTCCCGAAGTGGAACGGCCCCGCCGCGAGCTCACCGCGCACGGCGTTGTCGTCCGTGTGCGGCACGATGCCGATCAGCACGCCCGACGTCGCGCGGTTGAGGCGCTGCACCGGTTCACTGCCGCACAGCAGGATCGCTTCGAACAGTTGACGCGGCACGAGGTCGAGATCGCGCGCTTCGAGCACGACGATGTCGCCGCTCGTGAAACTCGGCGCTTCGCTGCGCCAGTCCTGCACGGCCGCTTCCGACAGTTCGAAAGGAATGCGTTCGACGAGGCGCAGGGGCGCCGCGCTCTGCGCTTCGGGCGTGAAGTTGCCGAACGCGAAAGCGGATGCGAGAGCGGCGGCGGCGACGACGGTCGTCGCGGCGATGTGGGTGGCTTTCATGTCGGTGTTCAGAACGGGGAGAACTCGATCTGGTCGATGACGATGCGGCCCTGCGCCGTTCCGTGGCTCGAACCGAACAGGAACTCGACGGAGCGGATGCGCGTGAGGTCGAGTGCGCTGCCGTTGCGCGTGAAGTCGACGAGCGGGAGGCGGAACGACTCGAACTCCGCCGCCCAGCCGGTGCCGGTGCCGCAGGAGCCGCGCGCGTACGGCTGACCGATGCCGTCGCCGTAGGCGTCGACGCGCAGTGTCGTCGACACGCCGTCCTCGTCCTCGAGGCGCACGGCGAAGCGCACGTTGCCGCCGAGCGCGACCGTGTTCGGGTGCCGCGAGGCCTGCGCCAGCATGAACGCGAGTTCGCCGAAGCCCGACACGTCGCGCGAGCCGAGCGGCAGCTCGTACTCGAGCGACTGGCTCGCGCCGTTGAACGAGAAGACGCCGCCGCGCGGCGGGTCGCCCGGCACTCCGTGGGTCACGGAGTTGAACGGCTCCGCGGCGTCCGCGGTGAAGTTGTCGTTCTCGACCAACTCGCCTTCGGCCTGATCGAAGAGCGTGGAGGTCACCGACGCGAGCGACGACGCGACGAGGAGCGAGGTCTGGCTCTGGAAGTCGTCGACCACGAAGGCCGGCACGACGGGCGTGCGTGTGTGCGCGAGGTGCACGACGGCGCAGTTCGTCGTCGGCGAACCGAGCGGACGCAGATCCGCCCATTCGCGCTCGAGGAAGTCCTCGGCGGCCGGATCGTTCTTCAAGTAGTGCGAGAAGAGCGCCAGCGCGTGCGGCCGCATGATCGCGTGCACGTCGGCGCGCGTCAGCAGGCACGGACCCGTCGCGACGGTCGAACCGCCGCCGTCGTGGAACGCGCCGTGACCGGCGCCTTGCACGTTGATCAGGCTGCGTTCACCTTCGGCCCAACCGTAGTGGCCCATCGAGAGCGCGACCGGGCTGTCCGCCTCACAACCCGTCACGTCCGCATCCGCACCGCCGACCCAGGTGTGGAACGGCACGTCGTGGATGACGTCGGGCGTCGCCGAGCTGAACTCGAAGTACGTCGGCGCGATGCTCGACACGATCTTGATCGCGCTCAGGTTGTAGTTCGTCGGCGTCGTGACGCCCGTGAACAGGCGGTGGTAGGCGATGACGACGCCTTCGCCGCCGCGGCTGTGGCCGATCAGGCCGATGCGCGTCGCATCGACTTTGCCGACCAGCGCCGCCGAGATCGCGGGCAGGTTGCCGAGGAAGTGGTTGAGGTTGTTGAGCGTCGACGTCGCCGCAGCCTGCGGACCAGGACCCGTGTTGTTGAGGTGGCTCATCACGACGAAGCCCCACGACGCGAGTTGTTCGCCGAGGTGGTCGTACCACTGGTAGTTGTGGCCGTTGCCATGACTCACGACGACGAGCGGCAGCGCGGAGAGGCTGGCGGCGTTCGACGGGAAATACACGTTCTGACGGATGTCCGCGGTCGGTCCGGCGTAGAGCAGCTCGGTCACCGCGTACGGGCCGGGCTGCGAGAGATCCGGCACGATGCGCACGCCGTCGGCGTCGCCCAGGCCGTCGATCACGTCACCCGCACCGAGTAGCCCGTTCCGGTCCACGTCGATCACGACGTCGTAGGCGACGGAGAGTTCGGGACCCGAGGAGCCGGGCAACGCACCCGGCTCGACCACCACCGTGTTGTTGAGCAGCGGCGTGGTCTGGAACGTGAACGCCTCGGGGCCGTTCGAACTCGCGTCGACGAGTGTCGGGTCGAGCGCCCAGTCGAGAGCGCCCTTCGCCTCGACGAGGTAGACGTCGGCCTCCTTGCCCGCCGCGTACGGATGGCGGTGTGCGTCGAGCGCGACGCGGATCGGCGAACCGGTCTGGAAGACCTCGGTGTTCGTGAATCGCACGCTGCCGCCGACGCCGCGGCCGGCCAGTTGGTCACCGGCGAGCGGCGGCACGTCCACGATCGAGAGTGCCGCGCCGTTCGAGACACGCAGGCCGCTCGGGTGCGTCGCGTCGACGACCGCGCCGGCGAAGTACAGAGTGAGTCCGACGAACGACGGGTTCGCGGGCACGGCGAGCGGCCACGCGGCCGTTCCGGTCGCGTCGGCGACGACCACCGGAAGCAGTGTCACCGCGGGCGTGAAGCCGAGGTCGATGCTCTGGCCGAAGGCGACGACCGGTCCGGCGTCGATGTCGAAGGCGAGCACGGCCGGCGCGAACACCGGACCCACGAGATGCGCCGTGGCGCTGCCGCCCGGCGCCACGAGTGCCGCGGTCTCGGAGTCGATGTCGAGTGTCGCCGTCTGAGCGGCCGCCGGGAGGGTGAGGATGGACGCCGTGACGAAGGCCGCGCTGGCGGCTCGTTGCACGGCAGAGTGCGCTGAACGGTGCGTTGAGAAGTGCATCGGCGGGGGTCGGGACGTGGCGAGACGACTCGTCATTCGAACCTATCCGACGCAGCGCCGGGGCAACCGGTTCGTGTCGAGTTCACGAGCCGCGCCGCTCGTGGGTCCGCCGGTGGTCGCGCCCCGACAGGGGCTCAACGTGTTTCCAATTCGTTCAGGAACGTCAGTGCTTCACCTGCACCGAGGTCGCGCGCGCGTTCGAGCCAGGCACGCGCTTCACCCACGAGCCCGTTCGGGTGCGACGGCCAGTCGACCGGCACCTCGCCTTGGGTCTGCACGTGCAGTGCGAGTGCGGCAACCAGTGCGACGACAGCGGGTTCGCGCGCGCTCACGAGAGCGCGTTCGGCGCTGGCGAGGCCGCTCTCGATCCACGCGCGCCGCTCCCTCGGATCGCTCGCACGCAACTCGCCGGCGAGGACGACGATCTGCTCGTTCACGAGCAGCGCCCAGCCGTGGGTCGCCCCGGGATCGAGTGCGACCGCGCGCTCGGCCAGGTCGAAGGCGCGCAGCGGGTCGCCGGCGCGAAAGGCCTCGTCGACGCGCACCCACTGGACGTCCGCGGCCAGGCGCGCGAGCGGCGCCAGCGGTCCCCACGGGCTGTGCCCGGCGGAGTCGTCACGCGACAGTGCGACGCCGGTCGCGACGAGGGCGAGGCCGACGACGAGCGGCACGTGTGATCGCAGATCCGGCGTCGGGAGTTTCATGACCAGTCGTTCTGCCGCGCGAAACGCGGCGCTCGTGCGGCGACGAGCAGAGCCGCCGCGCCGATGATGGCGCCGGTCGCGAGGCTCGGCCACGGACCGGCGACTCCGAGCGTCGCCGACTCGCGGCCGGTGAAGAACTCCGCGCCCGGCAACCACGCCGGCGCGTCGCCCAGTGCGAACGCGACCGCGAACGGCAGCAGTGCGAGCGCGGTCGCGAAGAAGGGCGAGGTGTGCGGCACGATCCCCGTGCACAGAGCCGCGGCGCTCGCGAGTGCGACGAAGGCGCAAGCCAGAAGACGCAGCTCGGCCGCGAACGGCGTGTGTGTGGGCGCGAGAGCGAGGACGCCGTTCCTCTCGATGCCGACGCCGGCGCCGCGTCCGAGGCGCGCGAGCCGCAACACGACCGCGCCGTCACCGGGCGGCAGCTCGACGACGAGACGTGCGTGCGACCAGACGCGCGTTTCGCTGCGCAGCGTTTCGCCCACGGGTGTGGCGCCGTCGGCGGCGAGGCGCTGCGCCGAGAGCGAAACGAACACGACCATGCCCGCGTCGGGCAACGCGACGAGGCGCAGCGCGACGTGGCTCGCGCCCGACAGTTCCTGCGGCGCGACGACGATCGCGCGTGCGTCGCGTTCGCCGAGCAGCGCGAGCGGCGGCACGTCGAGCGTGCCCCGCAACTCGTGGCGCGCGTCGATCGACAGACCGCACGCGAGCAGGACCGCGCATGTGCACACGAGTGCACCGCACAGCGCGACGAGCACACCACCGAAGTTGCCGAGCGTCCATGCCGTGCGGCCGACGGGTGCGACGAGCAGGCCCGCGCTCTCGCTCCCGCGCACACGCGCGAGATGGCGCGCGTACGGCACGAGCGTGAACGCCGCGAGCGACACGCACGTCGCGAACACCGACGTGAACGTCGCGGCGTTCGCGCCCGCTGCACTGCGACCGACGGCGCTCGCGAACGCGAAGTCGTCGCCGACGTCGGCGCGTGTCGCGACGAGCAGCACCGCGAGCAGCGGCACGGACACGGCGACGAACGCCGTGCGCCGCACGCACAAACGCAGTGCCGCGCTCGCGCCGCGCATCAGCGCGTCTCCGACTCGCGTGCGAGTTCGGCGTACAGGCGCGCCGTCGCGGCGGCGGCCGGCCGCTGGGCGACGACGCGCGCCCCGGAGGCGCCGAGCACGGCCGCGACGTCGCTGCCGCCCGTCTCGATCTCGAGTTCGACCCGCCGCGCGCGCCGCGCGAGTTCGTCGGCGGGTCCGTCGAACGCCGTGCGGCCGTGCACGAGCACACACACCCGCCGCGTGTGCGCGAACAGCTCACTGCCGTGGTGCGAACACAACACGAGGGCCGCACCGCGTGCGGCGCTCTCGCGCAGGAGTTCGTCGAGCACCGCGAACCCGTCCGCGTCGAGGCCCGCGCCGGGCTCGTCGAGCAGCACGAGGCGCGGCTCGTGTGCGAACGCACACGCGAGTGCGAGGCGCCGGCGCATGCCCGTCGACCATCGTCCGGTCGCGCGGCGCGCGTCGCGCTCGAGGCCGACGCGCGCGAGCCAGCGATCGACGAGGGCGAGCCGCTCGCGGCGCGTCGCACCCAGGCGTCGCAGGCGTGCGACGAGGTCGAGGACGCTGCGCCCCGAGAGTTCGTGCGGGTACGGAAAGCCCTCCGTCAGGAAGCCCACCGCCGCACGACCGGCATTCGTGAGCGGATCGTGCCCGAACACGCGCACTCGACCGCCGCTGGGGCGGTCGACGCCCGCGCACAGGCGCAGGAGTGTGCTCTTGCCCGAGCCGTTCGGCCCCATCAGCCCGATCGCGGCGCCGTCCTCGAGCACGAGACTTGTGGGCGCGAGCGCCGTCCGCCGCCGCAGCCAGAAGCCGAAGCGATGGTCGCGTGTGACCTCGGTCAGTTCGAGTGCGTGTGTCAATCGGGGCGCGACGGGCGTGGCGCCGCGCTCCACTTCATCCGCCGCAAGGGCGGGCCGTCAATCGCTCCAGCCGCGTACCGAAGAAGTCCTTGGCTCCGCACCCGCCGTCTTTCAGCGAGCCGCTGGCTATCCTCACGCGCCATGTTCCGGCTCGTGGCCCTCGACGACGCTCGCGCGTCGAACACCCTGCGCCACGGCGATCGACTCGGTCGCCAGGCCGCGTGTGCGTTCACCGCCAACCATCCGTCCGTGAGTCGCGTGCATGCGCGCATCGAGCGGCGCGGCGACCTGTGGTTCGTCGTCGACGAGGACAGCCGCAACGGCGTGTTCGTGCGCGGCGAGCGTGTGTCCGAACACGAACTCAGCGACGGACTCGAGCTGCGCCTGGGCGAGTTCACGCTGCGCGCCGAGGCGGTGGGGGCCGCGAGTGCACCGGCGCCTCGAGCCGCGGCACCGGCCGAGCCGCCGCGCGCCGCGCCCGCTCCGATCGCCGAGGACTTCGAGTTCGACGTCGAGGAGGAGAGCGGCGGCCTCGAACTCGAGGACCCGGCCGCGATCGAGATCGGCAATCCGCAGAGCGCGCCGAAGCCGCCCGCCGCCGCTGCGCCGAACGTCGCTCAGCAACGCCAGGCGCAGTACCTGGCCGAGGAGTCGCGCGCGCGCTCCGGCCTCGTGCGCGGCGAACTGACGCAGCAACCCGGCTGGTTGCAAGCGCTCGTGTGGCTGGGCGTGCTGCTGTTCGGGGCGGCGATCGCGTGGGGCATCACGAGCGTTCTCTGAAGGACGCGGCGGTTCTCGACCCTCAGCGACTGCCAGCGAGTCGTTGCGTCCGGCCGTCGCGTTCTGTGTTCTGCGTTCTGCATCCTTTGCTCTGACTTTGCGTCCTTTGCGTCCTTTGCGGTGACGTGCAACAGCACCGTGACCAGGGGCGTTGCACGTCACCGCAAAGGACGCAAA
>JBIKNC010000234.1:0-6657 GCA_044358925.1 Planctomycetota bacterium | reverse complement strand
CGCCCGACACCGCACGCTGCCACCGACGCCAAGTGACCCGCAGTCGTTCGTGGAAAGTGGCGCCTGCGTGTCAGACACCGTACCGCCAGCCCGGTCAGAAGGCGCTGAACAGCACCGACGTCAAGGTGCTCACCGGCGCGGCCTCGCGGTAGTCCTCGAGGCTCCTCGTCAGCGTCTTCACGGCCAGGTTCAACTCGCGGGCGAGCTCGTCGTCCATGAACAGCTTGCCCATCGTTCCCTCACCTCTGGCGAGTTTGTCCGTGACCGAAGCGAGGTCGGCGAAGGTCTTGTTCGCGTTCACGTACAGCTCGTCCGACGCGAACAACCGGCCGATCGTGCCCTTGCCGTCCGCGAGGTCCTTCGAGACCTTCTCGAGGTTCGCGACGATGTTCGCGCCGCTCTCCGCGGTTGCCTCGTCACCCAGCAACTTGCCGACGAGACCCTTGCCCGCGCGGATGTCCGCCGTGACGCCTTCGAGGTTCTCGAAGGTCGCGCTCGCGCTCTTCACGAGGTCCGAGCCTTCCGTCTTCAGCTCCGGATCGTTGAGCAGCGCGGGTAGGAGTCCCTCACCTTCGCGCGCCGCACTGAACGTCGCCTCGACCTCCGTCGCAGCTTCCTGAACGTCCTTGCCCGTCGCGAGCAGCGTGTCGTAGAGCTCGTTCGTCGCGAACAACGCGCCGATCGTGCCGCGGCCGCTCGTGATGTCGTCGGTGAGCTTCGCGATGTCCTCCGACGCGCTCGCGAAGTTCTCGAGCGACGCGTTGAGGTTCTTCGCCGCGCCGCCTTCGTCGAGTTCCGTGACGATGCGATCGACCTTCGCCATGAGGCCGTCGCCTTCGCTGCTGAACGCCTCGCCGAAGCCCGACAGTGAATCGAACAGACCCGGCGCCACTTCACCGACGAGCGCCGTGTCGAGCGCGATCGCCACGCTGCCCGGCTCACCCGGTTCGATCTCGACACGCCGACCGCCGAGGGCCGTGGCCTCGACGACGCGGATCGAATAGCCCTCGCGCAGCTCGACGCCGTCTTCGAGCGTGATGACCGCCGTGATGCGTTGTTCACGCGGCGCGAGCGGGTCGTACGTGAGGCGCAACACGCGGCCCGTGCGGCGCCCCGCGAGCAACACTGAATCGCCCTCGCGTAAACCGCCGGCCGATTCGAGCTGCACACGTACTTCTTGGCGGCCGCCGAACAGCGCGACGTCCGCCATGAACAGCGTGTAGAAGCCCAGCACGACCAGCGTGACGATGACGAACAGTCCGACGTAGAAGTGGCGCATGGCGAGAAGGCTCGGGTTCTGTCTTCAGGCTTCAGTCTTCAGGCTTCAGGCTTCAGTCTTCAGGCTTCAGTCGGCGTGGTCACCGAGGAAACGCACGAGACGCTCGTTGCGGCAGACGAGGAACTCGTCCTTGGGCAGGTCGACGACGACCTTGCCGGCGTCGAGCAGCACGACGCGATCCGCGACGCGCTTCACGCACGACAACAGGTGCGTGACGACGACCGAGGTGATCTTCAACCGATCCGCGAGGTCGCGGATGAGCGTGTTGATGGCCTGCGACGTCTCGGGGTCGAGGCCGGCGTTCGGCTCGTCGTAGAGGATGATCTCGGGATCGGTGACGAGGGCGCGCGCCATGCCGACGCGCTTGCGCATGCCGCCCGACAGCTCCGAGGGCATCTTCTTCCAGATGCCGGGCAGGCGCACCATCTCGAGGCGCTCCTCGACGCGCGCGCGGATCTCGTTGTCCGACAGGCCCGTGTTCTCGCGCAGCGGCAGCGCGATGTTCTCGCCGACGTCGAGCCAGTTGACGAGCGCGCCGTCCTGGAACAGGTAGCCCATGCGTCGGCGCAGGAGCGCGAGCTCCTGTTTGCCGATCTTCTTCATGTCCTGGCCCTCGACCAGGACGCGGCCCGAGTCGGCCTGCATGAGGCCGACGATGTGGCGCAGGGTGACCGACTTGCCCGTGCCCGACGGGCCCATCAGGACGAGTGTCTCGCCGCGGTGCACGTCGAGGCAGAACTCGTCGAGCACGCGTCGCCCGCCGAGCGTCTTCGTGACCTTCTCGAAACGCACGACGACTTCGCGTTCGTCCGTGCGTGCTGCGTGCTTCGCCGCAGCGGTGGTCGTCGACGTGCCGCTCACGCGATCTCCGGCAGGAACGAGTAGAAGAAGTACGTGAG
The DNA here is from genome assembly GCA_044358925.1 of Planctomycetota bacterium. Lineage (GTDB taxonomy): Bacteria > Planctomycetota > UBA1135 > UBA1135 > Rohdeia. The sequence goes on along the minus strand of JBIKNC010000234.1, from coordinate 4,479 downwards.
GAAGTAGTTCGCCACGATGATCAAGACGATCGAGTCGCGCACCGCGCGCCGCGTCGCCTGGCCGACGCCGAGCGCACCGCCGCTCGCGCGAATGCCGCACGAACACGCGATGGTCGCGATGATGAGTCCGAACACGAACGACTTGAACAGGCCCGTGTAGACGTCCTTCGGCAGCGTCAGGAACGCATCGGGCGTCTTGAGCGCCTCGACGGCCGAGTCGAAGTAGAACTGCGTCTCGACGCCGAGCTGCGCGGACGCGACGAGACCGCCGCCGAGCACGCCGATCAGGTCGCACAGCACCGTCAGCAATGGGCACGCGATCGCCAGCGCGACGATGCGCGGCATGACGAGGTAGTCGATGCGGTCGACCGAGAGGATCTCGAGTGCCGAGAGCTCGTCCGAGATCTTCATCGTGCCGAGTTCGGCCGCGAGCGCGCTGCCCGCCGTCGCCGCGAGGATGATGCCCGTGATGAACGGACCCATCTCACGCGCCATCGACAGCGCGACGATCGTGCCGATCTGGTCCTGCTGACCGAAGCGCGACAGTTCGATGCCGGTCTGCAGCGTGAGGATCATGCCCGTGAACAGACCCACGAACAGGATCACGTGCACGACGCCGACGCCGGCCACGAACAGGTGGTCGAGCGTCGCCGCGCGTCGTCGCCACAGGTGCGGCAGTCGCAGCACCGACTGCCACAGCAGCACGATCTCGTAGCCGACGAGTTCGCAGGTCTCGCGAAAGGCCTTGTACATGGATCGTGAACTCTCTCAGCGCGCGGGCGGCGCGAACTCGCGCGGCCAACCGGGACCCGGGAACGCCGGGCGCAGGAGACCAGGATCCGCATCGGGGGGGCCGCTGCGCCAGCGCAACAAGCCGAACAGTGCAGAAGTCTCGGACACGCGTCCGGTGCCCGACTCGAAGGAGCGCTCCGACCACAGGCCGCTGATGCTCCAGCGCGTCTCGGCGCCGGTCGAATCGCGGCGGTAGAGGCCGAGCCAGGCGCGCTCGCGCTGCATCGGTCCGTCGGACTCCCAGGCCATGAGTTCCCACAGCCAGCCGTAGTGGAAGTCGATCACGCTCGAGCGCATCAGCGGGTCGAGCGAAAGCGTCGCGTGCCGACGCCACGAGTCGCGCCGCTCCGAGCGCCACAGCGGCCACACGCGCCGCCAGGTCTCGACGCGCGCGGCGCCGCTGTCCGGGGGGCGTTCGAGTCGCCACGACTGGTAGACGGGCAGCACGTAGAAACTCGCGCGCGAGTAACCCGGCGTGTCCTCACGGCGGCGGTGCACGAGCGGCCAGGCGTAGCTGTCCCACTCGAGGCCGTCGCCCTCGAAGTGCGAGTAGAAGGGCCACACGCGTGTGCGCTTCTGCGCCGCCGGGTCGAGTCCGCCGCCCTGCAGGCGCACGAGCGGCCACGGTCCGTCCCAGGCCCAGAAGGGGCGCGTCGCTTCGCTCGAGATCTTCGCGCCGGCGCCGCTCGGACCATCGTCGCCGGCCGACGCCGCGCCGCCGCGCGGGTCGTAGGCGTACCCGAAGAACGGCCACAGGAAACTGTGCGCGCGGTACGTGCCGACCGCCGTGCGTCCATAGATCGGCAGCACGGCGAACGAACGCCGCCGGTTGGCCGGCTCCTTCCACAGGCCTTCGACGTGCCAGTGGAAGATCGGCCACAGCACGAACCAGCGCTCGTGGTGGTTGGGTTTGCTGTTGCGACCGACCAGCGGCCACACGCGCCAGTGCGAGCCGCTCCCGCCGCGCTTCCAACCGAACACGGGGAACAGCACGTTGTGCATCGTGCTGTCGCCGCGCCGCGCCGACACGTACAGCGGGAAGAGCGCGAAGCGCACGCGGTCCCACGTCAAGAACTTGTCGAGCTCACCGTAGATCGGGAAGAAGCCGACCTTGTTCGCGCCGCGCGCGTTCTTCGACCAGATCAGACCCGGCAGCAGCAACAGGTCGATCTCGCGCGCCGGCGCCCCTTCGGGCAGCGGCTCGCCCTTCGCCTCCGCCGCCCAGTCGACCGGCGCGGAGCGCCAGTAGAAGATCGGCAGGAACAGGCCCCACGAACTGTCGGCCTTCACGCGCCAGTAGCCGAGCGGCGCCAGGAACTCGGTCTTCCGTTCCTCGGGGCCGACCTGGCGCCAGGCGAGCAGCGGCTTCAGCGCGCGCACCTCGAGCTCTTCCGTCGCGCGGAAGCGGCGCTCGAGGTACATGCCGCCGAGCGCCTCGCGTTCGATGCGGCCGTCCGCGGTCGAGCTTTGAGTCCACAGCGGCGCGAGGTGCACGTCGCTGTCGAGACCGGCGCAGCCGGTCGCGGCCAGGAGCACAGCGACCAGCATCGCGACGCGTGTGCCGACACGCACGACGGAGCGTGCGCAGCGCGCGGCGAGTCGGCCTCTCGTGCAGTGCATGGCGGCGGGCCTGTGGCTTGTTCGCGTGCGACCGAGCTTGGTAGCTTGCAGCGCTCGCGTTCGAGGGGACCGCGATGGGCGGGGATGCTACCCGCGGAAGCGACGCACTCGTCCGTGCTCGTCCGCGATCGTTGCGTCTCGCCGTGCACTTTCGACGCGCCGTGTCCACGCGATGACCACGTACCTGAGCGGCATCCAACCGTCCGGCCGACCTCACCTCGGCAACTACTTCGGGGCGATGCGCCAGCACGTCGCGGCGTCACACGAGCCGGGCGATCACTTCTATTTCATCGCGGACTACCACGCGCTGACCACGAGCGACGACCCGGCCGATCTGCGCCGCCGCGTGCGCGAACTCGCGGCCAGCTACCTCGCGATCGGGCTCGACCCGGAGCGCGCGACGCTCTTCCGTCAGAGCGACGTGCCCGAGGTGACCGAGATCACGTGGCTCCTGTCGTGTGTCACCGGCATGGGGCTGCTCGAGCGCGCCCACTCCTACAAGGACAAGGTCGCCCACGGGATCAAACCCTCGGTCGGCCTCTTCACGTACCCGGTGTTGATGACCGCCGACATCATCGCGTACGACTCCGACGTCGTGCCGGTCGGCAAGGACCAGGTCCAACACGTCGAGATGGCGCAGGACATGGTCGGCTCGTTCAACGCGCGCTACGGCGACGTGTTCCGCCGACCCGAAGCGCGCCTCGCGGACGACGCGGCCATGCAGAAGGTGGTCGGCATCGACGGCGAGAAGATGAGCAAGAGCTACGGCAACGACATCTGGATCTTCGAGACCGGCAAGGCGCTGAAGAAGCGCACGTCGGCGATCGTCACGGACAGCCGACCGCCCGAGGAACCGAAGGATCCCAGTTCGTTGTTCGTGTTCGATCTCATGGCGCTGTTCCTGACGCCGAAGGACCTCGAGGAGTGGAAGGCGCGCGTGCGCACCGGCGGGCAGGGCGCGCCGGGTTACGGCCACCTCAAGCTGCGCCTGAACGAGGCGATCGAAGAACACTTCGCGCCGGCGCGTGCGCGCTACGCCGAGCTGCTCGCGGACCCGGCCGAACTCGATCGACAACTCGCACGCGGAGCCGAACGCGCTCGGATGCGCGCCGTGGGCGTGCGCGACCGTGCTTTGGCGGCCTGCGGGCTGCGTTGAGACCTGTACCGTCGAACGCTGTGGAGTCGACAACGATGAAGACCGAACGAACCCGACTCGCTCGTGCCGCGCTGCTCGCGACGGCGCTCTTCGCCGCTGCGTGCGGCACCTCTTCACCGCAGGAGGGCGCGCCCGACGACGGCGTGCCGATCGACGCGCCCGCGCCGTGGACCGACGCGTTCATCGGTCAGGCCACGATCCTCGCCGACGTCATCGAGATCGAAGGGCCGGCCGGCATCCGCACGCACTGCGTCGCGCGACAGGACTCGGAGAACGTCGACTACGACCTCGCGACGACGGATCGCGGACTCGTGCAGACCTACGCGCTGAAGCCCGGCGCCGGCGGAGCCGAGCTGCGCGCCTGGCTCGACAACTGGAACCTGGTCGCACTCGAGCGCATCGTCGTGATCGAACTCCCCAGCCGCGGCGGCGAGGTCGTCGTGCGCGCGCGCGGCAACGTGTTCGCGAGCCTGCCGGAAGGCGAGACGCGCGGCGCGAGCTTCGAACGGCGCTTCGAGATCGGCAAGTGAGCGGCTCGCGCGAACACGTGCGCGAGGTCGCGCGTCGTGGCGCACGTGTCGCGTTCCTTCTCGCGCTGCTGACTTTCGCCGCGGCCTGCGGCGGTCCGCGCGTCGCGCCGCTCGAGGGCACGCCGGGTCCGTACGACGAACTCGCGCCCGAGGAACTCGCGCTGCTCGGCGACGCGCGGCGCGCATTCGACGAAGCGCGTCTCGACGATGCGAGAGCGGTCCTCGCGGACCTGCAGGCACGTGCGCCGCAGAACTTGTTCGCGGCGGCGCTGCGCCAGGACGTCGAACTCGCGTGGCTCGGTCAGGGCGGGACTCTCGAGAACGTCGACAAGGACCTCGCGGCATCGACACTGCCCGCCAGCGGTTCGACGGCGGTCAAGT
>JBIKNC010000233.1:0-6674 GCA_044358925.1 Planctomycetota bacterium | reverse complement strand
ACCTTGCCGACCGCTTCGCCGAACGCGCGCGCCTCGCCGAACACTTCGTCGGTCGTCTCCTTCGCGCGCACGACCTCGACCAGCTTCATGAGCTGCACGGGGTTGAAGAAGTGCAGGCCCACCATGCGCTGCGGGCGGCCCGAGGCCTGGCCCATCTCGCCGATCGGGAACGACGACGTGTTCGAGGCGAGGATCGTGCTCGGTTTGCAGATGCGACCGAGGTCGGCGAAGAGCTTCTTCTTCACGCCGAGGTCCTCGACGATCGCTTCGATCACGAGGTCGCAGTCGGCGAGGTCGGCGAGGTTCAAGGATCCCGTGATGCGCGCGCGCACGGCATCGGCGTCCTTCTTGGCCTGTTCGGGCGTGGCCTTGCCCTTCTCGACGCTCTTCTCGGCCAGCTTGGCGAGGCTCTTCGTGATGCGTTCGAGGCCTTTGTCGAGAGCGCCCTGCGCGGACTCGTGGGCGACGACCTTGAAGCCGCCTTGCGCGGCGACCTGCACGATGCCGTGACCCATCAGGCCGCAGCCGACGACACCGACTTTCTGGATGGCCATGGAGTGTTCGTTTGGGGGGTTCGGGGTGTTCGAGAGACGCGAGTGGAAGCTCGCGGCGTGTTCGTTCGCAGACGGAGTCAGAGTCCGCGGCGCGTGAAGTGCATCGCCATGCCCATGCCGCCCGACACACACAGCGTCGCGAGGCCGTTCGTGCCGCGCCGCCGTGCGAGTTCGTGCAGGAGCGTGACCACGATGCGCGCGCCCGTCGCACCGATCGGGTGCCCGAGCGCGATCGACCCGCCGTTCACGTTGAGGCGATCGAGCGGCAGCGGCTCCTGGCGATGGCACGCGATCACTTGCGCGGCGAACGCTTCGTTGAGTTCGACGAGGTCGTAGTCGCCCGCTGCGAGGCCGTTGCGTTCGCGCAGCGCGCGCAACGCCGGCACCGGACCGATGCCCATGCGCCGCGGATCGACGCCCGCCTCACAGGACTCGCCGAGGATGGCGAGCGGCGCGAGGCGCAGGCGCTGTGCGGTGCTCATACGCATCAAGAGCAGCGCTGCCGCGCCATCGGTGATGCCCGACGAGTTGCCGGCCGTGACGCTGCCCGCCTTCTCGTCGAACACGGGCTGCAGCTTGCTGAGCGACTCGAGCCGCGCGTCGTCGCGCGGGTGTTCGTCGAGTGCGACGTTCACCACCTCGCCCTTGCGACCGGGCACCGCGACGGGCGCGATCTCGTTCGTGAAGCGCCCCGCTTTGCGCGCCGCTTCGCACTTGTGCTGACTCGCGAGCGCGAAGACGTCCTGCTCCTCGCGCGAAATTGCGAACTCCTTCGCGAGCACTTCCGCCGTCGCGCCCATCAGCATGTCGGCCAGCGGGCACTGGAAGCCGTCCTGGTACATCGCGTCGACCACTTCCGCGTGGCCGAGGCGGTAGCCGTCGCGCATGCGCGGCAGGAGGAACGGCAAGCGGCTCATGCTCTCGACGCCGCCCGCGACCGCGATCTCGCTGCGGCCGAGGCGGATGGCGTCCGCGGCGAGTTCGATCGACTTGAGGCCCGACGCGCAGGCCATGTTGATCGTCATGGCCGTGCACGTGTCGCCCAGCCCGGCGCGCACCGCGATCTGGCGCGCGACGTTCGGTCCGCCGCCGGCCTGGCGGCCGTTGCCGAACACGAGGTGCCGCACACTCGTGGGCGCCAGACCTGCGGCCGCGACGAGGCTCTTCACGACGCTCACACCGAGGTCGGCGGCCGACAGGCTGCTGAACGCGCCGAGGAACTTGCCGATCGGCGACCGCAGCGCGTGGGTCACGACGATCGGCTCGCTCGCGGCGTGGCTGGAAGAGGGTCGGTCCGACGGCTGCATGGGCGCTGGTGGTTCGCCGGTCGAGGGCGCGACGACGGTCGCCGCGCGGGCGACGGGCGGGGCCGTGCGGCGCCGCGGATGGCGCACGGGCGGGACCCGCGCGCACCTTGGACACCGCTCCGTGGCTGAGCCGGACGCTGCGGGCGAACTAGGATAGGAGTCGTCGGCGGCGCACCGCAAGGAAAGGCGCCGACCCTGCGGCTCGAAAGCCGCGTGTCTCTCCACTACACGGTTTCGGCGATTTCGACGTGGCGGCGCGGGGTGCGTCGCGCGAGTCGAAGCCGCAACCAACGACCATGAAGAGCATTCGCGACGAGCGCGTGGACGGCGGGGTCGGCGATGTCGGCGGCAGTCGCGGTAGCGGCGGCCGCGATCACGACGGCGCACTGTTCTCGAACGGCCAGCGCCGGGCGCGCGCGGCCAGCCTCGTGGCCCTGCTCGCCGACGAGAGCCCGACGGTCGAACGCACCGTCACGCGCGAACTCGTCGCGGCGGACGGCTCGGTCGTTCCGGAGCTCCTGCGCGCCGCCCACGCCGACGACGCCGCCCTGCGCGGACGCGCGCGGCTCGTGCTCGAGCGGCGGCGCTTCGAGAGCGCGTGGAAGCGCCTCGTCGCCCACCTCTCGAAGAAGTCGCCCGACCTCGAAACAGGGCTGTTGCGCCTCTCGGCGCTCGCGCCCGACGGCGAGGATCCGCGCCCGACGCGCCGGCGCCTCGAGCGCCTGGCCCGCAGCGTCGCGCGCCACATCGACGGCAAACCCGAGAGCCTCGCGCGCACCTTCGGCCTCGTCGAAGTGCTCGGCGGCGAACTCGGCTTCACCGGTTCGGAGGAGGGCTACCACCACCCGTCGCGGGTGTTCCTCCACCGCGCCCTCGTCGAGCGCACCGGCCTGCCGCTGACCCTGGTCGCGATCCACCTCTTGGTCGCGCGCCGCCTGGGCCTGAAGGCGACAGCCGTGCCGATCCCCGGCCACGTGCTGCTGCGCCTCGCGAGCGGCCGCCGCACGCTGCTGGTCGACCCGTTCCACGGCGGCGCGATCCGCTCGCGCGCCCAGGTCGCGGCCTACCTCACCGAACGCGGCCTGCCCGTGAAGGAGTCGTGGTTCGAGGACGCCGACGATCGGCACCTCTTGCGCCGTCAGGTCTGGAACCTGCACCGCAGCTTCAAGGAGCAGGGCTGGCACGCCCGCGCCGCGCGCCTGCGTGCGGCCGGCGGACTGCTCGAAGGCCTGCGCGGTGCGGTCACGACGGCCGACGCCGAGGGAGCTTGAGCCCTCGCATGGCCGACATCGACGACAACGCCGACCAGGGCGGTACTGGCGACGCACATGAAGCGCGCCCGTGCAACGGCTCCGCGCTCGGCCGCTTCCCGCTCTTCGCGCTGCCGAACGCGTGGCTCTTCCCGGGCGCGGTCATGCCGCTCTTCGTGTTCGAGCCGCGCTACGTGCAGATGGTCGAGGACCTCCTCGACCGCTGCGGTCGGCTCGTGATCGGCACCGTCGTCGAAGGCGGCGACCCGAGCCTCCACGGCGCGCCGCCCGTCATGAGCGTCGGCGGCCTGGGCGAGATCGGCCGCCACGAGCGCCGCCCCGACGGCCGCTTCGTGATCATCGTCGTCGGCCTCGCGCGCGTCGTCGTCGACGAAGTCCGGAGCGACCGCCTCTACCGCCAAGTCGAAGCGCGCGCCGTCGTCGAGAACTGCACCGCCGAGATCGGCACCGGCTCCGCTCCCGAGCTGCGCAAGCGCCTCGTCTGCGCGATCAACCAACTCGCGCCCGAAGCGAAAGGCATCTCCGCCGACGTGCCGCTGGGCCGCCTGGCCGACTTCGTCCTCCTGCGCCTCTCCCCCGGCCCGCACCTCCTGCGCCAACTGCACGCCGAGCTCGACGAGCAGCAGCGCGCCGCGCGTGTGCTCGAGCTGTACGACGCGCGCTGAGTCGGCGTCGCGCACGGCAGCGAGCGTCGTGCGCTCACTTCAACGAGTACGTCGTGTGCTCGACGTCGAACGCGACGTGGAGCGTCGCGAGTGGAGCGGGCGCTGGAAGGCGGAGGTCGTCGCCGTGCTCGATGGGCGGCCAGACCTCGATGACGTAGTCGCCGGGCACCATGTCGTGCGTCGGAATGCTCCCGTCCTCCCGCACGCTCTCGCAGCTCCTCCACACGCCCGTTCGCGCGAAGGTACGTGTGCCGACGTCCAAGAGCGTCTCCAAGCGGCACTCCTCGGGAGGACGGTAGTTCTCGCTGTCGACGATCATCACGATCGAACGCGCCGGAATCGTCGCGAGATCAGCGGTGCCGGTGACACGTAGGTGCTGGAGCAGTTCCGCGGTCACTTCGTCGCCGCGCTCGAACACTTGGAATCGACCGACCAACTGACCGACGGGACACGCGACCTGCCATTCGTCCCAAGGCTCGAACGAGTACACGGGTGTCGCGCGCTGGCCTTGGAGCGCGATTTCAGCGGGCTCGCGAGCCATGACCGCGCCACCCTCGAAGTTCGGTTCGATGGCGAGCGTGTGGAGCCGATTCGAGTCGGCGTGCACGACGATCGTCGCGATCGGCTCGGGAAGAACGAACGTCAGGTCACCGAGGGCGATGTCGAAACGCTCGGCAACCGCTCCGGGCATCGCCTCACGGCTCGCCGCGGCGAACAGCATGTCCGCAGCGACCGTCGAGACCTCCAGTCCGTTCGGTGACGGCGCCGTTCGAAGGCGCATGTCGATCCGGTCCCCGCTCTCGACACCCGGCAAACTGCACGTCAACGCGAACTCCCCGTTCGCCGCGCACCGACCGCGCACGTACGTCGTGTAACCGGTGTTCGCGGTGGGCCTGTAGCCGATCTCGGCGAAGACGTCGCCCGCGTGAACGGCTCCGTCGGGGAGCAGCACGCGTCCGGACAGCGCGAGGTTCGAGGTGTCGCGGGTGACCCGCGTTTCGTGATCGGGAGCTGCGTTGGCAGGCGCTGCCGCCGGCAGCACTTCGTTCACGGGCGGCGCGGCCGAGTGCGTCGTGTGCGTCGCACCGGCGCACGCGGCGAGCATCGTCGACGCCACGGTCGCAGCGAGCCGCGAGAGACTCCCGGTGGCTCGCCTCCGGCGCTTGGTCGTGTTCATGGCGACAGTCGTCCGTCCGTGGTTGCACTCGCTCGACACACGTAGTGAGCACCGCCGCGATGGCTACTCGCCGTCGCACGGAAATGGCCGTCGCGCGTTCAGCGGAACGTCGCCACCACCGGCGCGTGGTCCGACGGCTTCTCGCGGGCGCGCTCGTCGCGGTCGACCTCGATACTCGTGCACGCGTCGAGCGCGGCCTTGCTCAAGAGGAAGTGGTCGATGCGCAGGCCGAGGTTGCGCTCGAAGCCCTTCGTGCGGAAGTCCCACCAGGTGTGGTGGCCGGGCTCCTGGGTGAACTTGCGCAGCGCGTCGTGGAGGCCGAGTTCGGTGATGCGGGCGAGGGCGCGCCGCTCCGGCGTCGAACACAGGATCTTCTCGCGCCAGAGGTCGGGGTCGTGCACGTCGCGGTCGTCGAACGTGATGTTGAAGTCGCCCGTCACGACGACCTTCTCGGACAGGTCGAAGCGCTCGGCGATCGTCGCGCGGACGCGTTCGAGCCACTCGAGTTTGTAGGCGTACTTCGGGTCGCCCACTTCCTTGCCGTTCACGACGTAGAGGTCGAGCAGCAGGAACTCCCCCACCTGCGCGGCGATCGCGCGCGCCTCGGGCGCCTCACCGTCGCCGACCAGGCCGCGCTGCACGTCCTCGATCGCGCCGCGCGCGAGGATGGCGACGCCGTTGTAGGTCTTCTGGCCGTAGGCGGCGATCGAGTAGCCCAGGTCTTCGATGGGCTCGCGGGGAAACTGCTCGTCGACGCACTTGGTCTCTTGAAGGCAGACCACGTCGGGCTTGACGGAGTCGAGCCAGGCGAGCACACGCGGCAGGCGCGCGCGAACCGAGTTCACGTTCCAGGTGGCGATGCGCATGGGAGCGGCCGCGGCGGCGCGCGAACGAGTGCGCGCGAAGCGGCGGGCGCATCATTGTGGGCGCGAACGTTGCGCCTTCGCCCTCGGATAGCGGATAACGGCAGCACGGACGAGAACGACATGACGACACGAGGACGAGGAAATGGCCCGGGCGGCGGCCGATCGGGTGGTGGACGCGGTGGCAAGGGCGGCAAGAGCCGAGGCGCTCCGGCTGCGGCACAGCACGCCGATCCGGCACTCGAGCTGCACCCCGTCGACGTGCCGCCGGACATCCAGTCCTTCACCGAGTGGCCGCTGTCGGACGACGTGCAGGCCGCCATCCTCGCGATGGGGATCACGAAACCGACGCCGATCCAGGCGCTCGCGATCGGGCCGGCACTCGAAGGACGCGACGTGATCGCGAAGGCGGAGACGGGCACGGGCAAGACGCTCGCGTTCGGCGCGCCGATGGTCAGCAAGATCGATCCGTCGCGGCGCGCGGTGCTCGGCCTCGTGCTCTGCCCGACGCGTGAACTCGCGCAGCAGGTCGCGGGTGTGCTCGAAGAACTCGGCCGCGCGAAAGGCTTGAAGGTCGCGCTGCTCGTCGGCGGTGATCCGATCCCGCCGCAGATCAGGCTGCTGCAGACCGGCACGCAGATCGTCGTCGGCACGCCGGGGCGCGTGCTCGACCTCATGGGTCAGCGCTTCCTCTCGTTCCCGTGGACCGAATTCGTCGTGCTCGACGAAGCGGACGAGATGCTGGAGATCGGCTTCCTCGACGACGTCGAGAAGATCCTCCTGCAGACGCCGGAGGAGCGACAGACGTTGCTGTTCTCCGCCACGTTCCCGCCCGCG